>DAOUUU010000121.1 GCA_030667985.1 Candidatus Krumholzibacteriota bacterium
CGCCCTTTTGAAGCAATCCAGGATGATGCGTTTGACCTCATCATCGATCGACCGCGCGGTGTGCTCGCTGTAGTCTTTGCGGACAGCGATCTCTTTTCCCAGAAAGATCTGCTCGTCGCGGTCGCCGAATGATATGGGGCCCAGCGATTCGCTCATGCCCCACTGCATGACCATGCGGCGCACTAGATTCGAGGATTCCTTGATGTCGTTCGCCGCTCCGGTACCGATCCTCTTGAGCACGAGCTCCTCGGCTACGCGCCCGCCGAGCAGGTGTGTTATCGTATCGAGACACCAGTCCTTGGAGTACTCGAAGCGGTCGTCGGTGGGGAGGAAGAAGGTGACTCCGAGAGCCTGTCCCCGCGGGATGATGGTTACCTTATGGAGCGGATCGGCATGTTCGAGGTATGAGCCGACGACGGCGTGGCCCGCTTCGTGGTAAGCGGTCATACGCCTGCTGTCCTCTTTCATGATCCGACTTTTTCGTTCCGGGCCGAGAAGGACCTTGTCCTTCGCCTCGTCGAACTCCTCCATTTCGACCTTGTTCTTGTGGCGGCGTGCAGCGAGGAGCGCGGCTTCGTTCGCCATGTTCGCCAGATCCGCACCCGACATCCCGGGTGTTCCGCGCGCGAGGATCTCGAGATCGACTTCATCCGATAGAGGGATCTTCCTCGTATGGACCTTGAGAATGCCCAGCCTTCCCTTCATGTCCGGCATGTCGACGACGATTCTGCGGTCGAATCTGCCGGGCCTTAGCAGAGCCGGATCGAGCACGTCGGGTCTGTTAGTCGCGGCGAGCAGGATGACACCCTCGTTCGTTACGAACCCGTCCATTTCGACGAGAAGCTGATTCAGGGTCTGTTCGCGTTCGTCATGGCCCCCTCCGAGACCGGCGCCCCGGTGACGGCCGACGGCGTCGAGCTCGTCGATAAATAGGATGCATGGAGCGTGCTTCTTGCCTTTTTCAAAGAGGTCGCGGACACGGCTTGCGCCTACGCCGACGAACATCTCTACGAAATCACTCCCGCTCATACTGAAGAAGGGGACGCTCGCTTCTCCGGCGACCGCTCTTGCGAGGAGGGTTTTTCCCGTTCCCGGCTGGCCGAGCAGGATAACCCCCTTGGGGATTCGTCCGCCGAGCTTCTGAAACCGCTTCGGATCCTTGAGAAACTCGATGATCTCCTCGAGTTCCTCCTTTGCCTCGTCGGCGCCTGCGACATCGTTGAAGGTCACGCGCGGCGTGTTGCCGCCCATCATCTTCGCCTTGCTCTTTCCGAAAGAGAAAGCTTTGTTGCCTCCCGCCTGCATCTGGCGCATGAGAATAAGCCATAGCGCGAGCAGGGCGATGAGTGGTAGCGCCGTGGCAAGCGCTTTGACCCATACGCTACTGCCCGGGAATTCCCCCTCGATCTGTGTATCTGGATTCCTGGCCCAGATCTTTTCGGGAAGATCTTTGTCCTCCGACGGAAGAATCACCTTGAAGATCTTTATCGTAGTGCTTTCATTGCCGGCCGGAACGACGATCTCCTCTATGAGTGTCCCTCGGACAAGTAGTCCCTTGATCTTGATGCTGCTGATGTTGCTGTTGTCGATCTCGTTTATGAACTGGCTGTAGGTCAGAGGCCATTCTCTCTCCCTGCCCGAATTGAAGATGAGAAACGCGAGGAAAAAGACAATCAGCAGACCGATCCAGATCGCCATCGATCTCGACGGTTTCTGCGGACCCGGCATAGAACCCTGCGGAGGCCACCTCTTTGGAGGCGGCGGCTGTTTCGGAATCTTCTTGTTATTATCGTCTGTCATAATTGTAACAATAGAGATTAATTGAGTTTTCCATCTCGAAGATAATCAATGATTGTCTATTTGTCCATCCGGAATCGGGACTGCCTGCGATGTTTCTCGGCCAACTCGCCCTCCGAAGGTATTACGGACGGTTCGACCGGTTCTGCGGCAGTCGATGCAAAATCGGGACGTTTCACGAGCTCCCGCCGAATGGTTGCATCGGGCGATGCGGGTGACAGCTCGGCGATGTATGACAGGTTTCTGTACTGTTCCATGAAATCGAGTCCGTATCCGACAGCGAATACATCTGGGATCTCGAATCCTACATAGTGGACATCAGCCTTTATCTGCCTGGCCGAAGGCTTGTCCAGGAGGGTGCATACACGGCAGCTCTGAATGCCCCGCTCGGATAGCTCCCTCATCAGGTTCGCGAGCGTATGCCCCGTATCGACGATGCCTTCTACGATGATGATCTCCCGGCCGGTGATATTGCTCTTGATGTTGACGTCTATCTCGACTTCTATGCTTCGCTGCACACCGTCACGGTAGCTCGAAGCGGTCACGAATTCGACTTCGCATGGGATCGTGAGGTTTCGAACGAGATCGGCGAGGAAGATAAAACCGCCCTTGAGCAGCACGATCAGCAGCAGATCCTTGCCGTAGTAGTCATCTGATATCCGTCCGGCGAGTTCCCGGACACGGTCCTGGATCTCTTCCGATGTTATCAGGGGCCTGCAGTTGTCGAACAGAGTTTCCATCGCGCTCCCAATCCGTTTCCTACCCTCGCGTGCCATTCTAGCACAGAAAGGTTCACTGCTCATCCATTATTTACAGTGTAAACCGCAAAGCGGGATTTTTTGTAAAAATAGCGGCGAGGGGATTTGTTAACTCATTGCTATTTAACGATCTCGGAAACCTTGAGCCGTACGGCCCTGCGTGTTCTGCCGCTGATCCTCGTCCGCTCGTCGGTCACGAGACCCGGTACCCAGAAAATGCCGTCAGCATCCTCGAAGACGGGATACCGGTCACGCATCCTGAGCGGTCTCTTACGGTCTATAAAGAGGTCGCTCAATTTCTTGCGTCCGCGCATTCCGAACGGGACAATTCTATCGCCCTCTTTTCTGGATCGAGCGTGGATCGGAAAATGGACCTTCGCGAGGAAAACTTCCAGATCGCTCCATCTGTGCTCGATGCTCGGTCCCCTTACTGTTTCGATTTCGAGCGAGAGGTTCCACGGGGGGAGCTCATACTTGCCGGGTCCGGGCACGACGATCAACCCGGCCGCCTTTGATTCGGCGCGTTCGACCATGATGACGAGATTCCGTTGCTCTTTCAGGAGAATGACGTTGTGGGGGAACCGCAGTTTTCTACCAGATTGCGCGGAACGGATCAATCGCTTCGCGGCGTCGAAATGTGTCCTTTCCATATCCTGGAAGATGCCGAATCTTTCCCGCAGGATGAGATCGATCATCAGATATATCTCGAAGTCGCTTGTTCCCTCTAGTTCACGAAGAGGTATGATGACCGTCCCGTCCCGGCGGCGCTTCGGGATCCTTCCGGAAACGGAGCCTTCGAGCAGGTGCCAGCCTTCCAGCGCTCCGGCCCTGAGGCGCAGAAGGGCGTCGTCGACAGCGGGGTTGAAGTTTTTGCGCAGATAGGGGAGTAGCCTGTTTCGTATCCTGTTGCGGTAATATCTGTTATCTCGGTTGCTGCTGTCGATGACATAGGAGATCCCGCGACCCCGCAGGTAGGCGATCAACTCCTGTCGGCCGCAATCGAGGAGCGGCCGGATGAATATGCCCCTGCGGGGCTGCATGCCGGTCAGACCCCGCCAACCGGTGCCCCTCAAGACCCTGTGCAGGACCGTTTCGACTTGATCGTCCCTCGTGTGACCGAGGGCGACGGCCCCGGCGCCATATTCCCTCGCTGTCTCCTCCAGGAATCTATATCTCTCGTTCCTTGCCGTCTCCTCGAGGCCTACCCTGTCCGCGCGCGCTTTGCGCGGAACATTCTTTGAACCCACGAAGACCTGAATGCCTAGCGACGACGCGAACCTCTCGACCGCGGCCCGTTCACGCACCGACTCGGGGCGTATCCGGTGGTCGAAGTGCGCGGCCGCGAGATCGAATCCCAATTCCGATGAGAGATGGTTCAGGATCGAGAGGAGGGCGGTCGAATCGGGTCCACCCGAGACGGCGGCGAGGACCCTCGAACCTCTATCGATCAGGGAATGTGCATCGATCGTGCTTTGTACATTTTTTAAGCAGTTCATCCTGGATCTGAAAAGTTGAAGGAAAAGGAGATTTTTGGTGGCGGTGCAGGGATTCGAACCCCGGACACGAAGATTATGATTCTCCTGCTCTAACCGACTGAGCTACACCGCCACACCAAAGAAATAGTATGCGAAAAGCGGCTCCTGTCAAGTGAAAACAGGATCGGCCGGTCATGTCCGCTTCGATTTGGGCTTGCTACGGCTATTTTACTTTGTTATAGATTGTTGGCGACTTTACCGGAGGTAGATTTTGCGGATGCTGAAATCGGCTGATGCTGATCCCGCTATACTCGAAGGAAAGAGGATCGTCGTCGCCGGATACGGGAACCAGGGATGCCCACAGGCTCTGAATCTGCGGGAGAGCGGTTTTGATGTCAAGGTCGCTGCCCGCTCGGGCGGAGACGGCTGGAAACAGGCTCAGGATGATGGATTCGAGGTCGGTGGAGCGGTGGAACTTGCCCGCGCGGCCGATGTGCTTTTGATGCTGCTGCCGGATGAGGTGCATGGAACAGTCTTCCGCGATGAAATCGCACCCAATCTGCCTCGCGGCGCAGCTCTCTGCTTCGCGCACGGTTTTTCCGTCGCGTTCGGAGAGATAGAGACAGCCGATCATGATCTGCTGCTCGTCGCCCCGAAGGGGCAGGGGACTCGTCTGAGAGAGGCGTACAGCCGCGGTTCGGGGTTGCCCTGCCTGCTCGCCGTCGAGCAGGATGTTTCGGGAAACGCCCGGGGGGTAGCTCTCGCTGTCGCCTGGGGACTAGGCTGCTTGCGGGTCGGCGCATTCGAAACGACTTTTCGTGAAGAGGCGGTCAGTGATCTATTCGGGGAACAGGCGGTGCTCTGTGGAGGGGTCCCTGCTCTGATCAAGTGTGCTTTCGATGTCCTTATCGAAAAAGGATTCAGCCCGGAGGTCGCTTATTTCGAGTGTTTTCACGAGCTCAAGATTATTGTCGATCTCTTCGAGCAATATGGATTTTCCGGAATGCGTGATATGATCAGCGGCACGGCTGCGTACGGCAGTATGAGATTCGGCGAGGGGATCATATCAGAGGAAACAAAAAGATCGATGGAGGAGCTATTCGAGCGGATCGAATCGGGAGAATTCGCCCGGAGTTGGCTGGCTGAAGCCCGGGCAGGAGCCACGGAGTTGCATGAGATGATCGAGCGGGAACGAGATCTGCCGATCGAACGGGCCGGAGAGCTGATAAGGAAACTCTTCCCCAAAGAGCGTAAGGACAGGAATAGACCAATAGGAGGAGCGAAGCAATGAGAAGATTTTCTGCGGCACTGCTCATTCTCGCGCTGGTGCTTGGCGGATGCGGCAAGGAATCGAAGGATGAAAAAACCGCCGAACAGGAGTTCCGTATCCCCGACTCGCTTCTGTCGCCTCTCGACGGATACAAGTTGACCAGGGATTATTACCACCCGATCAGCGGGGGAGTGATGGCGAACGCCAGGTTCGAGCTGCACTATCCACCGGGAGATATCGCCAGGTATGTCGCGGTTAAATCATTCGGCGCCGCACTCGACGCGTACAAGAAGATCAGCAGAGATATCGGAGCGCCCGCCGACGGGCGCGTCTATATGATAGGATCGAAGGATCTCGATGAATATACTTTCCTCACACGCAAGGAGTGGTGGTACTACGGTTCAGTGACGGGAGATACGATATATTTCGAGCCGCTTGACATCATGCTCAAGAGGACTATTCTGGAGATCGGGATAACGAATAAAATAGCCCAGGTGGCGCTGAATCGGCGCTCTAAGGGACAGATCCCAAACTGGCTCAGGGAGGGGCTGGCATCGCATGTCGCCGAAGAAGGAGTGATACTGAGCTACCAGATCGTCCAGTTCAGGAAGGAAGGCATCTATGAGATGAATCCTTCACCGGAAGACATGGAGAAGACGCTGGAGGAGGCGTACGATATGCCTTCCACGAGAATCGCTTTCTACAATGCCTATCTCATGGCCGAGAATCTCCTGTCGATATCCGATATGGGACACGCCATGGAATTCATCGATTATCTAGGCGAAGGAAAAGACCTGGACACGGCGTCGAGGAAAGCGTTCGGCATGGATTATTCCTCGCTCCTCAGCGCCGTCAAGGCTGAGGTAGCTACAGAGCAGTAGGAAGAGGTGTTGGCCGTATATGTCTGATGGTGTGCGTGTGCGATTTGCTCCGAGCCCGACAGGGCACCTGCATGTGGGTGGCGCGAGAACGGCGCTCTACAACTATCTCTATGCGAGGAGACACAAGGGCGCGTTCGTGCTCAGGATCGAGGATACCGACGCGGCGCGTTCCACACGCGAATCC
>DAOUUU010000104.1 GCA_030667985.1 Candidatus Krumholzibacteriota bacterium
CAGACGATCACCTTCGTCCGCGCACGTGTAGTTAGCGAAGTCATAACAAGATACACACGTGAAAAGCTCGGAGAGCACAGGGCCTCGATGAAAGACTATGTTCATCCCTACAGGGGCGGATATCTTCCGGAGGAGCGCAGGGAGATCGAAAAGCGTCTCTTCAGCGGGGATCTCAGGGCCGTTATCAGCACCAACGCCCTCGAGCTCGGGATCGATGTAGGCGCCCTCCACGCCTCGATCATAGTCGGATATCCGGGCAGCATCGCCTCGACCTGGCAGCAGGCTGGACGCGCCGGGCGCGGCAGGGAGGAGTCGCTCGTCGTCTTTATCCCCTACAACACGCCGCTCGACCAGTATCTCGCCAAGCACCCCGATTACTTCTTCGGCCGCTCGCCCGAGAACGCGATCATAGACCCCTCTAACCCCCATATCCTCATAGGCCAGATGCGTTCCGCCGCATTCGAGCTGCCCCTGACGGTAAAAGAGGTCGAGGAGATGGGCGAGTACGCCCCCGCGATAACCGAGCTCTTAGAAGAGGAGCGCCAGCTCAACTTCGTCAAGGGCCGCTGGTACTGGCGGGGAGAGGGATACCCGAGCGCCGATGTGAACCTGAGGAACATCTCTCCCAACACATACACGATCATAGACGAGAGCGAGGGGAACGTAGTGATCGGCACGATAGACGAGGCGAGCGCCTTCCAGCAGGTTCATCCCCAGGCGATCTATCTCCACGAGGCGGAGACCTACTTCGTTCGCGACCTCGACACGGAGAAGAAGATCGTCTTCGTCGAGAAGACAAACGTCGATTACTACACGCAGTCGATCACCGAGACCCAGGTCAGGGTGGACCACGAGGAGAAGCGTTCGAAGTGGCGCGTCTCCGGCATCGCCTTCGGCGACGTCTCGGTCACCGACCTCACTTTCATGTTCAGAAAGATCAAGTTCGGAAGCAGGGACTCGATAGGCTACGGCAAGTGCGACCTGCCGCCCCAGGTCCTCGAGACCTCCGGGCTCTGGATCGTACCGCCCGAGGGCGTGCTCTCACAGGTACGAAAGCACGGCCGCGTGCCGGGTGAGGGGCTGCTTGGCCTCTCGAACATCCTACGCGAGGTCGTGCCCCTCTTTGTCATGTGCGATCCGCTCGATATCGGTACTACGGTAAACTCCCGCTCGACAGAGGGCCCCGCCCTTTACCTCTACGATAAGTATCCGGGCGGCCTCGGCTTCAGTCTCAAGGCCTACGATATAGTGGAGGAGATCATGGAGGCGGCCCTCGAAATGATAGAGACCTGCACCTGCGCGCACGGCTGCCCCTCCTGCGTCGGTTCCCCGATCCCGCCTTTCAGCCAGCTCGATCCCCAGACGGGGGGGAAGGGGATGATACCGGACAAGGAGGCCGCGCGGGTGATCCTGCACGCTTTCCTCGAGAAGGATCCCTACATCCCGCCGCCGCCCGACGAGCGCCTGAGGGAGGAGTTCGAGCTGATGGACCGTCCCAAGGGCAAGCCGCTGCCGGTAGAGCTTGAGGCGAAGCTCAAGAAATCCTTGCGAAAGAAAAGATAGGAAAGAACTTTCAAGGATGACCCGCTATAAAATCGGATAAAATCCGGGCATCGGATCGAGAATGGCCGGCACTGTTTAACAGGACACAATCACATTGACAATACGGACTTGTTGTGCTAACAATCGCCACTTCAAACTCAAAGGAGCGTAATAAATGGAAAACAAGCGTTTGACGATTGCTCTCTTCTCGGGAAGCCTGGATAAGCTGACCGCAGCTGGAATTATCCTAAGCGGCGCGGCCGCGGACGACATGGATGTCGAAGTGTTTGTGCTGCTCCAGGGCGCGCGAGCCTTCATGAAAGGGATAGCCGAAAATAACGACAAGCTGGAGCTTGCCGAGAATCCAAAGCTCAAGGCCGAGTTTATGGAATCATTGGAGAAGCTGAATGTAAAGCCATGGCTCGAGTTTTTCAGGGAGGCGAAGGAGCTGACCAACGTCAAGATCTACATCTGCGGACTCGCCGGCAAGGTGTGGGGTGGGGAGAAGCTGGATGATTTTGTCGACCTGGCGGACGATATAGTTGGAATCGGAGAGTGCATCACCTCGATGGAGGAATCCGACATACATCTGTTTATTTAATCCAAGGAGCGATAATGAATCAGGATGAACTGAAGAACCTCGAAGTTCACAAGAAAGTAGATGCCAGGGGAACGGCCTGCCCCGGACCGCTGCTGGCGGCGAAGAAGGCCCTCGGAGAGATTAATTCAGGTGAAGTGATGGAAATTCTCTCATCAGATGAGGGAACCAGGAGGGATGTGCCGAAGTGGGCCCAGAAGAAGGGGCATGAGTATCTCGGCACAGTAGAAGAATCTGGATATTTCACCATTTTTATGAAGAAAAAATAAATAGTTGGATAAAGGAAACAACAAGAAAACATCGAAGATCCTGGTATTTTCAACCGAGAAGATCTCGGATCCCGCTATCGACCTCGCAGGACTGTTGAAGCAGCACTACCCTCCGTCCGTTGATGTCATCAGCATACCATGCTCGAGCGGTATCAAGCCCAGGTGGATCATGCGTGCCTTCGACAAGGGCTTTGACGGTGTCTTTATCGCCGCCGACGGTACGGATTGCCCTTTCAGCGACACATGCGAGGATAAAACAGCCGGGATAGTGGCGATGACGCATGAATTGATGGATGGTAAGGGCATCGATAAGGCCAGGCTGAGGATGGCCGCGATCTGTTCCGTCTGCTCCGAAGCGTTCGTTAAACAGGTCAAAGTTTTCACCGACTATCTGGCCGGCGCCGGCAAGAGCGGATAGAGGAGAAGAAACACCGTGGGGATGGATCCTGACAGATCGAAGTACGACGTCATCGTGATCGGTGGCGGCATCGCCGGGCAGGAGTCGGCCCTCAATCTGGCCGATTCGGGGCTCAGCGTGCTGCTCGTCGAGAAAGACGTCTCGATCGGGGGCAAGATGATCCATCTGAGCAAGGTCTTTCCGACACTCGACTGTGCTGCCTGCATAACCACGCCGAAAATGTCGGAGACGGCGAGGCACCCGAACATCACGATCAGCACGGACAGCGAGATCGTCGATATCGAAAAGAATCCCGATAATTCATTCAGCGGAGTTTTGATAAAGCATCCCCGCTACGTCGTAGAGAATGACTGCACCGGCTGCCAGGACTGTGAGGATGCCTGCCCCGTTATCGTCGACGATCAATACCAGTACGGATTCGTCGGCAGGAAGGCAGCCTACGTTCCTTTCAGCATCGCCAACCCACGGATTGCGACGATCGATATCGAGAACTGCATACTCTGCGGAGCCTGCGAGAGGGCGTGTGCCGCGGACGCTATCGATTTCACACAGAAGATCGAGAGAACCGGCGTGACGGCCGGCTCGGTGATCATCGCCACGGGATTCAACCTGTTCGATCCCGCCGTTATAGAAAGATACGGCGGGGGCGGGTTCAGGAACGTCATAACATCGATGCAGATGGAGAGACAGCTCGTTCCCACCAGGCCCTTCAACAATGTCCTGAGGCCGGGGGACGGCAAGATGCCCGATAACATAGCCTACGTTCTCTGCACCGGCTCGAGGGACGAGACGGTGGGCAATCCAATATGCTCCCAGGTCTGCTGCATGTATTCGATAAAGCAGGGACAGCTGCTCCTGGGTTCCCTGCCTATGGCGGATGTCACGATCTATTACCTGCACATCAGGGCGTTCGGAAAGGGTTTCGAGGAGTTCTACCAGCAGAGCAAGGGTATGGGTGTCGAGTTCGTCAAGGGCAAGGTGGGCACGATAGAGCAGAAGGAAAACGGCGATCTGATCGTCAGGTATGAGGACATGCGTGAGGGAAGGGTGAAGGAGGCGGAGCACGATCTGGTCGTTCTCGCCGTCGGTATGTTGGCGAATCCCGAGGCTGAAACGCTTTTTATGGGCGGTAAGCTCGAGATCGACGAGTACGGCTACGTGAAGCAGGTCGATAGGCTGCGCAATCCCGCTAAAACGAACATCGAAGGTGTCTTCGTCGCGGGAACCGCCTCGGGGCCCATGGATATTCCCGATTCGATCGTGTCGGCCGGCGCCGCGGCCTCGGAATCGCTGAGCTACCTTAAGAGGGCAAGATGAACAAGAAGATAGGGGTCTATATCTGCCAGTGCGGGTCCAACATCTCGGACTATGTCGATGTCGAGAGGGTCCGGGAGGTGGTCGAGCGCGAGGAGGGCGTTGCGCTGGCCAAGGTGACGATGTTCGCCTGCGCCGATTCGACCCAGCAGGAGATCGTAAAAGACATCGAGGAACAGGAGCTCGACGGCCTCGTTATCGCCTCCTGCTCTCCCAAGCTGCATCTGTTCACCTTCAGAAATGTCGCCGAGAGGGGCGGCCTCAACAAGTACAACTACGTACAGTCCAATATCAGGGAGCAGGGTTCCTGGGCTCATTCCGATACGCCGGAGCAGGCGACAGAGAAGGCGATACGGAGCGTGAGGGCGGCGATTGCCAGAACAAGGCTCGCGGAGCCGCTGGTCTCGCCCGTGATCTCCTCCGAGAGGACGGTCCTGGTCGTCGGAGCGGGAATCGCCGGGTTGCGCGCGGCCGTCGATCTGGCCGATGCCGGATCGAAGGTCTATCTCATCGAGAGGGATCATTTCGTCGGCGGGAGAACAGCTCAATGGGGCGAACTCTTCCCCACGGACGAGACGGGCGGCGCTGTGACCGCCGACCTGTACGAAGAGGTTATAAACAGGGATAACATCACTCTGCATACCGGGTGCGAGGTGGTTTCCAACTCGGGCAGTGTGGGCAACTTTGATATAAAGCTCAGGATAGCCCCGCGGGGCGCAAAAGCCGACACTGATGCCGCCGGCGCGGAGGGACTCGATGATTTCGAGAAAAGGCTCGAGCGGGCGATCGAGGCCTGCCCCGTAGAAGTGCCGAACGCCTTCGATTTCGGACTCACCAATAGAAAAGCGATATACAGAAACAGCGGCGGGTTTCCCTTGATGCCTGCGATCGATTTTGAGCACTGTACTCGGTGCGGCGAGTGCGTCAATATCTGCCCCGAGATCGACCTCGATCAGAAAGAAGCGTTTGAGCAGATCAAGGCGGGAGCCGTCGTACTGGCCACAGGTTTCGATCCATACGAGCCCGGGACGGACGAGTTCGGGTACAGCTCGATAGAGAATGTGATCACACTCCAGCAGTTCAGGCGGCTGATCGAGATCAGCGGCGACACACTGACCTACAAGGGCAAGGATGTAAAGGACATCGCCTACATATTCTGTGTCGGCAGCAGGCAGACTGGCGCCCTCGATGGGGAGAACAAGTACTGCGCGCGGCACTGCTGCACCTCGGCGATCCATTCGGCTGTCCTAGCGAAGAAGAAGTTTGCAGAGATCCAGAATTATCATTTCACGAGGGGTGTGAGGACCTACGGCAAGCAGGAGAGCATCTACGAAGAATCTTCGAAGCTCGGCGATATCTACCTGCAATCCTTCGAGGACGATCCCCCCGTTGTGAGCTGCGAGAACGGGATAACATCGGTGAAGGTGAAGGATGTGCTGACCGAAGACAGGGAGCTGGAGGTCGATGCCGATCTAGTCGTGCTCGTCACCGGAATGGTCCCGAGGGCCGACAAGAGAATCGGCGAGATCATGAAGGTCCCGGCCGGGAGGGACAGGTTCTTCAACGAGGTCCATCCGAAACTGAAACCGGTCGAGACGGTCCTGGACGGCATCTATCTGGCGGGCACCTCGCAAGGGCCGAAGAATATCACCGAGACCGTTCAGTCCGCCCTCGCAGCCGCCATCAAGACGAACGCGCTGATAGGCAAGGGCGAGATAGAGCTGGAGCCGACCATGGCGAAGATCGACAGGGCCCTCTGCGAGTGGTGCGGAAAATGTCAGGAGGCGTGCCCCTTCGATGCCATCGATAAGACGGAGTTCGAGGGCAAAGCGGTGGCGGGCGTCAACGAATCTACATGTAAGGGTTGCGGAATGTGCCTGCCGGTATGCCCGGTGAACGCCATTCAGCTCATCGGGTTCACCGACGCCGAGATCGAGACCATGATCGACGCCTTGGCCGATTGATACTGGAGCCGAAAGTTATGGACGAGAAAAGATCGACGATCAAACAGATAAAAGAGCTGCGGGAGGTGCCGGGCGCGGTACTGGAACGGATGAAGGAGTTTCGCAGGATCAAAAAGGCGATCCTGGAGGCCCTGAAGCCGGAGCCCATGACCATACCGGAGATAGCAGAGAAGACGGGGCTGGAGAAGGATCTTGTGACATATCACCTCATGACGCTCCGCAAGTTTGGCGAGGTCGAGACCGACAGGGCCGATGATCTGGACGAGTATTACTACTACAGGATAAAGGGCTGACGTTATGGCGAAGGTACAGGCAGGATTCGCGGACGAGATCAAGCGGTTCGGGGCAGTCGATTTCTCCGCCTGTTACAACTGCGGCAACTGCACGGCCGTATGCCCGCTCGCAGAAAACGACAACACCTTCCCCAGAAGGCTGCTCAGGTATGCCGTCCTGGGCCTCGAGGACGATATACAGAGTTCGCCCGAGCCCTGGCTATGCTACTACTGCGGGGATTGCAGCGAAACATGCCCGCGGCAGTCGAATCCCGGCGAGATGATGATGTCGCTGAGGCGTTACCTGACATCGAAGTACGATTGGACGGGGCTCTCGAGGAAGTTCTATGTGTCGAAGGCCTGGGAGTTGGGGGCGATAGCGTTTATCTCGGCGATCGTCATTCTTCTCTTTGCGCTCTTTCTCCGCCCGACGGCCGATCCGGCAGGCCTGATCAATGCCGAAGGTGGAGTCAAGATAAACAGCTTTGTCGAGGGGATCGAACCCGAGACCTTCGTCACGATAATCGAGTTCGGAGATTGGACGATGGCGGCAATCGTCTCGTTCTTCCTGATCTCGAATATCTTCAACATGTACCTGAAGATCGTAATACGGAACAAAAAGGTGAAGGTGCCGTTGCGTCTCTATGTGAAGGAGGCGTGGAACCTGTTCTTCCATTTCGGCACGCAGTTCAGGTTCTCAAAGTGCAAGGACTGGACCTACTGGGCGCTCCACTGGCTGGTTATGACCGGCTATACGATCATGTTCACGATGATAGTAGTTATACTGCCCTGGTTTCAGACCGAGAGAATCCATCCCATCTCACACCCGCAGAGGTTCCTCGGATACTATGCGACCTTCGGTATACTTCTGGCGATCATCGTCTGGTCCGTGAGCAGGATACGAAGAACGGGCGAGGTGCATAAGTACACGCACGCGTCCGACTGGATATTCCTTATTATGCTTTTTCTGACGACCCTGACCGGCATCCTCGTCCATTTCTTCAGGATCGGGGGCTTGATCTATCCTACCTATTACACCTATGTGATTCATCTTGCGATCCTAATGCCGATGCTGATAATCGAAGTCCCGTTTTCGAAGTGGTCGCACATCGCCTACCGCCCGCTGGCCATATATTTCACCAGCCTCATCAATTCCGCCGCCGCTCTCGAACGGGAAGAGAAGAAGTAGGCCACCCTACTTCAGCAGTACCATTTTCCTCGTCTCGGTGAATGAGCCGGCCGTGAGCCGGTAGAAGTAGACACCGCTCGCTGTTCCCCGTCCCGCGCCGTCCCTGCCGTCCCAGGCGATCTTCTTGCTGCCCGGTTCCATCTCCGTGTCTGCGAGCGTGCGGACGAGCCTGCCAGATACATCGTAGATATGCAGTCCCACGTGCGCCGCCCTCGGCAGGTCGAACCTGATTACGGTCGCCGGGTTGAACGGGTTCGGGACGTTCTGATGGAGGGCAAAGGCCTTGGGCGTCGACGGAGTTTCATCCCCTGTGACCGTAGTCGCGGATGCCGCATCGCTCTCGTTGCCATTGAAGTCGACCGCCGTGATCTTGTATGTGTACTGCCACCCATCGGTTGCTGGATCGGTCCAGGAGGCTGAGGCCGTCATGTGCTCGAGGTTCTCGGGCGATGGTTCGAAGTCCTCCCCGTCGCTTCTATAGATGCAGAAGTACTGGAAGTCAGCGTCGGGGCACGGATCCCATGCGAGCTGGTTGCCGCTGCCTGTGTTGTAGGCGACCATGAGCCCCGTCGGTACGCCGGGGGCGATGTTGTCGACCGAGTAACCGCTGTCGGGGTTCGAATCGTAATAAACACCCGGCGTCCTGGTTCTGGCCCTAACAAAGTAGGTTGTGTAGTAGATTCCTTCATCGATCGTCGAATCTGCGAGTGTTGGTGTGACCACCGCGTAGGATTTCTCGCAGTCTGCCGGCACTGTCATGATGAAGTGCCAGTCACCCGGTGGATAAGATAGTAAGGATCTGGTATCGCCCGTTTCTGAGATCTTGATCGTTATTGCACTTTCCAGTTCTGAAGGTTCAGAAGATAACGTCAGATCATAATCTATCTTTCTATAGATGGCGTACTCGGTGATAGGGGCGGAACTCCCCGGATAATCATATCCGCTCTGTTGCCAGGAGATACTTACCTGGCGGCCCTGATCGTTGGGAACATCCCAGATGGAATCGATATCAGCGGACTCGTAGAGCCATTCGATCTCGAGGTGGGTCACACCGGGATTGACGCCCGGTGCCGCAAGTGCATGGGTCGAACGCCAGACCAAATCGATTCCCGGAACGGTCAGCTCGTTCAAGTTTCCATCCGGGGTAATATCCTGCCAGCTCATGCCGCCATCAGCGCTCAGTTCCCA
>DAOUUU010000158.1 GCA_030667985.1 Candidatus Krumholzibacteriota bacterium
ATCGATTCGTTCCACTCATTACCGTAGCCTCCTGCCCCGTACCATTCACGGGCTATGGCCTCCGAAGAGGTATACCCACAGATGAGACCCATGCCCCCGTCCCCCACGAAGTACCTTCTTCGCCTGAATCGTTTCGAAGGCAGGACGAGCTTTGCCGCGTCGCCGCTATTCGCTATGGGATCCAGTTCGAGCGACTGCTGACGCCAGTCGATCTCGACCGGATCGATCCAGCCGAGCTGCTCTCGGGACCAGGCACAGGGATGGGCCGGGGAGGAGGGCTTGTTCCAGTTCCCCGCCCCCATGAGACCCCAGTAGCCGATGCCCGCGCCGCCGTACGTGTCGTAGAGGTCGACCAGGCCTAGACCGTGGCCGATCTCGTGACAAAATACGCCTATCTCTATCACGCCCGTCTCGCAGGAGAGTGAAGGCCCGATTATGTAATCATCGATAAGTATGACCCCGCCGCCCGCGGCCGGGTCGCCGGTCGAATAGGGCTGTCCCCCGGAGGAGAGCCACAGGCTGTAAAGCCATGAGTGGGACCACATGTGGACAAGGTTCGAATAACACTCGGCTCCGATCGTCGGATGGACGATCAAGAGAAGATCGACGAAGCCGTCGTCGTCGCCCGAGTTGGGCAACCCGTCCGGGCCGTCATTGTCGTACTGGCCGAAATCTACAGTCGCGTCCCTTGCGACGATAAGTTCAGTGATCATCTCCCCGGTGCGGGAGTAAACGCTGCTCAATCCACCCTGTCCGCCTGTATAGTAGACTTCATTATTATCAAGAACAGTCCAATCGTAGACATCGCCCCGAACATCGAATATCCCCAGTGAGACCTCGCGGTAGTAGTCTGATATCGTTCCGGTCGGCCATGGGCCGTCGAAGAAGAGCCGCTGCAGTGTCGTATCCTGGACGGAGGGCTCCGGGATATCGGAGTAAGCTCCAAGGAGAACCGGCACTCTCAGCGCCCCGCTCAGGGCGAGCTGGGGCGTGGAAAGCGCGCCCTCCAGATATGACCGCATCGGCCTGAAAACGATCTCGCCCCTCAACTGCCGGTCCCGCCGTTGGATCCAGGCGCGCTTCGGGGCGAAGGCGTTCTTAGACTCCAGTCTTCTCTCGATATAGGCGTCGGGCAGCTTTCCACCGCGTCGCGGAGAAACGATACCGCTCACCCGGTTCGCCGGTGACAGGAGCAGAACCGATAGAAGTAATGCGGCCGCGGCGAGGCGACGATGATGCGTATGCCGGTCTCTGTTCACAATATGTCCAGGTCACGATCAATCGGTCGGATTTATAACCGCCTTGAACGATATCGCCCGCACCTCGGTCATCGCACCATCACACTTGGCGACGCCGATAAAATCCGTTCTGAGCGAGGGGAGAATCGATATCGTCGCGTTCTCGAGATCCCTATCGATTCCGAGCGTTAGTGCATGAAGCATAAGTTCGGAACCGTAGACGCAGCCGAAGCCCTCTGTCATGCCAGTCTCGAAGTTCCCCATCGTGAGCGTTCTTTTCTCGTAGAAGCGATCGCTCCAGATCTTGACGCCTTCGGGCAGATCGATCCTGTACTCGACCGCCGCTATGCCAATATCATCCGGATAACGCACGAAGATATAGACAAGAAGCTCCTTCTGCCCCTTCTCGAGGGTAATCTGTCTCTGGGTACCCTTCTCGTCGAAAAAGACCCCGAAGTTGATCTCTTCATTTACGAACGATAATGTCTCTTCCGCTACCGGCTCCGGCGTCTGTTCCTGCTGCTCCTTCTCTCCGCATGAAGAAAAGGAAAGGATAAAGAAAACCAGAACGAGGCAGGTCGATATTGCCTTCACTTACAAACCTCCTTCTATTGAAACATTATAACTCGCAAGTACGATAACAAGTATTTCCTCGTCCCTCATAATAGATGCAACTGCCAGATTTGACAATGCATTTCAAGAATATTCAGATTGACCGCCGGACATTCATTCAATACAATGGCCACCAAGGAGGAAATATCGTTGAAAAAGAAAACTGAAAAATTCGAGGAGCTGTCCGGGAAGAGGCAACAGGCCCTTCTGGGAGGCGGCGAGAAACGCATTCAAAAGATCCACGAATCGGGAAGGTTCACCGCCAGGGAGCGGATACACCTGCTCTTCGACGAGGGAACCTTCCAGGAGATGGGTGTCTTCGTCACGCACAGGTCGACCTGGCCAGGCATAGCCGACACGAAGATCGTCGGTGACGGGGTCGTCTGCGGTCACGGGCTCGTGAACGGCCGGAATGTATTCGCATTCGCCCAGGATTTCACCGTCTTCGGCGGTTCTCTCAGCGAGGCTAACGCGGGCAAGATCACACGGCTTATGGACATGGCCTTAGATAACGGCGCGCCGATCATAGGGCTATGCGACAGCGGCGGAGCGAGGATACAGGAAGGGGTAGCCAGCCTTGGCGGATACGCCGACATCTTTCTCCGGAACACACTCGCCTCCGGGGTCATCCCCCAGATCTCAGCGATCATGGGACCGAGCGCCGGAGGCGCTGTCTACTCCCCCGCACTCACCGATTTCATCATCATGGTGGACAAGACAAGCCACATGTTCATAACAGGCCCCAATGTCATCCGCAAGGTGACCCACGAGGATGTCTCATTCGAGGAACTCGGCGGCGCCATGACGCACAACACGAAGAGCGGGGTCGCCCATTTCATCGCCGACGATGACGAGGACTGCATCGACCTGGTAAAGGAACTCCTCTCCTACCTGCCGCAGAACAACATGGAAGACGCGCCATTCCTGCCCCCAGTCGATGATCCAGGCCGCACGGAGAAGAGACTGAACGAAATCGTTCCGGACAGCCCACGCGAACCCTACGACATCAAGGATGTGATACATCTCATCGTCGACGACGGGGATTTCCTGGAGGTACAGCCGCTCTGGAGCACTAACATAGTGATCGGTTTCTCCCGGATGAACGGGCATGTCGTCGGAATCGTGGCGAACCAGCCCCTCCATCTCGCCGGCGTACTTGATATCGACTCATCGAACAAGGGGGCGCGTTTTATCCGTTTCTGCGACGCCTTCAACATACCGATCTTAACATTCGAGGATGTCCCCGGATTCCTCCCCGGCACCGATCAGGAGTGGGGTGGAATCATCAAGCACGGGGCGAAACTTATCTTCGCCTACTGCGAAGCGACCGTTCCGAAGCTCACTGTGATAACGCGCAAGGCTTACGGCGGCGCCTACTGCGTTATGTCGAGCAAACACATCCGGAGCGATTACAACGTCGCCTGGCCGACAGCGGAGATCGCTGTTATGGGAGCCGAGGGTGCCGTGAACATTCTCTATCGCAAAGAGATCTCGGCCGCGAAGAATGAGGATGAAGAGCGAAAAAAACATATGGATCGGTATAACGACACACTGGCCAACCCGTACATCGCAGCGAACCTTGGCTATCTCGATGACGTGATCATTCCGGAAAACACCAGACCGATGATCATTCACGCCCTCGAGGGCCTCCTGAACAAGAGACAGCAGCTGCCCCCCAAAAAACACGGTAACATCCCTCTCTAAGACTGGAAAGGTCCGCGCATGCCCAAGAAGAGTCTCGAAGAGGCACGGAAGAAATGGCGTGAAGCCGTCTACTCCCCCTTCCGGGAAAAACGGGGGGAGAGGAGGAAACAGTTCGTCACGTCGAGTGATATCGAGATCGAACCTCTATACTCGCCGCTCGAATTCTGCGAGAGCGGTTATCCGGAGAATCTAGGTTTCCCCGGCCAGCATCCCTTCACCAGAGGCGTCTACCCCACCATGTACCGTGGGAGGCTCTGGACAATGCGGCAGTACGCCGGTTTCGGGTCCGCGGAGGAGACGAACAAACGATTCAGATACCTGCTCGAGAAAGGGCAGACGGGGCTGTCGATCGCCTTCGACCTCCCAACGCAGATGGGCTACGACTCGGACCACCCCCTGGCAACGGGCGAAGTAGGAAGAACTGGCGTAGCAATAGATTCCA
>DAOUUU010000025.1 GCA_030667985.1 Candidatus Krumholzibacteriota bacterium
GTAGGATCTGCCGATACGCCGGGTTACGCGGAGGGTGTGGCCGTATTTGGAGACTATGCCTATGTAGCGGACGGGAGTTCAGGCCTTCAGGTTGTAAAAATATGCTATCCTACATTGCCTGCGATTGTAGGATCTGTCGGCATGCCGGGCTATGCTGTGGGCGTGGCCGTATCTGGAGACTATGCCTATGTAGTGGACGGTAATTTCGGCCTGAATGTGGTAGATATCAGCGATCCAGCATCGCCAGCGATCCTAGGAGCCGTAGACACGCCGGGCTATGCTGTAGGAGTGACCGTATCTGGAGACTATGCCTATGTAGCGGACGGGGATTTGGGCCTAAAGGTGATAGATATCAGCGATCCCGTATTTCCAGTGATCTTAGGAGCTATCGGTACGACGGGCTTCACCAGGGGCGTGGCCGTATCTGGAGACTATGCATATGTTGCGGACGGGAGTTTCGGCCTGAATGTGGTAGATATCAGTGAGCCCGCATCGCCGGCGACAGTAGGATCTGTCGACACACCGGGCTATGCTGTGGGCGTGGCTGTATCTGGAGACTATGCCTATGTAGTGGACGGGAGTTTCGGAATGAGTGTGGTAGATATCAGTCTGCCCGCATCGCCAGCGATCTTAGGAGCTGTTGGCACGCAGAGCTACGCTGGGGACGTGGCCCTATCTGGTGACTATGTCTATCTAGTGGACGGAATTTCCGGTCTTAAAATATTTATGCGCCAATGTAAGCCCTGAGGCAGTTGGTCCATTCACCCTCATATTTTGGCATGCCGGTTGCACGATCCTTTGTCTCGAAGGGTATTTTGAGACAGACAGCCACCTTAGGGACACACAAGACATCGAGGGGAATGAAGGATTATGAAAAGATACATCGGATATTGCATTGTGAGCATGATGGTCATGACGTTTGCATCGGTCGCGATCTCCGGCGGGTACCCATCATCGAAGGCAGGGTTGGAGGCGGAGGAGTATGAGGTGATGTCCATTCTGATCAACGAGTATGCGGGTGCCGACTTTGAATTGCTTCTTATCAACGATCACACCGAGTCATGGTGTATCATGGCCCGGCTCCAGGAGATGAGGAGCGACTGGGTCGTGCTCGAGAGCGAGACGATCGATTCGCTCATCGTGAGGAACAGCTCCTCCGTCGAGATCGAGAAGAAGCTGTCGCTTGATTCGAAATACCGGCTCATACCGCGGGACGAGTATGTCAGAGTTCTCCATGGCGGAGCCGTTCCGAACTGGAACAACTTCGATAGCCTGTTCCCCGATTCCCCCGGATTCATGACCGTCTCGCGCGTAGGATTCAATTCAGGGCGTACTCAGGCGTTGGTCTATTTCTACAACGCCTACAGGTGTAGCGGGGACGAGATCATCCCGCCGACTCGTAATATTGCGATGCTCGTCAAGCGGGACGGCGCATGGGCGCTGATAGGCATCAAGAGGGGGTTTAAGTCGGTCTATAGCGATTAATTATCTTATTGAGCTATAATTAGATGCCTCGGCCCTGGCCCTTGTCAGGGCCGAATTGTTTTCTTCGAATACGTTGTCTTTTCCCGCCTGTATGTGGTAACTTCGGCATAATTCAAAATTGGAATTCTCATGCTAAAGAGGAGGGATTGTAATGAGAAGTCTATCTATCGTCATACTTGTGGTTGCGCTTATCGCATCCTTCACGGCGGTTGCGCCTGCGCAGGAAGAGAAGACAGCGGCGAAGGCCGCGCCTGAGAAAACGGCTGAGGCTCCGAAGGAGGCTCCAATACAGATCAAGGAGGTTACGCCGTTCACATACTGTGCGCTCGAGATGAAGGGGAGCTACAATCAGCACGGGATCGCCTTCAATAACCTGTTTGCCGTTGCCGGATCCCAGCGGCTCCCGCTCGACAAGGCACCTTTCGGGATATATTTCAGCGATCCCGCAAATACTCCAGAGGAGGAGCTAGTGTGGGAGGTAGGGTTCGAGATCGCTGAAGGCACTGAACTAAAGAGGCCCCTCGTCGCGAAGAAATGGCAGCATACGACAGTCGTCTCAAAGATCTACACGGGACCCTTCAGCGAAGAGGCGATGAGCGCCGTTTACGGAGAGTTGATGGGTTGGGTGAAGGAGAATGGCTGCTTCGTTTGTGGTCCATCGCTGGAGCGTTTTCTCAGCGATCCCGAGTTCGATGAACAGGGCGGGATGAGTGGAACGATCGAGATCTTCATTCCAGTGCAGAAGGGCAAGAAGCAGTAAAGCGCGGTACGTTTCGGCAATAGCCGGGTGTTTATTGATTGCACCTGGCTTTCCATTCATAAATGGTAGATTCATGTCCTCGCAAGCGATTATAAAGACTGAGCGACTGACTTTGAGGCCTTTCCGGCTCTCCGATGCGCCCGTAGTCCGGAAGCTGGCGGGTGTGAAGAGGGTCGCCTCGACTACGCTCCGCATTCCCCACCCGTACGAGAAGGGAATGGCCGAGAAATGGATACGAACGCACAAGCGATCGTTCGATCAACGCAAGGCTGTTGTCTACGCGATCGTTCGACGTAAAACGGGAAAGCTAATCGGCGCGATCGGTCTCCAGCTCAGTATGGAGAACGAGAAGGCCGAACTTGGATACTGGATCGGCAGCCGTCACTGGAACAGGGGATACGCGACCGAGGCGGCCGAGGTGATGCTGATGTACGGCTTTACCGAGCTCGGTTTGAACAGGATCCACGCCCATCACTTCACGCGAAATCCAGCCTCAGGCAAGGTGCTCGAGAAAATAGGGATGAGACGCGAGGGCGTTTTGAGGCAGCACGTCAAGAGGTGGGGCTGTTTTGCGGACATCATCGTCTACGGTATCCTGAGGGAGGATTATCAGTGAGCACGGCGATCGTCTACATTACCAAGCACGGGTGTACCGGGAAAGCCTCGCGGATCCTAGGAGAAAAGCTGGGCAATGACGTTACGGTCATTAATCTGAAGAGTGATGGCGAACCCGATCTGTCCCTGTACGATACCGTTATCGTCGGCGGTTCGATCCATGTGGGAAAGATCCAGAGGCGGATCAAGAAATTTATTGAGAAGCACCGGGAAGAGCTGCTGACAAAACGGATCGGACTGTATCTCTGCTGCATGTACGAAGGGGAGACGGCGGAGAAGCAGTTCGAAGAGGCGTACCCTCTGGAGCTGAGAGATCACGCTTGCGCCATTGGCCTCTTTGGCGGCGAATTCGATTTTTCCAAGATGAATTTCTTCGAACGGATGATCGTGAAGAAGGTCGCGAGTATCGAAGAGAGCGTATCGAGACTGGATCCCGGCGCGATCGAGGAGTTCGCGCGCAAGATATCGGCAGCTGATCGAGAAATCTGATTCTGCTCGACGGGTTTCTTTCCCTTATAGATTTAGAAAGCTCTATGCATGACTGAGAAAAACATGGCGATCCTGACTGAGGGTCCGGTGGGGAAGACCCTCGTGCGTCTGACAGGACCGATGATCCTCGGGATTGCCGGTATGGTCGCTTTCAATTTGACAGATACCTTCTTCATCGGGCGCCTCGGCTCGACCGAGCTCGCCGCCCTGAGCTTCACCTTCCCTGCCGTCCTGATCGTGAACAGTATCGCGATAGGTCTCGGAATCGGTGCTTCTGCGATCATATCCCGGGCCGTCGGCGAGGGAAATATCGATGAGGTTAAGCGGCTTACTACAGACAGTCTCACGCTGGCCCTCGCTGTAGTCGCCGTTTTCGTCGTGATCGGATTTCTCACGATCGACCCGTTTTTCAAACTTCTAGGCGCTACGCCCCGCACGCTGCCGCTCGTCAGTCAGTACATGAGGATCTGGTACATGGGGATGATCTTCGTCGTCGCTCCCATGGTCGGGAACAACGCGATGCGCGCGCGTGGAGATACAAAAACACCAGCACTTATCATGCTCATAGCGGTTATGGTCAATGTAGTGCTGGATCCTCTGTTGATCTTTGGGATAGGTCCATTTCCACGGCTGGAGATACAGGGAGCGGCGATCGCGACGGTATTTGCCCGTATGACGGTCTTCTTCGTAGCTCTCTTTGTTCTCAGATTCAAATACCGGATGCTCACCCTCGTTCGCGTCGGATTCGGTTCTGTCTGGGACTGCTGGCGCCGGGTACTGCACATCGGCCTGCCGACGGCCGCTTCGAGGATCGTCATCCCGATAGCGATGGGTGTTGTGACAAGGATCATCTCTTCCTACGGCGAGGAAGCGGTGGCAGGTTATGGCGTGGCGTCCCGAATCGAGTTCTTCGCGCTCGCCGTGATCTTCGCACTCTCGACGGTCATCGGCCCGTTCGTGGGGCAGAACCTGGGCGCGGGCGAGAACGACCGCGTAAACAGGGGCATCCGGCTCAGCAACAGGTTCGCCGTCGTATGGGGCGTCGGTATGCTCGCTCTGCTCGCCTTCCCCGCGCGTCATATCGTCTCGATCTTCAACGATGATCCAGATGTCATAAGGACCGCCTCGCTCTATCTCCGTATCGTGCCAATAGGCTACGGCCTGCAGGGAGTCTTCATCATCTCGACATCAACGATGAATGTACTCAAGAAGCCGATTCACGCCGCTTCGATGACGGTGCTCGAGATGTTCGTGCTAATGGTGCCCCTCGCTTTACTCGGATCTTCTCTCTTTGGCATCGTCGGCGTGTTCGGTGCGATTCCGATCGCATATTTAGCGACGGGTCTGGCCTCCTGCCTGCTTCTCGGCAGATTTCTGGTGGAGGCCGAGGGCTCAGGGTTCACCAGGGCCTGCTGAGCTCGGTGAAGATAGAATATTTCTGTTTTCAACCACACGTGTCGCGCGTATCATGGGTAAAAGCGGTTCTGGTTCGAGTCTGTCGATATCATTTTACTCAAAAAGGAGGAGTTTGCATGAAACGGATCATCTCATCGGTGCTGCTCGTGCTTTTAGTCGCTGCGGTGACTCTGGTAGCCGGGGAGACCGACGCGGAAAAGGACAAGGCCACGATTCGCAAGACGATAGAAACGGCCTACGTCAAGGGCATACATACTGACTGGGATGTGGAGCTCATCAAGACCGGTTTCCACCCAGCCTTCACTATGTTCATATACGAGGATGGCGATATCAGAAAGTTCACGATAGACGAGTGGGCAAAATCGATCGAGAGAAGGAAACAGACAAAACCGGAGGGCCCGGACTACGAGATCAAAAGCGAGATCCCGTGGGTGGATGTTACGGGCAATGCGGCGGTGGCCAGGGTCGAGCTCTATAAAGACGGAAAACACATCTACTCGGACTACATGTCGCTATACAGGTTCGATGACGGCTGGAAGATCGTCGGCAAGATCTACCACCGGCACGAATAGGAGCCGGTTATGGAACCAAAACCGGTCGAAGCAGCTGCGCGAATAGATTCGATAGACGTATTGCGGGGTTTTGCGCTTCTCGGAATTCTCGTGATCAACATCTATACCTTTGCGCTGCCCCATGTCGCGATCAAGAATCCGCCGCTTGTGGGAGGGTTCACCGGTCTCGATTTTGCGACATGGTTAGTGAGCCACATGATCTTTTACCACAAGTTCATGCCGATATTTTCGATGCTTTTCGGGGCGGGTGTAGTGCTCCTCACATCCCGTCTCGAGGAGAAGGGCCTGGAGGTTCGCAGAATATACTATAGGCGCATCTTCTGGCTCGTCATATTCGGGCTTCTGCACTCCCACCTGCTATGGGTCGGCGACATACTCTATCCCTATGCGATCTGCGGCGTCATCGTCTACCTGTTCAGGAAGGCGACGGTTCGAAGATTGATCATAGTAGGTGTTATAGGGATATGCGTCTCGGTGGGTTCCAATCATATGCTTGGACAACTGTTCAACTATATGCGGTCCGGGGCTGAACGGGTCGAGATAAAGCTCGCAGAGGGAAAAGATCTCGATAAGGACGATGAGCGCTTCGTCGAATCATGGGAGGGAATGAGAAAGAACCTGATGCCAACTCCCGAGGATATCGAGAGCGTTATCGAGACATACAGAGGCGGCTACATTGGGATAATAAAGGACAGGACGCCGCAATTGATCATGGTTCAGACAGTGGGCGTCATCTTTCTCCTGATCTGGAGGCTCGGCGGCTTCATGCTGATAGGCATGGCACTGTTGAAGTCGGGTATACTGTCTGCGGCTCGATCAATGAGATTCTACGCCTGGATGGCCCTCATCTGTTACGGGGTTGGATTGACCGTTGTCGGTATCGGGGTGGCTAAGAACGCCGGTCACGGCTTTGACGTGATCTACGTTTACAAATACGGCGGTCAGTACAATATTATTGGCGGCACCATCGTAGCGCTCGCTCATATTTCCGTAATTATGATGATCTGCAAGGCAGGCGTGCTTTCCAGGCTTACGAGCCGGTTAGCCGCGATCGGCAGGATGGCCTTTTCCAACTATATTTCCCATACTGTCATCTGCTCGACGATATTCTACGGCTACGGATTTGGGCTATTCAACAAGTTCGGGCGCTTTCAACTGATGGGGTTCGTCCTCGCGATCTGGATAGTCCAGATCGTCGTGAGCCCACTCTGGCTGGAGCGTTTTCGTTTCGGGCCGCTCGAGTGGCTCTGGCGCTCTCTCACATACGGCAAGCGGCAACCGTTCAGGATCAACACTTCGTAACGGTATGCTGTTGGTGCATTAGGGGGCACCATGGATTTCAAGAGTTTCAGAAAGTACGGACACGAGTTGATCGATTGGGTAGCCGACTACATGGAGAAGGTCGAGACCTACCCGGTCATGTCTCGTTCGAAACCGGGGGAGGTGCGGGCAGCCCTCCCGGCGGATCCTCCCAACAAGGGCGAGGAGATGCGGGAGATCATAGAGGATCTCGATCGTATCATCATGCCGGGGATCACACACTGGCAGCATCCGGGTTTCTTCGCCTATTTTCCCGCGAACACGAGCGGTCCTTCGATCCTCGCCGAGCTCGTCTCGGCGGCGCTCGGCGTGAACGCGATGGTATGGCAGACATCTCCGGCGGCGACCGAGCTCGAGCAGGTCGTGATGGACTGGCTCCGGCGGATGCTCGATCTTCCAGAGGAATTCAGGGGAGTCATACAGGACACCGCTTCAGTATCGACTGTCTGCGCGCTGCTGGCGGCCAGGGAGAGGCTTTCAGGCTTCGAGATCAACGAGAAGGGATTTCCCGTTTGGCCGGCCGGTGAGGCGATGAGGATCTATACATCGACAGAAGCGCATTCCTCGATCGAGAAGGGGGCCAGGATCACCGGTTTCGGCGGAGAAAATGTCATCGAAATCCAGGTCGATGGAAAGTACGCGATGGATCCGGAGGCGCTGGAGAAGGCCGTCGAGAAAGATATTGCCGGAGGCCTCAAGCCTTGCTGCATATGCGCCACGGTCGGTACCACATCGTCGACCGCCCTTGACCCGCTTACAAGAATCGGGGAGATCGCCCGGCGATACGGCATCTGGCTACACGTCGACGCCGCCTTCGCCGGGAGCGCGGCGATCCTGCCGGAGAAGCGTTCGATCCTCGACGGAATCGAGATGGCTGATTCATTCGTCTTCAATCCTCACAAGTGGCTCTTCACAAACTTCGACTGCTCGGCTTTCTTCGTGAAGGATCCGGCGGCTCTGATCAAGGTCTTCTCGATAGATCCGGAATATCTCAAGACCGGTCGGGATTCGGAGGTCACAAACTACCGGGACTGGGGGATACAGCTCGGCCGGAGATTCAGAGCCCTGAAGCTCTGGTTCGTTATACGTTACTACGGAGTCGACGGGATAAGGGACCGGCTCAGAGCTCACCTCGAACTCGCCCAGGAATTCCGCTCATGGATCGAAGAGGATCCGGATTTCGAATTGCTCGCCCCCGTCCATTTAAACACCGTCTGTTTCAGGTTTCACCCCGAAGGAAGCAGGACGAGCGAGAAAAAACTCGAGGCGATAAACCAGGCGATCATGGACGGGATCAACGCTTCAGGAAAGATATACATCAGTCATACGAGGCTCGGAGGCAGATTCTGCCTGCGTCTAAGCATAGGTCAGACATACACAACGCGGGATCATGTGACGGGCGCTTGGGGGATAATCCGCGAGCACGCTCGGGCCGCGAAGAGATAGGGAGCGGATATTGGACAAGAGAACGAAGGTGTTGCTGTGGCTCAGCGCTGCGGGATTGATCTTGAGGCTTCTCTATCTATTTTTCTTCAACGATGAGCTCATTTTCCCCGACGAACACCGGTTCTGGCATCTCACGCAAAGCCTGGCAGGCGGAGGCCCTTACGAATGGGAAGGGTATTACGCGCACGATATGCCGCTTACGGCGCTCGTCCTGGCCCTATTCGTCAAGGTGACAGGCGCGGGTTTGATCGGCGCCAAAGTTTGCATCGCCGTCATGAGCTCTGTGACGATCTATCTGATCGGCAGGATCGCTCTGGTGCTCGATGATTCGAAGCTCACCGCATGGCTTGCCGGACTGGCCGCGGCGGTCTATCCATTCTTCGTTTTTTACTCCACACTGATCCTCTCCGAAACGCTCTTTCTCCTTATCGTCTCTCTATTTTTTCTGCTCATACTGAAATCGAACGGTCGCGCATTCGTGCTCGCCGGCCTCGTGGCAGGCCTCGCGCATCTTACGAGACCGACGCTGACCTATTTTCTCCCGGTGGTCATTATCTGGTCGAGACTCAGAGCAAAGACACAATGGAAATATATACTGATATCAGCTGCTCTGTTCTTCGTAACGATCCTCCCCTGGGGCATACGCAATATCGGCGCTCTCGGCTCATTTCATCTCAGCACGGCTAATTCCGGCCATGTGTTGTGGGAGGGGAACAATCCCTATAATACGACAGGTGGTGTGGCGGGAGGGGACCTTCGGTATCTCGAGGAGATGCCCGAGGGGCTCGGCGAACTCGAACAGGACCAGTGGCAACGCGCGGAGGCAGTAGCATTCATAAGGGGATATCCGGGCCGTTTCGCGGGTCTCGCTCTGAAGAAATTCATCAGGTTCTGGAATATCTGGCCGAATGCGCCAGGGTTCGATCGCGGTATGTACAGGTGGATAGCCTTCGCTAGCTTTACGCCGGTGCTGCTTCTCGCTCTCTCGAGCATCTTTGTGCTACGGCGTCTTTGGCGCGATACGATTCTTATCTGGTTCTTCGTCTGTTACTATTCGGCGCTGCACATGGCGACGATCGGCTCGCTAAGGTACAGGCTTTCTCTGGAGCCTCTGCTGCTGGCGCTCGCAGCCGCGGGTTTTGTGGTTCTGTTCAAGGGAAGATCGAAAAGTGTAGAAGGGATTCAGTCGTCGAATCCCTCGAAATGACGGTCTTTGTAAGCGTCACAGCGCGAGCAGAGAGGAATCTTGTCCCTTTCGCCCCTGGATAGGTGATCGGCGTACCGGCGGCGCACTTCTCCGTTCCAGATCTCGAGAACGCTCTCCTTGGTAACATCCCCGATCACGGCGCGCCCGGCAATGTCCCAGCAGCATAGAACCGCGCGGCCGTCGGTATAGAAGAACATTTCCTCGCGCATCTTGATGCATGGTTTTTTGACCATCTCGACACCCTCGTCCCAGGGCCAGTTGTATAGCGGAACGATCAGCGCCCTGTCGGCCCTTCCGTTCCAGTAGTCTATGAAGGGCTTGTGCTCGTGCTTGTTGATGTCCATATCGATCATGCGGACTTCGCACGTCACGTGGCGCTCGCCCTCGGCGACGATCTCCGTGAAGCGGTTGATGTTGTCGACGACCCTGTTGTAATCGAGTCCGACACGGCACTGGGAGTAGGTCTCCGGGCTGAACGCATCGATGCTGAAGCGCATCAGATCGATTCCGGCGTCGATGAGCGCCCTGCTCATTTTCTCCTTAAGCAGGTTTCCATTCGTATTGATCTCGGCGCGGGCGGTAGAATCCTCCTTGATGTACGCAACGATCTCTGGAAGCCGTTTGTCGATGAGCGCTTCGTTCTGCAGGAATGGCCTGTAGGTGATGCCGAGCCCACGCGTATCATCTATGATCTTGCGCCACGTTGAATCGGGCATGATCACCGGTTTGCGGTCGATGTTCTTCTGGGGGCAGAAGGGGCAATTAGCGTCGCATCCGATAATCGTTTCAATCTGAATATATCTAGGTTGCCTGGGGAGTTTCACGGCATCTCCGTTCATCCGGTAACAAGTGTCAGGTGCTTTTCGATCAAATCTACGCAACGGACAGCCGCTCCGCAATGATTTCGTATAAAATCGCCGGCATCCCGGCCGAGCTGTTCCCTCAGGGCGGGGTCATCGAGCAGCGCGCGTGCGCCCGCTTCGAAGTCCTCCGCACGATTTACGATACTGCCCGAGCCGAGCTCTACGAGCTTTCGCGCCTCATATGAATTGTCGATGCGGGGGCCGAAAAAGACCGGAAGCCCCAGCACGGCAGGCTCCATAACATTGTGAACACCGGTTGTGAAACTGCCTCCGACGTAGGCCAGGTAGCCGGTGCGGTAGAGTTCGGCGAGGTATCCGATCCCGTCAGCGACGACGACTGGAGTCTCGATCGAATCGAGGCTGCCGGTCTCCGAGAGCAATGTACGTTCGAGGCCGGCGCTGTTCAGCGCCGCGTCGATCTCGGTCAGGCGTGCCTGTGTCGGCTCATGCGGCGCCACGACCAGGCCTATATCGGGATGTTCGGAGAGCAGCCGGGCAAAAGCGGGTATTACGACCTCCTCGTCTTTCGGCCAGGTGCTGCCTCCGATGATAAAGCGCCTCCCATCCCTGAGCAGCGGTTCGGGAAGAGTAACGGTCGATGTATCGATCCTCCTGCAGACCTGGTCGAATCTCGTATCGCCCGCAGTGATGATCTCGGGCCCCGCACCCTCGTCGAAACCATGTCCGAATCGCTCCCGGTCCTCGTCCGAGATCGCCGCCACAGCGGCGAGCTTTGAATAGACATCGGTATAGAAACCGCGAGCTGTTCCCGAAAGACGTTTCGAGCCGGGTGAAAGCGTGCCCGATACGAGCACCTGAGGGATATTTCTGCGTTCAGCCTCAGCGATCAGATTCGGCCACAGATCGAATTTCACGTAGACGATTCCCGATGGCTTGAGCGTTTCGAGACAGAACCTCATGTTTCCGAGTGTATCGACCGGCAGATAGTCGACGAACTTGACTGCTTCGATACGCTTCGAACGGTCGAAACGTTCATAGTAGTTCATCCCCGATGGTGAATAGAAGGTGAGTGCGATCTCGACGCCGCCGTACTTCTCGGCCAGCAGGTTTATGACAGGTTTTGCCTGTTCGAACTCTCCGACACTCGATACATGGAACCAGATCAGCCGCTTTTTTCGGTCGAGCGCGGACGTCTTTTCGATCCATCTCTCCCTAAAACCCTTGCGGCCATCCAGCCCCTCCCTGATCTTCTCGTTGAAGGGGGCCAGTAATCGGGCCGCACCGTTTGCTGCGGGCATGAGAAGGTTGTACAGTACGTAACCTATATGCATCGGCGGCTGTCCTCTCCGGCGCTCTGTGATCTCTTCTGCGCAAGCGTATTCTCGATCTCTTGCAGGACCCGTTCCGGCTCTATATAGACGAGGCATGCCTTTGTGCCTATGGGGCAGGGCCGCGCTCCGTTTCGTGAGCAGGGCCTGCAGTTCATCTCCACATCGATAGCCGTGCTGGAGGGAAGCTGCGGGTAGTATCCGAACTCCCGGACCGTGGGGCCGAAAAGCGCGACGACGGGCGTCCCTACAGCTTCGGCCATATGCAGCGGCGCCGAATCGTTCGTAACGAGCAGGGAACAGAGCGAGAGCATGGCTGCCGACTCCATGATAGATAGTTTTCCGGATAGATCAAGGAGATGGGGGGATGTAAGCCCGGCGAGCTCAGCGCAGATAGCCTCATCACCGGGGCCGCCGACAAGAAGTATTCCGTGCCCTTTTGTCTTCAGCCCCTCGGCGACACGATGAAAGTGCTCCAGGGGCCACCGTTTTGTCTCCCACCTCGCGCCCGGAGCGAGCGCGACGATAGTTTTACTCTCGAAGCCGCCATCGCTCAGGACCTTTCGGGCCCTTTCCATCGCCTGTCCGGTCGGACGGATGACTGTTTTTGCGTCGACCGCATCGAGACCGATAAATCGGAGCATCTCGAGGTATCGCTCGGAATGGAGGACCGTTCGCTTGTACAGGTTGAACTTGCTCCGTATGAGAAGCAGCTTCTTTAGCTGATCCTTCGGTAGCTGTATCTTGAGTCCTGCGTGGATAGAGCCGTAGAGTAGATTGCTGCGAATAACATTATGGGCATCGATGATCAGATCGTACCGTTCCCTCGCCAGTACGGAACGAAGTTTCAGGAGCTCTCCGAAGCCGGTTGTATATAGCGGGATCACACGGTCGATGCGGTAGTCGCTTGCGAATAGTTCAGTGTATTGTTTCTTTGTGAGAAGGTGGATTTCGGCCCGGGGCAGCGCTCCCCGCAGTGCTTCGAGAAGGGCAGTGAGGAGAACTACGTCCCCCAGCGAGCTGAAGCGGATAATGAGGATCTTCTTGGGATTACTACTCATGACCGGTCTACTTCCTGTGCAAGGACCAGCGGACTAGCCCGAATATACGGTAAGTTTTTGGCCAAGTCTAGACTTTAAAGGGGGATAAGAAGGATATTGAGCGGCTTGGGAGAGCCTGTCCAAATTTAAACCAAAACAGTAAAATTAATTGCACTAATATGAATATATTTCAATTTGATTAAATTAATTGTTGAAAATACAGAGAAATTATATTAATATATAGGAAAATTAGCAATGGTTTGTTTTTTAAGGTGCAGCAGGCTGCCCGGCAGGATTCCGAGCTATACATAATACAATTTTATAGGATTCGCAAATAGTATACAGAATTCGATTTTCGTGAAGGCTCGAAGGCTTTTTACAGATACAAGAAGGGAAGGGGCAATGGTGAAAAAAGAGGAGAAGAAGAACGAGATAGGCTCGCGCATCAAGCAGTTCAGACTTGCTAAGGGAATGACACTCAAAGATATAGAGGATAGAGCGAAGGTGTCCGCCACGCATGTCTCAGAGATCGAGAGGGGCATGACATCTCCGACTGTCGGAGCGCTTGCCAAGATCGCGGCGGCGATGGACACAGATGCGGCCTATTTTGTCGAGAAGAAGAACATTTCCAAGATGAGCGTCGTTCACAAATCGGGTAGAAAAGCGATGCAGTTCAAGGATTGGGGAGCGACCTATTATTCGCTCACATCTGATATCCCAAACCTCAAGATTTCCTTCCTGGAGGTGGAGCTCGAACCGGGCATCAAGCGTCCCGAGGAGACGAGCAAGCATGACGGTGAAGAGTTCGCCCTGGTCACAAAGGGAGTCATGGAGATTATAATCGGTGACGAAAAATACATTCTGAAAGAAGGGGACAGTATTCACTACAAAGCGACAAAGCCTCACGCGATGCGAAACATCGGTGACGCCAAGTGCAGAGCGATATGGGTGACTCTGCCTCCATACAGCCTGTAAATAACAGCCGAACGGTTCGGGAGGAACGATAAGATGATATCAAAGGAAGAGATTGGGAGAAGAATAAAAAAGGTGAGAGAAGAGCAGCATCTGACGCTCAAGAACGTTGAGGCGAAGGCGGGGATCTCGGCCACTCATATATCGGAGATCGAGCGGGGCAAGACTTCGCCGACGATCGGTGCGCTGATCCGGATCGCGGACGCTCTCAGCAAAGACCCTGCGTATTTCATAGAGGAAGAGGAGCTCTGCGATACCTCCTTTGTCGCCCTGGAGGACAGGAAGCAGGAGAACCTCGAGCGCGTGAAAGGAACGCGAGAGCTTCTTACCAACTCCATTCCGAGCGGAAAGATCAATGCCCAGCTATTAACCCTGGCTCCCGCCGAATCGGATAAGATCGAGCTCCACAATCATGATGGTGACGAGGCGGCCCTGGTACTGAAGGGTAAGGTCAAATTCATGGTCTCCTCGCAGCTTCACGAGCTCGAGGAGGGTGACAGTATTTATTACATAACCGGTCAGGAACACGGTTATTTGAACGCCTCCAAGGAAGAAGAGGCCAAGATGATCTGGTTCGCTTCGGAACGGCGAGTAGAATAGCCTAAAGCCAATAGAACAAGTCTTCAGGCCGCCTGTATCTTGGATGCAGGCGGTTTTTCATGGCCGAATTTTTATTGACACGGATTTTTTCATGTATCTATAGTAACGAGAAAGAAAAAAGGAGGATTTCTAGTGGAAGATAGATTAGATTCCCGCGAATCGATGAACGAATACCTGTTTCATCATCTTGTCGCTATGTTCCAGACTCTCGCTTTGCAGCAAATGGGGAAACTGGTTAACCCGATAACGGGTAAGTTGGAGCGAGATTTGCAACAGGGACGGATTACCATCGATATGCTCCAGATGATCAAGGATAAGACGGAGGGAAACCTTCAGCCGGCGGAGCAGGCTGTTCTCGACCGCGCACTCACCGAGCTCCAGATGAACTATGTGGATGAAGTGAACCGCCCGGAAGAAGAAAAGGAAGAGATCGAGCAGCCGGAAGAAACGAAAGAAGAAGATAACGGGAAGACTCCAGAGGAGGAGAAGGCATGAAATCTGTATTGAAAGTGCTGGCAGTCATTCCACTGCTGGTTATGCTTATCGGCACTGCCTATGGGCAGGATGCGTGGCAGGGGACTGCGGGGACGCTCCACTTGAAGGAAGCGGCCACGGTCGGAAAGGGAAAACTGGTCTTCTCTCTCGGGACATGTTACTCGAGGCGGACCGAGACCCTCGACCAAAGTTTAGGAGAGGATGGCTTTCTCTGGGGAACGGGTCTGACGGAGGCGGAGGTGTATTATCATCTCTTCTACTCGAGGGCCGCTCTCACTTTCGGCATAAGCGATTATGTCGAAGCATCGGCGGCGTTGTCCGTCCGTAACTGGATCAGACAGAACAAGGAGGACTACGACGAGCTTGAGACCTTGACACGCGGCGGTCTCGGTGATACCGAGGTCCAGCTCAAGATTGTTGCTCCTCCTCCATCACAATATGTCAAGCTTGGGGTCATCGGATACGCGTCTTTTCCAACGGGGAGCAAAGAGAGGCGTTTCACAACCGAGGAGACAGAATACGGCGTGCAGGGACTCGTCACATTCGACATGTCCGAAGTCGATGCCTTCGTTCCGACAAAGATACACTGCAACATCGGCTACAGGTTCAACAGGAACGAGGAGTTCGGCTACGGGATCTTCAACGCCAACAATCCAAACACCAGCGGTTTTTATCCGCCGGCCTACCCTGCGGTGCCGACGGATGAAGGCAATTCCTTCAACGATCTTTTTAAATTCGGCGCTGGTGTCGAGTTTCCAGTAAAGAACGCGAGTCTCTTTCTCGAGTTCAACTGGGACAAGCTGTCAAATGCAGATTTTTCGAACATAGATCCCGTGATTGCCGATTCGCTCAACAAGAACACGTATATGTTGACACCGGGCGTTTCGGTTGTCTCGGAGAACGGCGTCGGCGTAACAATCGCAGGCGATCTCAGCCTCAATTCGGAAGACCATCCCTCGATGGCGAATCCTCCCCGCTGGGCAGTCTATTTCATGTTGTCCATAGGCGGGTATGTGATTCCTCAGGACCGTGATGACGACGGTATCGAGGACAAGGTCGATCAGTGTCCGGACGATCCGGAAGATTTCGACGGATACAACGATGACGACGGCTGTCCCGACCTGGACAACGACAATGACGGGATCAAGGATGGAGAGGACGGTTGTCCCGACCTGGCCGAGGATTTCGATGGATACGAGGATCAGGACGGCTGTCCCGATCTCGATAATGACAGTGACGGCGTTCCTGATGTTCAGGACAGGTGCCCGAACGAACCGGAGGACTTCGACGGCTTCGAGGACAGTGACGGCTGTCCCGATGTGCTGCAGGACAGCGATAACGACGGTGTTCCCGATGACATGGACAAGTGTCCGCTGAAAGCCGAGGATGTCGATGGGTTCCAGGACGAAGACGGCTGCCCGGATCTCGATAACGATCTAGACGGAATCCTCGACGCCGATGATCGGTGCCCGAACGAGCCGGAGACCTTCAATGGCTTCGAAGACGAGGATGGCTGTCCGGACGAAAGGCCTATCGAGCAGCAGTTCATACTTCGCGGTATCAACTTCGAGATCAACTCGGCGGCGCTAACGCCTGATTCCTATGCGGTTCTCGATCAAGTGGTCCGTTCGCTCATGGCCTACCCGGAAGTCAGGGTACAGGTCAGGGGCTATACGGACAGCTCCGGAGACTGGAACTACAACCTGGATCTGTCGCAGCGTCGAGCTGATTCCGTGAAGAATCACCTGGTCAACTCAGGTATCACGGCTGACAGGGTCGTATCGAAGGGGTACGGCGAGGCCGATCCGGTCGCTTCCAACACGACCGCAAGCGGAAGAGCCGAAAACCGGAGAATCGAATTTCATAGGGTGAACTAGCTGTAAAAAGGAATAACGAATGAAACGGGGGGCATATCTGATTGCCCCCCGTTTTTGTACGCATTGATTTTGGATGCTGGGTTATTCCTTTTCTTTGCTCTTCTGCCAGAAGTGCTCCATCTCCTCGAGTGTGGCCGACTCGAGCGATCCTCCTGCCTGCTTTATCGAGTCTTCGAGTTCGTTGAATCTGCGTATGAATTTTACCGAACAGGTTTCGAGCGCACTCTCGGGTGAGACGTTGACTCGACGGGCCAGGTTCACGATTGTGAACAGCAGGTCGCCGAGTTCCTCCTTGATCTTGTTTGTGTTCTTCGCTTTTATCTCAAACTCAACCTCGGCGATCTCCTCGCGGATCTTTTCAACGATGCCGGTCGTGTCGGGCCAGTCGAACCCGACCGAGGCAACCCTGCGCTGGATCGCGGTCGCTTTCCGCAGGGGTGGCAGGTGGTCGGGGATGTCATCGAGAAGGCTCTCCTCGACCGATCCCTTCCGCTCGCTCTTCTTGATACGCTCCCACTCGGCGATGCTCTGCTCGGTATTGGCGGCGCTCGTCTCACCGAAGACGTGAGGGTGGCGGCTCACGATCTTCCTGTGTACCCGTTCGACGATCTCCGAAAAGGAGACGGGTTGCTTCTCGAAGAGGAGCTCGTGTATGAAGATGACCATGAGAAACACATCGCCGAGCTCTCCAGCGACTCCGTCCCAATCGCCTGACCGTTCGGCTTGGAGCAACTCGTAGGATTCCTCGATGAGATATGTGATGATATCATCCATCGATTGTGCCCGGTCCCAGGGGCAGCCGTCCGGTCCCTTTAGAACGCGCATCGTCTTTCTGAGCGAAGCGATCTCTTGGGCCAGTTTGTTATCATTGTTATCCATGTAGACGAGATTCCGATCGGTTGAGGGTCGTACGGTTCTTCCGCACACGAAGCGTAACGATATATGGATTCATGGGAAAGAGTAAGCTTTGCAGCCGTCTTTTTCAATAGGCGATGTGGGGCTTATTTCTTTTTCACGTCTTGAACGCACTGACAAATCATGCTAAACTGTCCGTTTACCCCTCTTAACTGGACGGAATGAAATGTTGGATCGGATAATCATACGCGGTGCGCGGCAACACAATCTTAAAGATGTGGATCTGGAACTCCCCCGCCGCGAGATCATCGTAGTTACGGGCGTCTCCGGCTCCGGAAAATCATCACTTGCCTTCGATACCATATATGCCGAGGGTCAGAGAAGATACATAGAATCCCTTTCCACCTACGCGAGACAGTTCATTGAAAAACTCGACAGGCCCGACGTCGACGAGATATCCGGAATCAGCCCGACGATCGCCATCAAACAAAAAAATACGGTAACGACCGCGAGATCCACGGTTGGAACGGCAACGGAGATATATGATTACCTGCGCCTGCTGTTCGCCCGGCTCGGAAAGACGATCTGTCCCGTATGCGGCATAGAGGTAAAGTCCTTCTCGCCGAGCGAAGTGGCGGGAGAGATCATAGAACGTTTCAAAGGGGTACGGGTCTACATGCTTCTGCCTGTTGGAATAGTGAGTGGGGTGGATTGGCCGCTGAAGCGGGAATACTTCCAGTCGAGAGGGTACACACGGCTGCTGGTCGACGGAGAACCGGTGCGGATCGACGACTATTCGATGAAAAAGAGGGAAGAGAAAGAAATTTTTGTTCTGCTCGATCGTATAGCAGCAGAAAAAGGAAACAGGGCTCGCATCGCCGAAGCGGTCGAGCTCGCCTACAGGGAGGCGGGTAGCAGGGTTGAGGTTACGGACGTCGCCCTGAAAAACAGATACGGTTTCACGCACGCCCACACCTGCTCCATCTGCAGGAGAACCTTCGAGACTCCCTCTCCAATTCTGTTTTCGTTCAATAGCCCGTACGGAGCATGCCCCGAGTGCAAGGGCTTCGGAGACAAAATGGAGTTCTCAGAGCATTTAATCGTACCGGACCGGGGCAAAACTCTGGAACAGAGGGCCATCGATCCCTGGTCTCGAGAACGGTTTTCGCACTATCACTACGAGATGCTCGATTACTGCAGGGAGAAGAGGATTCCCACCGATGTTTCCTTTGGAGAGCTCAGCGATAAGGCGAGGGATCTCGTCATGGAGGGAAAAAAGGAGTATGTCGGGGTTATTCCGTTTCTCGAACAGATGCGCGGCAAGAGCTACAAGAAGGGACACCGCTTTTTCACAAGAAAATACATGGGATTCACAACATGCCGGACCTGCAAGGGCGAACGGCTGAGACCCGAAGCATCTTATGTGAAGATTCAGGGAAGAACGATCTCGGACGTGGCGGGCATGATACCCTCGGGTATTCTTTCATTCATCGAGGAAGCGGATTTCAGCGCCGTTGAGAGCAGAATCGCTAGAGATATTCTGCACGAGCTCGAATCGAGACTTGCCTTCGTGCGGGAAGTCGGGCTCGACTACCTCACACTGGACCGGTTGACCAAGACACTCTCGGGCGGGGAGGCTCAACGTATCAATCTGGCCAATTCTCTCGGCGCGAATCTTGTCGATGCGCTCTATATACTCGACGAGCCGTCGATCGGTCTTCACGCAGCCGACAACGAGAGGCTTATCTCGGTAGTGCGGAAACTCAAAGAGCTAGGCAATACGGTCATCATCGTAGAACATGATCCGGAGATAATCCTCTCCTCGGATTACATAGTAGACCTCGGTCCCGGACCCGGTACGAAGGGCGGCAGAGTGTTGTACAGCGGGCCTATGGAGAAGGCCGCAAAAGCGGATATCCCCGATTCGATGACCTTTCAATGGCTATTCGGAAAGAGGAATAAGCGGGGCGAGGTCCGTTCAAAGCGTTCCTCGCCGAACGAGATAATCCTGAAGGGCGTATCGGAACACAATCTGAAGGAGATCGACGTTGGTTTTCCGCTCGGCTGCATGACCTGTGTAACAGGAGTGTCCGGTTCGGGCAAGAGCACGCTCGTCGTCGACGTGCTCTATAGGGCGTTGTCCGGCAAGCCGGCGGAACGCCTCGATATCGGTATGAGTGGTATCGATGTCAGGGGGCGCATCGACCGGATTCAACTCGTCGATCAGAGCCCGATCGGCGCGAGCCCCCGCTCCAACCCGGTTACCTACGTAAAGGGATTCAATTACATCCGCGAAGCCTATGCCGAACAGAAACAATCTCTCTTGAGAGGATATCTGCCCGGCCGGTTCAGTTTCAACAAACCGGGCGGCAGGTGTTCACGCTGTCAGGGTATGGGGTATCACCGGGTAGAGATGCATTTTATGGCCGATGTTTTCGTTCCCTGCGAGGAGTGTGGCGGAAGACGCTACAATAACGAAACGCTCGAGATCCGTTACAAGGGAAAAGATATCAGCGAGGTTCTCGATATCACGGTAGACGAGGCAATACTTTTCTTCGACGATATACCCAAGCTGGGCGAGAAGCTCTGGGTGATGTCAAAGGTAGGACTCGGCTATCTGAAGCTCGGTCAGCCGTCCAATACGCTGTCGGGAGGAGAGGCGCAACGGATGAAGATCGCGAGGGAGCTTGCAGAGTCGACGGGCGAGAAGAATCTATACATCATGGACGAGCCCACGACCGGTTTGCACATGAGCGACGTCAAGAGATTGATAGAGGTTCTGAACGAATTGATATCCGCGGGTCATACAGTTGTTGTTATAGAACACAACATGGAGGTAATATGGTGGGCGGATTATATAGTCGACCTCGGGCCTGGAGGAGGGGATGCGGGAGGGCGTGTCGTCGCGAGCGGCACACCCGGAACGGTCATCGATTCCAAAGAGTCGATTACCGGGAAGCATCTCGGGGAGTACATCCGAAAGTATGGATTGGAGGCCTAGATGAGAGTCTGTGTCACAGGGGGCGCCGGATACATCGGTAGTGTCGTCACCGAATACCTTGTCGCGGCCGGTCATGAGGTTGTTATAGTAGACAATCTGTCGACGGGCCATAGTGGAGCGGTCACGGACAACGTGGAGTTTCACAAGGGAGATCTTCTGGACAGGTCCTTTATCGAAAGCGTTCTCTCGGGGAGTATAGACGCCGTCTGTCACTTTGCCGCCTTCTCCCAGGTGGGCGAGTCGGTCGCGGATCCGTTAAAATATTACGAGAATAATGTAAGCGGTGCGATCTCTCTGCTGCATGCCATGAAAACTGCCGGTGTAACCGATTTTCTGTTTTCATCGACGGCCGCAGTATACGGCGAGCCGGAGGAGACGCTGATCGAGGAGACATCCGCTTTGGAGCCGGTCAACGCCTACGGTAACACGAAGCTCGCCATCGAGAGGATGCTTCAGGATTGTTCCAAAGCGTGGGGGCTTAGACCACTCTCGCTCAGGTACTTCAACGCCGCGGGCGCGACTAAGCTGCACGGGGAGGATCACCGGCCGGAGACTCATCTGATACCACTCGTTCTTGATGCGGCGCTCGGCAGGCGAGGGGAGCTCGTCATCTTCGGTGACGATTATTCCACGCCAGACGGCACCTGCATACGGGATTATATCCATGTGAAGGATCTCGCGACTGCCCATGTTCTAGGTCTGGAACAACTCTCGGATGGGATCACGGGGGCTCTGAATCTCGGCAATGGTCAGGGGTTCTCCGTACTTCAGGTGATCGAGGCCGCCGAGAGGGTTATGGGGATCGAGGTGCCGAGAAGGATTGGGGAGAGGCGTCCGGGGGATCCGGCCGTCCTGGTTGCTTCGAGCGGGAACGCCGAGAGGCTTCTCGGATGGAAGCGTGAATATCCCGAGATCGAGCCGATCATAAAGGATGCCTTCGGATGGCGGAAAGAGCATCCGGACGGCTACACCGCATAGCATTCTCTATAAATCACGTAACTCACCATCCATGAATAATTTCTTGCCAGTCGAGCATTCCGCTCGGCCCTGACATCGATCAGCGTATCGAGTGGACAGATAACGGACACTTAACATAACCACGTATAATACAAAGAATTGACTCCTGTCCGATCCGGGCTTCCCGGACCATTGCCCGGCTCTGCGCTCGATCCGGCCTGTGGCATGTAAGTTGCGTTTTCACAAAGAGGAAGAATATGAACGGGGTTTTTGGCTCCGTTTCGATTTGATAAGAGAGGGGCGAAGCTGCCGATTCCAGGCGGCATGGAAATCAGCCATGAGAATAGAAGATCTCATACGTATCATGCGTGAATACCGAACATTCGCTCCGAAGAGCATCAGGTCGGCGCTTCGACTGCTCGCCGACGAGTTCATGGTCCCGCTCGACACCGCCGCCGCCGCTCTTCACCTTCCCCGCGAAAGAACCGTCTATATCTCGAACTGGCCCGCCGGGCTCGGTCGATCCGCCTTAGAAGAAGCATTTCAGATCACTGATCAAGATTCCTATCTCTGGATATCAAACGGCGGGGAAAATAAAGCCGATCAGAGTGAGGACGAGGCTGTGAGCTTACTCGAGATACCGATCTTCAACGGCGAGACACAGACAGGGTTGTTTGTCCTGATAAAGATGGCTCATGATGGATTTGGACAGGAAGAACGGGACAGCGTGCCCGCACTATCCGAGTTTTTGAGCTCCAGGTTAGCGCAGGTTCTCGTCTCGGATACCGCGGGCAGTGGTGAAATCGGGGACGAGTCGGGCAAGATCGAGCTCCTCTCCTCGATCGGCAATGACGGGCGGATGAAACGGATCCTGAATCAGCTAATGGACCAGGCCGGATGTGAATTTTGCGCCTTCCATACCGGGCAGGACAGGCAGCGCGCATATTTTATGCTCGATGCGGCCGAACTCTCTCCTCACATCGAGCTGATCAAACGCAAGCTGGTCACGGTTTGCCGGATGTTCTCGAACCGGGAAGAGGAAGAGCTACCGGTCGACGAACGGATCTTTTTTAAGAACGAGCGCAGGAACGTCGCATATCTCGTCGGTGGTTCAAAGCTGGAGAGTTATTTTCTGGTACCGGTCATGTTTGCCTCGAAGATTAGGGGTGTCCTGTTTTTCGTAAGTGTCAGGCGCGAGGCGTTCGGTAACGATCAGATCGAGCAGTTCAGGCGGATGGCTGACGAGAATGAGGAGTGCGAACAGGCGATCTATCGGCCGGATGGTGGTTTGGAATCGCTTGAACGGCTGCTCGGTCTTCTTCCCTTCGGTGGAGCGATCATATCTCAAGAGGGGATGATCCTGAGTACAAATCAACTGTTCGGCGCATTGCTTCGGGTGCAGGGCGATCTTCCGGAAACGATTCACGACGTTCACGAGATCTCTCCCTTCAACTTGAAGGGAATCTGGGAAGAGTTCAGGGTGCTTCAGCGGGATCTGGTAGACAGGGAACTTCATGCTGACACCGTTCCCGGCGCGGCGGTTGCGGTGACATGGGTCAGACTCGACGGAATCACTCCAAATACCGATTCTCTGGTACTTATCAAGGATGTCACAGAGAGTGCGCATCACAGGGAAGAGACGGAAGAGATCCTCGCTACTGCGGCTCACGAACTCAAGACGCCTCTTACGGCGCTCAAGAATTCAATGAAGATCCTCAAGGATTCGGGAGCAGCCGGTGTTACGACCCATGAAAGGGGAGATATAGAGTATTCATTGCCGGCAAGCCGTTTTTTCAACACCGCAATGAGAACCATCGATCGTCTGGTCATGATTGTAAACGGATTGGGTAATGTCACCGAGGCCAGGACGATTGCGAGGCCCTACAAGCCGGAGCGAGTACTGCTCGAGTCCTTTCTGGACGACGCGTCCCTCTTTTTTCTCGAGTCGATGAAGAAAAAGGAGATCGAATTTGGGATCGAGGTCGACGAGAGCGCCTCGGTCCTCGAATTCGATCCGGGGCAGATGGAGCAGGCTATACACAATCTTATGTCAAATAGTATCAAGCATGTTCCAGGTGGTGGGGAAATCACGATCGCAGCCGCGCCCTCCACGGATCGGGCGCTGCCCGTGATACCTTTTGTGCCCTGGGAACAGGTGGGAGAACCTGCGTTTGTCGATATATCAATACAGGACAGCGGCTCCGGTATTCCCTCGGACGTGATAGAAAAGATCAATCCGTCGAGAAGACCGGTTCAAGCGCGCAAAATACTCTCCCGCGGACTCGGCCTGTATATTGCAAGCAAGCTCGTCCGCAACCAGGGGGGCTCGCTTGTCATCGACCGCCTGAGCGGACGGGGCAGTAATGTCCATATGTTTCTTCCCGCCGATGCGATGACGGGAAGCGTTGTAAGGGCTGCCTACATGCTCAAGGAGAGTCTGGAGGATATGATCAGGAGGGGTTTGAACCCCGTGATCTATGCCGCTTCGAAGGAGAGCGAGGTGTGCTGGTTGGAGATCTTCGGCACCTGGCGGTCGGTCCCGGCAATCAATCCCGAGAGGGGAGAGATCAACGATACAGGCCTATATTTCTGGCCTCTAGGCCCGAGGATCGCTCTCGGGATCACGGCACAGAGAAAGTATACAGCGAGCCCGATGTCGATTGTTCATGACGGAAGGGGCGCGCTGCGGGTTTTACGGGGAGATTCCAGCGACGGAGTCAGTATCGGATGGGCAGTAACCGCCATAGACGGCAGGAGCTATCCGGATCTGGTCAATGTCGCACTACAACGTACAGCCGCGGAAAAAGTTGAAGCGGTTCTGAAAGGAGAAGCTGAATGGACGGGTACAGGATACTGATAGTCGAGGACGACGAGGATATCGTCGAGACTCTCAAGTACTCGCTCGGGCTCAGGGGTTTCGAGATCGATGTGGCCTATGACGGGCTTCACGCTCTACGAAAGGCCCGCAAGAATAATTACGACATCATGCTGCTCGACATCATGCTGCCCGGAAAGAACGGTTACGAGGTATCGAGGATTCTGAAGGAGGAGATGGAATCAGGAAAACTCGATCCCTTCAAGATTATCGTGCTTACGGCGAGAAAGGTAGACAATGCCGAACGAGAGGATTTCCTGACGACATGGTCGAAGGCCGACGAGTACATATACAAACCCTTTGAACTGGACGATCTCGTAAATAGGATCAACGAGCATATCGTGATGAGCTGAGTGTCCCGGTTCGTGGGGCGAGCGGCAGAAGAGAACGGATATCGAAATGGCGAAGCAGTCAGTGAAGAGCAGGCCTGAAAAGGCCGCGCGGCGGAATTCCCTGGACGTCGAATGCGCGACGAGGACCTATGACTACCTCATGAGCGTCTTCCAGAGTTCTCCCGTGGCGTTCATATCGCTAGACAGCAAACTCCGAATCATGCTTTTCAACCGTTCCGCCCAGGAGCTTACCGGTTTCGAGGGTAACGAGATGTTCGGCCGCAGGGTGACAAATATCATAGAGCGCTCCAGGCTCCGGCGCGTAATACTCACTCTCCGGGGACGAGACGAGCTATCCTCGGACGGCTATATAACCAAACTGCGCGGCAAGAACGGAGCGGATATACCAGTCAGGGTCAAGGTGTCTCCTCTCATCGGCAAGGAAAGAAAACTGCTGGGTGTTCTTGTTATTGCGACCGACCTTCGAGAGGTGAAGCGCTTTCAATCGAAACTGCTGGAGGCCGAACGGCTCGCCGCTATCACCGAGACCGCGATCGGCATCAATCACGGGATCAACAATCCGCTTTGCGCGATACTTGGCAATACCCAGCTACTGCTCATGGAGAAGGACAAACTCGATCCAGCCATCATCAAGAAGCTCAAGAGTATCGAAAAGGAGATCAATCGGATCCATGAGTTCGCGGGGCGACTTGCTCGGATCTCGAAACCCGTCTTGAAGGAATACGTGGGGGGCAAACTGATGCTGGATGTCGAGCAATCCGAGGTCTCCGGCTCCTCACCCAAGCGCAAAAAACGGAAATCGTAAGAAACTGTTGACAAATCATTTCCAATCGATA
>DAOUUU010000020.1 GCA_030667985.1 Candidatus Krumholzibacteriota bacterium
CGACGGGGGAGCGATGTTCGGCGTCGTGCCGAAGGTGCTCTGGAGCAAGACGAATCCCGCCGACGAGAACAACAGGATATCCATGGCGATGCGCGCCATGCTCGTTGATGGGAACGGGCGCCGGCTGCTCGTCGATAGCGGGGCAGGCACCAAGCTCGGCGATAAGATGATGAAGAACTACGTGATCGAGACAACCGGTCTGGCGCCGGCTCTCGAACGGTGCGGCGTCGATCCCGCCTCGATCACCGATGCCATAGCGACGCATCTGCACTTCGACCATGCGGGAGGATACACTGTCTCCGACGGGGCGGATGGTTTGAAGCTCGTTCTCCCCGAAGCGGTCCATCACATCCAGAAAAAGCAATGGGAGGCCGCGCAAAGCCCCAACGACAAGGACAGGGCGAGTTTCTTCGACGAGAATTACCTTCCGATCGAGAAGGCGGGCAAACTGGACCTGGTCGACGGAGAGACGGAGATCTATCCAGGAGTAAGGGTTCTCGAGACGGCGGGCCACACGCCAGGTCATCAGGTCGTGCTCGTCGAAACTGACGACGGCAACCTGCTCTATTGCGGAGATCTCATCCCGCTCGCCTCACACATCAATCTGCCCTACATCATGTCCTACGATCACTTTCCTTTGAGCACACTCGTGGAGAAGAAAAGGATCCTCGGGCGGGCGGCGGACGAGGGATGGGTGCTCTTCTTCGAGCACGACCCTTTGATAAAGGCCTGCAGAGTGAGCAGGACGGACAATGGCAGGTTCCAGATCAGCGAAGAAATCGATTTTTAGGTAACAATCAATGGACAATGACGCAGCTTTGATGCAACGCGTTTCGGAGGGTGATACACGAGCCTTCCGGATCCTCGTCGAGCGCTATCAGAGGCCGATGTATAACTTCTTCCTGCGCTCGACGGGCAGTGTGGAGGACGCGGAGGATCTCGCGCAGCAGCTCTTTCTGAACCTCTATGCCTCAGCCTCTCGTTACAGACCGAAAGCGTCTTTCAAGACCTATATCTACAGTATCGCGTCGAATATGGCGGTGAGCTTCGCCAGGAAGGCCAGGGTCCGGGATTCGGTCTCGCTGGAGGCCCTCGCCGAGGGAGGTATAGAGCCATCGGTCAAACGCCCCGATGCCGATCCGGCCAGGGAGTTCGAGCGAAGAGAGCTCCAGCGTAACTACTCCGAAGCGCTGCTCAGGCTGCCCGCCGAGTGGAGAACGGCGATAGAGCTGAGGGTCGGCAGGGAGTTGTCATACAGGGAGATCGCAGAGGCGATGGGCAAGAGCGTCCCGGCCGTCGAGTCGATACTCTTCAGGGCCCGCGAACGCCTCGCCCTGGAGATGGGGAACAGATCGGGGAGAGGGACTGGAAATGATAATTAGATGTAATCGATTGATTAATATGAACTTGAAAAAACCTACAGTGAAAGTCTGCTTTTTTGAGCAAGATTTATTCTGATCGTGCGTTGGTATAGAGTGAAAGAAGGAGCTGATTATGAAGTGCAGTGAAACAAGAAGGGATATTGCCAGGGAGCTGGACGGAGAGCTCGAGCCGTCGCGCGCCGAGGCCCTCGCAGAGCATCTTGGGACCTGCGAGGATTGCCGTAGTTACCGCGAATCGATGCAGCGGCTCTTTTCTCTTCACTCCGGGCTGGAGGAGGCCGAACCGCCTTCGATGCTGCTCCCTTCGGTGATGAGCGCGATCGAGCAGCCCGCTCGGCGCGATCGATCGAGCTGGTGGCTCAGGTTCGCCGTTCCGGCGGCAGCGGTGCTCGTTGTTTTCTTCGGTCTGCTGGCCGGGGGGCGCCTTGCCGAGATGGTTGGTCCCGTAAACGAGAACGGTCAGACTGACTTTTTCGGGCTTGAGTATCTCGAAGAACTCCCGCCCGGCTCGATCGGCGAACTGATTCTCGCCGATTCGGAGGGGGGTAACGGAGATGAGCGGTAAACTGAAAGCGATACTGATCATTTCGCTCGCTTTCAACCTCGCGGTCGCCGCCGCTTTCGCGTTTGCATGGGTCCGCAACTCGCGGTTCGATGAATCGCAGCTGCACCATCCAGGCGCTCTAGATCGGATCGACCACAGGTGCCGCCGTCTTGCAAACCGAATTTCCCTTCGCGGTGAGAAGGCTGAGCTTCTCGAGCGGATCATGGTCGGGGAGGAGGAAGAGCAGAGATATATTCAGGACCGACTCCATGAAGCCCGTGACGAGCTCTTCGAGATGATCTGGTCTGAAGACCCTGACGAGAAGGCGGTGTTGGGGAAGGTCGATGAGGTGGTTCTCCTGCAGGGTGAACTCGAGAAATTGTTCATAAATAGGCTCCTGAAAGCACGTTCTATCCTCGATCCCGAGGAGGAGAAGAGATTCCACGATCACATGAGGAAGAGAATGGACCGGCTGTTCCGTCAAAAGACACGGCCCCATCGCCTTCCTCGCAGAGACGGAGGCAGATGATGAGTAAGAGAACTCTATTGGTTGTTTCGCTGTTCATGATTCTCCTGATTCCGGCGGCGCTCCTGGCCCAGAGGGGTGCTATGGAGAAAAGACACAAAGAAATGGGTTACATGTACGATAAGAAGGGTCTCGATCTGGATCCGGAACAGCAGATTACGATCGAAAAGCTCAGGCTCGAATTAAAGCTGGCCAATATCGACCTCAGGGCCGAGCAGATGAAACTGAGAATGGATATAAAAGAAGAATTGCTCAAGGAGGAGCCGAGCAGAAAGGCGATCGATAAGTACACGAAGTCGATCGCCGCGAACCGCGAAAAGATGCAGAAGAAGCGTATCGATCACGCGCTCGAGATCAAGAAGGTACTGGGCCCCGAGCAGTGGAAGATGTTCGTCGCCCATCACTGGGACGGTATGGGCCGCGGTCGGATGGGGCCGGGTATGATGGGACATGGCAATGACGGCATGCGTCGCTCGATGGGAAGGGGTATGAGGGACGACTGCGGGATGTATCCACGCAGGGGCGGCAGAGGATCGGGCAGGGGCTATTATTACGAGGATGATGATGACGAATAGGTAGGCAATAAGCGCTGAACACAGTTTCCCGATGTGTAAGGGGAGGGCCGGTATGGCTCTCCCCTTTTGTATTCGCGTGATTCTCAGCGGAAGAGCAGGTATCGGAGCAATATATAGACGGTCGAGACAGCGATCGAGACGAGCATGAGCGGGAAGCCGTAGCGGAAATAATTCCTGAAACTCAAGGGGCTCTTCGTCTTTTCGCTGAATCCGGCGATCACGACGTTCGCCGAGGCGCCGATGATGGTCCCGTTACCCCCGAAGCAGGCTCCGAGCGCGAGGCTCCACCAGAGCGGCATGGACTGTTTGATATAATAGATCTGGTATGCGGCCTCGTCGAGCCCCTCGGTGTTGGGGTAGAGCGAGACGCTGATTCTGGCCACCAGCGGTATCATCGCCGCTACAAATGGGATGTTATCGAGGAAGGCGGAGGCGATAGCTGAGATCCATAGTATGCACAGGCTAAGAACGATCACATTGCCGCTCAATGAGAGGACGCCTCTCGCGAGGCTTTCGAGGATGCCCGCTTTCTCGAGCCCGCCGACAAGCACGAAGAGTCCCATGAAGAAGAAGAGCGTCGGCCACTCGATCTCCTCGAGCCTTTTCTCGATATCGGTGCCGCTCCATATCAGCAGCGCCCCTCCGCCCCCGAGAGCCACCGTCGCCGGCTTCAGGTCGAGGAGGTCGTGCAGCATGAATCCGGCCATCGTGATTCCGAGCACGACGAGACTCTTTTTCAGCAACGCAGGGTCCTTTATCACTTTTGATTCGTCCATCCCCGCGAGTACGCTCTCGTATTCAGTGTCCGGTGTCGCGAGTTGTTTCTTGAACAGTAACCGGAGCGCAAAGAGTGTGATTACGAGCACTACAATCGAGACGGGTCCGAGGTGGACGAGAAAATCGATAAAGGAAAGATCGGTCGCGCTACCGATAAGGATATTGGGGGGATCTCCGATCAGGGTTGCCGCTCCACCGATGTTGGCTGCCAGGATCTCGGCGACCAGAAAGGGAAAGGGCGATATATCGAGCATCTCGGCGATGAGGATCGTGATCGGGGCGATCAGGAGGACCGTCGTGACGTTATCGAGAAGCGCCGAGGCGATTGCGGTGAAGATGGAAAACCACAGGAGGATCTTCCATCGGTTTCCCTTGGTCATCTTCGCGATCCTGATAGCTATGTAGCTGAAGAGCCCCGTCTCCTTGATCACGCTTATCAGGAGCATCATTCCGGTGAGAAGGCCGATCGTGTTGAAATCGATGAAGGAGAATGCCTCTGACTGAGGCATTACGCGAAGCACGACGAGCAGGACACCACCCATGATTGCGATCTTGGTGCGATGGATCCGCTCCGTGATGATCAGTATGTAGGAGGTGATGAAGATCGCAACGGAGAGTATGACGGGAGCTGTCAATTCTGACCTTCCAGGTCGAAAATGGCCCTGCAGACGTCATTCCGGCTTATCATGCCGGAGAGGCGGTTACCGGTAACGACTGGAATCCTCGGCTGGTCGAGTTTGTGGAGCATCGCGGCCGCTTTCAGGATGCTGTCCTCCTCCTCCAGTACCTCGAAATTCACGTTCATTAGATCCTCGGCCACAAATAGGTGTTCCTCGACGGTAAAGGAGGTCTTTTCGAGAGCGCCGAAATCGTGCAGAAAATCTATGTTTCTGATGAGATCTATGTAATCGGGCAGGAAGATCAGGAGAAAATCGTCGATCGAGATCACGCCGGCCAGCGTGCCGTCTTCCTCGGTGACGGGCAGCACCGATTCACCCGTTTCGAAGAAATGGCGGGCGACCTCCCTCAGGGGTGTTCCTGGAGAGACGGCCCTGAAGTCGGTTTTCATGTAATTCTTGATCTTCAAGGTGTGCTCACCTCGCGTTACGCCCGGCTCAGAGGTACTTTTCCTCCGCTTTCCTGACGAGGTCCATGAAGTTGCCGGTATCGGAGCATGAGAGCAGGGCGTTTCTGAAATCCTCGTGCTTTATCAGCCTGGATATGCCTGCCAGGGCCTTGATATGCGGTCCCGACACATCACGCGGAGAAACCAGCATAAAGAAGATATGCGCTTTGTCCCCGTCCATCGAATCGAATTCGATGCCGTCGACGGAACGGCCGAAAGCGACGTAGAGCCGATCGACGACCGGTGTCTTGGCGTGGGGTACGGCCAGTCCCAGGCCGATGCCGGTGCTCTGCTTTTCTTCCCGCGCGATAATGGCGTCGAGGATGACTTCGCGTTCCTTGAGCTTGTAGACGGAGCATAGGAGTTCTACCAGCTCGCCGAGAGCCTCGCTCTTACCCGAGGACGCCATGTTCATCAGCACGGCTTTCTTATGGATATTCTTAGATAGTCTCATTACGGTCCAGGCGGTACATTAGTTAATAGCGGCCTCGGTGTCAATCGATTCCTAGAAACCGACACCGGCTGTCACGTAGAAAAAGACGCCGCTGTAATCAAGTTCCATTATAGCCTCGGAGGGCTCGAAGAATGCCAGGTCGCCGTACCTGTCTTCGAACTCCTGGATCTTCAGCACCCTGTAACCGAGCATGAAACCGAACTGGAGCGGTGTCAGGAAGTTCGTCATGGCCTCGGCATAGATCCGGTAGCCCGTATCGCTTCCTTTGAACTCCTCCAGTATTCTCGAGAATTCCTGGTTGGTGCCGTAAATGCTGGAGACGAACAACATGCTCGCTCCGATGTTGAAATCGGCGAAGACAGGAACCGATAGAGCTGTGATCATACCGCCGATCGAGTAGACACTCGCCGGCGCCTTGATAAGGATCTGGGAATCGATGGACTGGATCTCCGTATCTCCCCAGAAATGTTCCCAACCGACAGTGGCGGCGATCCGGTCGATAAACCAGAGCCTTCCCTGGAGCATGACATTTGTGCCGTTAGAGAGGTCGGAAAGATTCGAATCGAGTTCCAGGCGAAGTTCATTTAGATTATTATTCAGTTCTTCCATCGAATAGTAGCCCTTGCCGAGACCTCCGTGGACGGATATGCCGATCGGGAATCCGAATGCGTTTTGGACCGGGGCCAGGACAAGCAGTAGCAGGGCAATGATCGTCAATTCGGTTTTCTTGGACATTCTCGTTTCCTCCCTTGTGGTTCGAGCGGATCTTATATTATCACCGGCCGCATCTATTTCTCCAAGTAAGATGCGAACCTCCGGACACCCTCTCTTATGTTCTCGAGAGAATTTGCGTAAGAGATCCTGAGGTGTCCTTCACCCTGAGCACCGAAATCGATGCCAGGGGTCACTGCCAACCCGACCCGCTCGAGGATATCGAAAGCGAGTTTGTACGAATCGTTGTCTATATGACCGGCGTTTACGAAAAAGTAGAATGCGCCCTTCGGTTCGGTGCCGATGCCCAAACCGAGCTTGGGTAGCTCTTCGAGGAGGAAACGGCGCCTCGCATCGTAGCGTTCCCTCATCTCAGCGATCTCCTCGTGATCTTCAGTCAGAGCGGTTACCCCTCCCCTTTGCACGAAGGAATTGGGTGATATAAAGAAGTTCTGCTGGAGGATCTGGAGTCTTCTCATATGGCGCTTCGGGGCTATGAGGTATCCGAGTCTCCAGCCGGTCATGGCGAAGAGCTTCGAGAAACCGTTGAGCACGAAAGCCTCATCGGTGAACTCGAGGGCGGAGTGTTCCATGTCCCCATAGACGAGGCCGTGGTAGATCTCATCGCTGATGACGGGGATGCCCAGTTCACAGATCCCTTTGATATCGGTTTCCGGCATGAGGGTGCCGGTCGGGTTCGAGGGGGAGTTGATGATGACCCCTTTGGTGCGAGGACCGATTGCGCTCTTTACATCATCCGGTTTGAGCTGAAAGCCGTCGGTCTCCTTCGCCTCTATGAATCTCGGGATACCTCCCAGATATCTTATGAAGTTCGGGTAGCATGGGTAATAGGGATCGGCCAGGATGATCTCGTCGCCCGGCTCTTCGATCAGCACTGAGAGCACTAGAAGAAGTGCGGGCGAAGTGCCCATCGTAACGAGCACCATCTCCTCTGTGGAAGATATGCCGTATTTCTTTCTGTAATAGGAGGCGATGGCGGCGCGGAGCTCAAGGATGCCCCTGCTGTCGGTGTAGTGTGTCTCTCCGCTCCTCAAGGCATCTATGCCTGATTCGACGATCCGTTTCGGGGTCTGGAAATCGGGTTCGCCTATCTCGAGGTGAATGATCGACCTCCCCTGCCGCTCGAGCGCTATGGCTTTCTCGAGAACATCCATGACGATGAAGGGCTTGATCGAATCGAGTCTATGCTTGGCCATGATTATACCTTGCGTAAAAGATAATAATGTATGCAGGGTAAATGCAACATGGTGTTAAAGTCAATCGAAGGATTGTACTGCTGAAAGGAGGTAGATAGATGGCGATATGTTCGATATCGGTAGTTCCGGTCGGGACGGGATCTACTAGTCTGAGCCCTTATGTGGCCCGGTGCCATGAGATGCTGAGAGGGACAGAGGGAATAAAGTATCAGCTCACTCCGATGGCGACGATAATCGAGGGCGATCTTTCCAGAATATTGGAAGTGATAGCCGATCTTCACGGGATGCCCTTCGACGAAGGAGCCAAGAGGGTTCTGACGACGGTGATGATCGACGACCGAGCTGACAAGCAGCTCACGATGGAAGGAAAGACCGGATCGGTGGAGAAAAAATTGGGTGCCTGAGATGGCTGCGCCCGGCTATGTGTTCCTGATGCGCGCGAGAGTCCAGTGGCGGCCTGTGCTTTTTCCATCCCGCCTGTGTGAGTAGAAGAGATCCGGGTCGCATGAGGTGCAGTGCCCCGATTCATAGATCCTCCCGGCAGGAATCCCATTCCGTTTCAGCTCCTCGCTGCAGAAACTCTGAAGATCGAGGTGGAGGCGTCCCTTGATATTCTTTTGATAACGCCCGGCGAATCTCGATGCGAGTTCCTTTCCCACCTCATAGCATCTCCAGCAGATTCCGGGGCCGATCAGAGCAACGCAGTTCGCCGCATCGATCGTGTAGAGGCGCCTCATAAGATCGATTCCCTTCTCGATGATTCCCGCGGTCGCTCCGCCGTGTCCCACATGCAGCGCGGCCAGTATACGTTCACTCGCCGCATAGACGATAACCGGAAAGCAATCGGCCGTGCTCACGGCGAGCGCCAGATCTTTTTTGGCGGTGATCAATCCGTCGACGTCTCCGTACAGGCCGGCCCTCTCCACGACGGAGATACGCGCGCCGTGTACCTGCTCGGCCCTTGCCAGGCGGTGAGGAGGGGTTCCGGTCGCTTCTAGCAGTAGTTTCCTGTTTTTTCTCACATGCGTCACCCTGTCCCCGACATTCAGTCCGATATTGAGAGAGTCGAAGGGAGGATCGCTCTCGCCGCCCGTTCTGGTGCTCTGGTATACTTCGAGTGCTGGAGTGAGAATATCGAGAACCGGATAGATACCCAACCTCAATCCGGACTTCTCCGCCAGTATCATGCTGCCGCTCAATCGATTACCTTTCTCGTACGATAAACCCCTCCAGCCGTATTGTTCTAGTCAACACGGCCGGAGGGGCCGGATATAGATTCCTTTTCGATTCGTTCGTCGGCTGGTCACCGCTTTCTGGATTTGCCCGATCCGCCTGAGCTGCGGCTACCGCTTGAACTCCGGCTGCCACCGGACGACCGGCTGCTTCCGGAACTCGAGCGGGCGGGTGAGGAGCTTCTGGAGCTCGAACGGGAGCTCGCACTGTCGTTCCTCGATTTCGACGAGCTTTTCGATCTGTCTCCGCTCGATTTTCGCGTTCCGTCCGAGTTCCGCTGCCGGGTCGACTTCGGAGGGCTGCTCTTTTTCCTCTCGACCTGCTTCGTTCCCTCGCTCGAGCTCCTGGTTCCGCTGCTGCGAGTCGATTGGCTTTTGCCGGTCGGTTTTCTCTCCGTCCGCTTCTCTGGAGGGGTCCGTTTGTAGGGAGTGGACCGGTCGTCCGGGCGGCGGACAGTGTTGCCGGATTGACGGCCGGTATCTCTGGAGCGAGCCGGATCACTCGATCTCTTATCGCCGTGAACGACCCGCTTGCTCGTTTTGGACGGAGTATAGCTCCGGGTTCCGCTCGTGCCTCGCACATCGGTCCGGCCCTTTATGCTGCTGCGGTACCTGTCGGTGTCGTAGCTTCTCGTTCCTGTTCGGCTCACCGAGCCCGAACGGCCGCTGGAACGCGTATTGGAAGCGTCCCTGGCAGTACCCCGGGATTTGCTCCGCATGAGCGCGCTGCCAGAGAGTGCGGTGTCGCGCATGATGTCCGTCTGTGTGGACGCATAGTCCAACATGGTCCTCTTCACTATGGACCGGTCGGAATGTATCGGCCTGTATGAAGGATAGCCGCCGCTCGGGGGGTAATAGTAACCCCAATCGTAGTATGGATAATAGTATGGCGTCGGGTAGCACGGATAGTAACAGTAGGATGGATAGTACCAGGAAGCGAAAGGCCAGTAGTGGTAGTAGGACCCGATATAGAACCAGTTGAACCCGAAACCCCAGTACCAGTAAGAATCATACCAGAACGGATCGTAGTAGTAGGAACTGGTGGAGGGGTAATAGTACCGGTAAGGGTAGGAATAATCCGAGTAGTAGATCGATAGGTAGATATCGGGCTCTGATTCGCTCTCTTGCTCCTCGTAGTATTTTTCGGCGTACTTATCCGAGATGTAGTAGTCGTCTCCGGTTTCACCCGTCTCATAGGTGATGTCGAATAGAGGAGGATATGGGTACTGAGGTTCCGTCTCGTAGGCGAACCGTTCGACGACGATCTCCGGGCAGTCCATATTGTAGGGATCGGACAGCTTGCCCGGGGCGTGGCACTTCGAACAGAGGTATCTCGGATAATCGACCTCACGGTTTATGAAGAAGTAGGCGTGAGCGGTCGCGGGCGGGTTGTCCCTGGCTTCCTTAACGATATTCTCGTCGATCGCGTTGAACGCGAGATAGGGGTCGCCGTCTATCCTGAGACGCTCGTCTTCCGACCGGCGTCTATCGTCGGCCATGTACCTGAGCTCCTCTTCCCGCACCGTGCTGCGATCGCTGACAGCGATCGCGTGTATATACTCCACACCGGTCGCGCCGCCGGCCGACCAGTACTGGCCGGAGCCGTTCTCCGGCAGAAAGTGGACCTTGTTCGCCTTCGATCGGCGGAGTTCTCCGTTGCTCGGATAGAGCAGATTGATGTAGCCATCACTATCGATATTGAACAGGATGACATAGGCGTCTTCGCTTGTCTTGAACGACAGCTTGACCCGGTCACCTCGTTCGAATACGGTTCCGTCGCCTCCAGTCACACGGACCGAGACCATGAGCTCATCCCCGTAACGGGGAGCGGCCGTCGCCGTACTCGTATTGATTTCGACCGAGTGAAGTGGAGTCGCCAGGAACGCTATCGCCAGAACCGCGCATATCAAGAGTAATGTCGTTCTTTTCTTCATGGCTCTCACTCCCTCTCAAAGGGGAAGGTTTCTTCAGGGACCATCTGTAAACAACGCATTATTCGCGCCAGTATGCACCGAATGCCACCCTATATTATAATCGTAAAGAGGAGATTTTACAAGGCAAACTCCCCAATTGAGTTGCGGCCGGCACGTACATCCCTATATCTTAACGTAATATGGATGAAAGTATTCCCGATCCGGGGCAGGGAGTTCTTATGTCTCTGTATGGAACAAACTTGACCGCTTTTTAGTACAATGGTACAGTGCGCCTGAAAAAGGAGGATGACTATGGGGTTCGAAGGTCTACCGATATTTCTGCAGCTGTCAGACAGTTTTTCCAGCCTTATCAGCAATGCGGGCGTGCTTGCCAAGACGATCCTTGCCATACTCGCCGTATTGTCGGTCGTCTCGTGGACGATCATCGTCGAGAAATACAGGTTTTTCAGGCGCGCTGCGAAGGACAGTGCTTCATTCAAGAAGGTATTCGACAGTAACCGTTCTCTCGGCGAATTGGCGGGAGCAGAGGAGCGTTTTCCTTCTTCCGCCGAAGCACAACTCGTCGCTTCGACATGGGAGGAGCTGGGAGCGAACGAGCTCGTCAATGTCACGTTTCTCGACAAGTATCTCGATTCGGAGACCGCTTCAATCGTTGCCGAGTGGGAATCCTACCTGATTTTCCTTGCGACGACCGCGACCGTTTCCCCCTTTCTCGGCCTGCTCGGAACGGTTTGGGGGATCATGAGCTCGTTTCTGAGCATGGGAGTCCGCGGATCTGCGAGTCTCTATGTCGTCGGGCCCGGTATAGCCGAGGCCCTGGTAACGACGATATTCGGACTCGGAGCGGCGATACCGGCGGTCGTCGGATACAACTATATCCTGCGTGTCATCCGGCGCAAGGAGGATCGGTTGAATGCCTTCTCGGCCAGGTTCAGGAACCGGCTTGTCGAACGTGATTTCAGCGAACTCGCCCGAAATCCAGCTGGCGGAGATGCTGCCGGCGGAGATCCCTTGAAAGTGGCTAATAAAGGGGAGGGTAGAGATGAAGCGTGAAAGGTATGGTTCGCTGGCCGAGATCAACATCACCAGCCTCGTCGATGTGACGATGGTCCTTCTCATCGTCTTCATGCTCACGGCGCCGTTTCTGCAGTCGGGAGTCAGACTCAATCTTCCCAAGGCCGAGGCCAAGGTCATAGAGGAGAAAGAGGGTGTCACCGTCTCGGTGGACGAGAATGGTGATATATACATCGATGACCGGCTCGTCACCTGGGAGGATTTCTCGGCGGAGTTTCGCAGGGCCCTCGAGTCGACCGCTCCGAGAGTCTTTCTCAGGGGCGATTCTGATACGAAGTATGGAACCGTGATGAAGGTCATTGCGCGGATAAAGATGCTGGGTGTCGAGGATCTCGGCCTGATCGCCCAGCAGGAAGACAAGAATTGACAGGGTCGGGTGGGGATGGATGAGACTTTCCATCTTGATATCGATTTTCTTTCATGTGGTGCTGCTATGGGTGCTGCTCACCCTGTTCAGCATCGTCCCCGAGATGCGCCTTCCGGAAAAGATCTACCAGGTCAAGATCCTCCAACCGCTCATGCGCTCCAGACAGCCGGAGCCGGAGCAGAAGTCCGAGGCGGAGGCACCCGTGGTCGAGGAGAAGGAAAAACCGGTCGAGGCCAAACCGAAAGAGAAGAAAAAGAAACCGGAGCCAAAGCGGGAGACCAAGCCCGAGCCGAAGGAAGAGCCGTTGGATGTCTCCATGGAGAAGGAGGCAGAGGACGGGACGTCGATTGCCGTCGAGGGCAAAGAATTCCCATTCTCCTACTATTTATCCGCCATCGAGAGAAAGGTATCGCAGAATTGGTTCTCGGGAGTCTCGTCCGAGAGTGGGGGGCATTCGTGTGTCGTCTACTTTCGTTTGAGAAAGGACGGAAGGATCGAAGATCTACGCATCGAGCAGAGCTCGGGCAACAGCTACTTCGACCGGTCCTCGACGCGCGCCATCCGCAGCGCTGCGCCATTCCCTCCGCTTCCAAGGGCTTTCAGCGATGAGTTCCTCGGTATTCACTTCACCTTTGTGCAGAAGGACTGATGATGCGAAGGATGGTTCTTGTTCTTGTGGTACTAGCCGCTTTTGCGGCAAATGCGGCCGCTCAGACCGATATATTTCTGAGCACCGAGAAGAGAGGGATGGGTAAGATCCCTATCGTTGTGACCGATATCGAGTCGAATGACGGTTCTTCCCGGGAGTCGGGCTTCTATATTACTCGAGTCCTAAGGAAGGATCTCGAATTCAGCGGTTACTTCGATCCTATTGAATTCGAAGCGGGATCTGACACGCTCGCCGCGCATCTCACCGCGGCGGCGGTTTTCGAGGGCGTGATCAAGAGCGAGGCCGGGAAGTTATCGCTCGAGGTAAAGCTCCTCGATTATCTGAGCAAGGAGACGATCTTCAGCAAGCGGTACAGTTTCAAGGGAAGCGCGAGGAGAAAGGTCGCGCATTATATTGCCGACGAGATCACCTATTTCCTCGTCGGCGAGCGCGGCATAGCGACGACGCGGCTGCTCTTCTGCCGGAGGGACGGAGAGTCGAAAGACCTCTATCTCGTCGACTACGACGGACACGGCCTGAAGCGCTTGACAGAAGGCGAGCTCGCGGTCTCTCCGCTCTGGATCGATTCGAAACGGCTTCTATATACATCGTACAAGAGGGACAATCCGGATTGTTACAAGATCGACCTGGCTGCGGGCAAGAAGAGCATCTATTCACATCGAAAGGGTCTCAATCTAGCCGGGGATTTCCTTCCGGACCGAGGCGAGATCCTGATGACTCTAAGCATCAAGGGAAATAGCGAGATATACATTCTCGACCTCGCCGGCAAGGTGGTTCAGAAATTGACGAGAAACCGGGCGATCGACTGTTCTCCATCGTGGGCTCCGAACGGCAACGAAGTGGTATTCGTCTCGGACAGGACCGGATCGCCGCAGATCTACGTCATGGACCGTTTCGGCGGTAATGTGAGAAGGCTCTCCCGCGGATCCTACAACACCTCTCCGGTCTGGTCTCCCTCCGGGGAGATGATAGCCTATGTCTCGAGGGAGAGTGGCCTGTACAGACTGAAGCTGGCGACACCCGACGGACTGGCTGAGGAAAACCTCTTCGACGATTTTCTCAGCTACGAGGACCCCTCATGGGCTACGAACAGCAAGCATCTCGCCGCTACGGTCAAGTATGGAAGGGAGCCCTGGATCGTGATCATCGACAGCGAGACAGGCGAGAAAAGACGACTCGTGCGAGGTGAATTTGCGGCATGGTCGCCGGCAGAGAGAAGGGTTTCCCGGGACTAGAGAGGAGGAGGAAAAATAAATCTTTCCTAATCCCGGGCTTGTCGCTATTATATGTTTCGGCAATATGGGAGTTAACGCGAGATGATGCTCTGTGCGGCACACGGAGCCGATGAAGCGGAGATAGTCGATTGGAATTGGTTCTTAACTGGAATTGGACAAGGAGGTTAGCGGGATGGCAAGATATACGCTGTTGGTTCTTCTGCTCTCGGTCGCTTTGATCCTGGGGGCTTGCGCCAAGAAGGGGACGACGCCGGTCGTCGAAGAGGTCGAACCGATCGAGGAGATAGCGCCGCCTCTGGAGGAGATCGAGGAGGAGCCGGTCGTAGAGATCGAGGAGACCGAGCCGATAGTTCTGGAGGACATCTTCTTCGATTACGATAAATTCAACATCAAGGATGAGTACAAGACGATCATGTCGCAAAACGCAGAGGCGATGCTCGACAATCCGGACGCAAAGCTTCTTGTCGAGGGCCACTGCGACGATCGCGGGACGAACGAGTACAACCTCGCCCTTGGAGAGAAGAGGGCGAAGGCCGTGATCGATTTCTACGTGACATTCGGCGTCGATGCCAGCCGTCTCGCCATGATCAGCTATGGCGAAGAGAAGCCATTCGCAATGGGCAGCAACGAGGAATCCTGGGCGAAGAACCGCCGGGCCCATATGATCGTCGAGTAACAGGATATCATGGCAAATAGGCGTACAACTATATTGGTCTGTATTCTCTGTGCCTGTGTGGTAATGCAGGCGGGTTGCTGGGGACGCAAGTTTTTTAATATGCCCTCGGAGACCATAGAGACCTCCACCAGGGTCGATTCCCTGCTGAAGGAGAACGCCGAGCTCCGCAGCCGTATCTCGAGTATCGAGGGGACACTGTCGGAGCAGCAGGATTACTCGCGGCGTTCGAACGTTCAGCTCAAGATCGATCTCGAGGAGATGAAGGATCAGCTCATGATCCTTCAGGAGATGCTTCGGAATACGGATCAGGGCGCCTATTACGGAGCCGCCGGAAGCGGGGGGGCTGAGAGGACGCTCCCCCGTGGTACGGATAGGGCACAACAGGCTGCGGATGAAGGATTGGTGGAGAAGCCCGATTCGACCGTTTCGATCTCCCCCCTGGAGGGCGCGGGCGAGGCGGCCATCGACACGGCCGTAACGGCAGGCGCAGCTTCGGCTCCGCAGCCCGAGGAGATCCACCGCCAGGTCTACCTCTATTACAGCCGCGGAGAGTATCAGCTGGCCATCGAGGAATCCCAGCTTTTCCTCGATGAGTATCCCGGCCACCCGCTTGTCCAGGAGATCGTATTCATACGTGGTGAGTGTTTCATGGGCGAGGAGAAGTTCTTCGACGCGCTGAAGGAGTTCTCCATGATCCTCCAGGAATTCCCCTGGGGAAAGAGGGTGCCTGCATCGCTGTTGAGAATGGTTGTGGCCTACGAGAACATCGGCGAGTCGGAGGTGGCCGCCGGTATTGTCAGACGCCTCGTTCGCGAACATCCTTACAGCGAGGAGGCGGCCCTGGCCGAAGAGCGTTACAAGGATCTGCTCGAAGAATGAGTCTTTGGCGCCGGATCCGTCGTTTTATCCTCTATACCAGATCCCGGGCCTGAAGTCCGGGACTCGTTTTGAAGGGTGTATGGGTAGCCGTGATCGGTGAACATCTCCCACTCGGACTCGCAGTCGTCGTTCTGCTGTTCTTCTCCGCTTTTTTCTCCGGTTCGGAAACGGCATTCTTTTCTCTTTCCCGTCCGGCCGTGGAGGATATGGAGCGGGGCGGTAGGCGGCAGCGCATGGTGGCCGGACTGCTCAGAACCCCTCGAATGCTGCTCGTTACCATTCTCATTGGAAATCTCCTTGTAAATGTAGCCTCGACGAGCGTTGTGACGGCGCTTGCGATACGTCTCTACGGTGAGAAGGGTATCGGCATCGCGATGCTCGTAATGACCGTAGTCATTGTCATATTCGGCGAGATAAGCCCCAAGAGCTTCGCACTCAAGAACAGCCGCAACTTTGCAGTAGGGGCCGTGCCCCTTCTCCGCTTTTTCTATTTTGTACTGACTCCGGCGAGGATCCTGCTCGGTAAAGTCGCCGATATCACCGTCGAGCGCAGCAGCGCCCTGTTCGGGGAGAGAACGGAGAGATACGGGGCGCGGGAGCTGGCGACCGCGGTCGAGCTCGGTCACCGGAAAGGGCTTTTCGACGATTTCGAGCGTGAGGTTCTCACGAATCTCTTCCTCTTTACCGAGAGGGCTGTTCACGAGATCCTGGTGCCCCGTGTCGAGGTCTTTACACTCGATGTCAGGACACCATTGAGAACCGCGATCATGCAGGTCAAGGAACGGGGATTCAGCCGTGTTCCGCTATACGAGGAAAAGGACGATAATATCGTCGGCATCCTTCTCGCGAAGGATCTGCTCCGGTATTCGAGAGATGAAAGGGTGGGACTCTCCGAGATCATGCGTCCGCCGCTGTTCGTTCCGGAAACGAAGCGGATCAGGGACCTGTTCGGCGAGTTGATAGCCTCCCAGCGGCACCTGGTCGTCGCGGTGGACGAACACGGCTCCTTCGAGGGCATTCTGAGCCTCGAGGATATTATCGAGGAGATCTTCGGCGAGATCAGGGACCGGCGGGAACCGAAGGTCGAGGATTACGTGATGATGGACGAGAACCGTATCATCGTAGAGGGCGCGATGGGATTGGAGGACTTGAACGATGTTTTCGGCACAGAGCTCGATTCTCCGGAGGTGGAGACAGTCGCCGGTTTCCTCGTCGAGGAGATGGGGCGGATTCCACGGGACGGGGAGAGTTTCACGATCTCTGGATTGAGATTCCTGGTGATCAGTACCGACCAGACGAGGGTGAACAAGATCAAGATCGAGCGGTTGCACAGCGGGGGGGATGACGATGGGGACGTTTAGCGCGGTGGTCATAGTGGTTCTTACGGTTTTACTGTCCGGCTTTTTCTCGGGCAGCGAAACGGCAGTCGTATCGTGCAGCAAGGTCAAGCTGAGGTACAAGGCGAAGAGGGGAGTATGGAGGGCGCGGATCCTCGAGAAGCTCCTCGACTCCCCCGAACTCTTCTTCAGTGTGGTGCTCGTCGGAACAAACGTCGCGGTGATCGTCTGTACGGCCACGGCCACGGCCATCGCCGTCGGTCTCTTCGGCGAGAGCGGAGTGGTGGTGGCGACGCTCGTAATGACCCCTCTGCTGCTCGTATTCGGAGAGGTGATCCCGAAGTCGGTCTTTCTCTATCACGCGGACCGTGTCGCGCTGAACGTATCTCCCCTGCTCAATTTCTTTCTCTACTTGCTCTATCCCATCGTCGCGCCCGCGACATTGTTTACCAGGTTTCTGCTGGCATTCTTCGGCTCGAAGGACGAGCATTCCGATTTCCTCCACTCACGCGAGGAGCTCATCTATCTCTACCGCCGCGGCAAGAAGGAGGGGGTCGCGGAAAGAAGGGAGCGGATGATTATCGACCGGGTCTTCAATTTCCAGGGAGTGTCGGCGAGGGAGCTCATGATCCCGTTCGAGAAGGTCGTGAGCTTTCCACTCTCGGCTTCGATCGAGGAGGTCATCGACGAGGCGAACAGACATACATATTCGAGATTCCCGATTCTCTCGGATACCGGGAGCGTCGCCGGGATCATCTCGATGTTCGATTTGCTCGGACTCGACGGGGGAGAGAAGCTGGCCGCGGTAATGCATGAGCCATGCTTCGCCCAGGAAGACGATTCTGCCGGCAGGCTTCTCGTCAGGATGAAGGAGGAGGCGCTCCATATGGCGGTGGTCATCGATGAGGAGGGGAGGGCGGTAGGCATCCTCACACTCGAGAACATCTTCGAGAACATTGTCGGAGACATCGAGAATGAATACGAATGACGGAGAGCTCGAACCGAATAGCTATCCAGGCTCACTGAAACGTACGGGGCTATTCTCCATCTTGCAAATCCTGTAGAAATTACACGATCGGCAGCGGCTGCTCTCGATCGGGGGGAAATACCCGGGGGGGAGAGGTTCGTTTCGTTCGGTATTCCCGTTGTTCAGGACCTGGGAGAGCTTTTCGATTCCGGCTCCGATCCGTGATCGGAAATAGTCGAGATCGTCTTCTGTGATCGTGAATTCTTTCACGCGGCCTCCGTCGAGCAGGTTCACCTCGAGGAGGCGTAGGTTCTCGAGGCTCTCGCCCAGGACGGTCACAGCGTAGTATCCATAGACTCCGAGCTGCGCCCTGTTTTTCTCCGCGGTCGTATCGAGGTTATTCCGGCCGGGCCGGTTGGTCTTCCAGTCGACTATGTCGAACTTGCCTTCGTCTCTTCTGAACATAAAATCGGTCTTGACGAATACGGTCACTCCCTCGAACTCGACCACCTGTGAGAATTCGGCATGGTCGAGATCCTCTATCGTCCAGGCGGCCGGGTCGGTCTCGGTCAGAACAGGCAGGATGGGGCTCGCGTAGAATCCCTCTATACCCTCGATGCATTCCTGCCTCGTCCTTTCCAGCCGGCCCTTCTCGAGCGGCCTGTCGTACTCGTGCTCGAAGAGCGCGAGCCAGTCGATGTTGATGCGGCCGCCTTTCTTCTTCGGCTCTGTGAGATACTGTTTGCGCGCGGAAAAATCGAGTTGTGTTTCGAATCTTTTGGTCGTGTAATCGAGCACATCTCCCTTGTCGGGAATACGCCCCTTTACCTTCATCGACTGGAGGATCTTCGAGACGATGTAGTGGACGAGCTGCCCGCGCCAGAGGGCGAGCGGTACGAGACGTTTGAGCTTGAACGCTTCGCGGGATACGATCGGAGCGGTCCGCTGCCAGCCTCCCCAGCTCAGATAGTAGTGGAAGAAGTATTTGCGGCGGCATTCTTCGAACAACCGCTCTCTCGATACAGACCAGCCGAAACGGTTTTTGAAGGCCAACGGCGTCCCCCCTGGTGCCTTGGTGCCGATATCGATCTTTGATCTATGAAGTTTCGAGTATGACGACCGCTATCGCCGAGTCACCGTCATGTGTGAGGCTCACGTGCCATCGATCGATGCCCCTGCCCTTGATCTCTTCACCGATCCGCTCGCCGATATCGAGCAGCGGCCGGCCGTCCTCGGCCGTTGTGATGCTTACCTCTTTCAAGGAGAGTCCACGGCCCCAGCCGGTGCCGAGCGCCTTGTAGAAGGCCTCGCGAGCGGCGAAACGGGCTGCGAAGAAGGGAGCTTGCACCACCCTTCGCGAGCCCTCGTCCCGTTCCCGTTCTGTGAAGACCTTTCCGAGAAAGCGATCGCCGTACCGGCTGATCAGTCTCTCTATCCTCGAGATCGAAACGATATCTATACCCACGCCAGCTATCATATACCGCCGTCCCCCCGCGATTGACCGTTGTCGTTCCTGGACTCCTCGGATATACTAAACGAAATACATATCGGAGTATAAGTCATTTTTTCCACTCAATTCCCGGGAATCGTTTCGACCGGAGTATGAAGGCGTATAGAGTGCTGATCTACGACGAACCGGTCTACCGCCCGCCAAGCGAGGCGTCATCGCTCATACTGCAGGCGACCGTCGGCTGTTCTCATAACGGGTGCCGGTTCTGCTACATGTACAAGGAGAAGACCTTCAGGCCCAGGCCGTGGGCTGAGCTCGAAACCGATATAGAGTATGCGGCGGGCCAGTGGCCGGGGACAAGGCGGATCTTTCTCGCCGACGGCGACGCGTTCGTTCTTTCGACCCCGAGGCTTACGAGGATACTGGAGGCCCTTCGGGCGGCATTTCCCGCCCTGCAGCGCGTCACCGCGTACGCGACGCCGCAGAACCTCCTCACCAAGGATACAGAAGAGATGAGGAGGCTGCGCGAGCTAGGACTTACAATTCTTTACTGCGGTGTCGAGAGCGGTGATCCGGACCTGCTCCGTTTGATCGGCAAGGGAGCGACGCCCGACGAGATGGCCGACGGCTGCAGGAGGGCGAGTGACGCGGGGCTCAAGCTTTCGATAACGGTCATACTGGGACTGGCCGGAAAGAGCGGCTCTATGAGCCATGCGCGGTTGTCAGCGGAACTGTTGAACCGTATCCAGCCGCTGTACCTCTCGGCGCTGACGTTGATGCTCGGGCCCCACAGAGACCGGTACCGGAGCGGCATGGGCGAGGGATTCGATTTCAGCGATCCGGCAGACGATGTTCGGGAGCTGGGGGAGCTTGTAAAGTGTCTCGGGACCGACCGGTGCATCTTCCGGAGCAACCACGCGTCCAACTATCTGGCCCTTAAGGGAACGCTCCTGCGCGACAGGGAGAGGCTTCTCGGCGAGATCGAGCTGGCTCTCGAGGACCCCGGGGGCCGATTGAGGCCGGAGTGGTTCAGGGGATTGTGAAATTGTTGAATCTAGCGATGGTTAGGGCTTGATTTTTTCCGGTGCCTGTATTACATTCTCCCCGATTTTTTCCGATTTTATTTCAGCCGCATAGCGGCGTCGAGAAGACCGAAAGGAATAGAACCGGGCGATGGTAAGACTACTGCTCATAATTATCAGCGCTGTCCTGGTAAACAACTTCGTGCTGATGAGGTTTCTCGGCCTTTGCCCGTTCCTCGGTGTATCGCGAAGGTTAAAAACCGCTATCGGCATGAGCGGGGCAGTCGTCTTCGTCATGACGATGGCTTCGATCGTGACCTGGCTCGTATACCATTTCGTTCTGACACCGTTCGATCTCGTCTATCTGAGGACCGTGACATTCATCCTCGTAATCGCGAGCCTGGTTCAGCTCGTCGAGCTTGCGATGCAGAAGCTGAGCCCCGCACTATACAAGTCGCTCGGGATATATCTGCCGCTGATCACGACGAACTGCGCAGTGCTCGGCGTGTCGGTACTCAACATACAGAAGGAATATTCCCTGATCGACACGACTATCTTCGGTTTCGGGGCCGCACTCGGATTCGGCCTCGCGATGCTGCTGTTTTCGGGGTTGAGGGAGCGGATCGATCTATGCGATACACCGCTGCCATTCAGGGGTACGGCGATCGCGCTAATCACGGCGGGCCTTCTCTCGCTCGCCTTCATGGGATTTACAGGGCTCGTGAAAATCTAGGAGCCGGTGCTCCGGGAGGATCTTTCGAATGCTGACGGCCGTAATAGCTCTCGCTTCTCTCGCGCTCCTGGCCGGTTTCGGGCTGGCGATGGCGGCGCGCGTCTTCGCGGTCATTGTCGATCCCAAGGCCGAGGCTATCGAGGAGGCGCTGCCCGGAGCCAACTGCGGCGCCTGCGCCCTTCCCGGATGCTCCGAGCTGGCCAAGAGGATAGCGGAGGGAAAGGCGGAGATCGACTCGTGCCCTGTCGGGGGTGAGGCCGTAGCGCGCATGATCGCTAAGATCATGGGGGAGTCCTTCGAAGGGGGCGGGGTGAGGGAAGTGGCTATGGTCCTCTGCGGCGGTAACGACGAAGTGGCGGCCAAGAGATACCACTACAACGGAATATATGATTGCACATCGGCGGCGATCCTCTTTGGCGGGGACAAGGCATGCTCGTACGGCTGCATTGGACTCGGCACATGCGCCGGCGTCTGTCCCTTCGGGGCCATAGATATGCTGCCGAGCGGTCTCGCGCAGGTCGATCCAGGAAGATGCACCGGCTGCCAGAAATGCGTGAGCGCGTGCCCGAAAGGGATTATTAAAATGGTCCCCGAGAACAGAAGGGTACACATCCTCTGCTCCTCTCACGACAAGGGGGGCAAGGTGAGAAGGTCCTGCAGGGTAGGATGCATCGGGTGCCAGAGGTGCGTAAAGGAGGCTCCCGAAGGCTCTATCGTGATGGAGGATAACCTGGCTGTCATCGACTACAGTGTGGAGATACCCGAAGAGATAGCTTCGGTCTGTCCCATGAATACAATTGTAAACAGCACCTCCGGCATGCCCGCGGAACAGATGAAAGCTGCGGGGGGTGAGGCGTGATGGGCCGCAGACGGTTCTACGGTGGCGTACATCCAGAGTACAACAAGGATCACACACGGGAGCTCGGAATCGAGGAGATGCCCCTGCCCGAGAAGCTCGTCGTCTACTTCACGCAGAATCTCGGAGCTCCGCCGCGACCAGTTGTTGAAAAAGGGGATGAGGTAAAGAAAGGGCAGGTGATAGCGGAGCCGGGCGGATTCGTCAGCGCGCCCGTCCACGCGCCCACATCGGGAAAGATCAAGTCGATCGATCTCTACCCGCACCCGGTCGGCACCGACATGCCCGCCGCCGTCATAATCCCGGACGGAGCGGATGAGTGGGTGGAGGGGTGCAATGCCGAACGGGACATTACGGATCTGGACGGCGACAAGATCAAGAACCTGATCCAGGGAGGTGGGCTGGTAGGGATGGGAGGAGCCTCCTTCCCGACCCATGTGAAGCTCTCGCCCCCAGGGGACAAGAAGATAGATCTGTTGATACTGAACGGCGCCGAATGCGAGCCCTACCTGACCGCCGACCACCGCCTCATGCTCGAGAAGCCGGAGGAAATCCTAGAGGGAGCATCGCTCTTCGCTCGAGTGCTGGGTGTGCAGAAGGTCATAGTCGCGATAGAGAGAAACAAACCTGACGCGATCGAGGTGATGAGGAAAAAGTGCATCGAACACGGAGGCTTTAGCGTAGCCGCACTGGATGTCGTCTATCCTCAGGGTGCCGAGAAGCAGCTGATATTCGCCCTTACGAAAAGAAGAGTTCCAGCGGGAGGCCTTCCGATGGATGTCAGCGTTCTCGTTCAGAACGTGGGCACCGCATTCGCCGCGTACGAGGCGGTCCGCTACGCGAGACCGTTAGTCAAGCGCGTAGTCACCGTCACGGGCAGGGGCATCGTCCACCCGAAAAACGTCCTGGCCCGCGTGGGCACCTCCTTCGAGGATCTGGTGGGATTCTGTGGAGGCATGAAGGATGAGACTGGAAAGGTGATAAACGGTGGCCCCATGATGGGCGTGGCCCAGTATTCCCTCGATGCCTCGGTCACCAAGGGCACCAGCGGAGTGGTATTCCTGGTCAGGGACGAGATACCCCAGTTCATAAGCGACGCCTGCATACGGTGCGGCAGATGCCTTGATGCTTGCCCGATGAGATTAAATCCTTCCGTGCTAAGTGTGTTCATCGAACGCATGCACTTTGACGAGGCCGAGGAGTACAATGTCCTCGACTGCATCGAGTGCGGTTGCTGCGCCTATGTCTGTCCTTCCAGGCGCCCCCTGGTGCACCACTTCAGGCGGGCCAAGGCGGAGATAAGGAAGAGACCCAAAAAGACCGGTTGATATAGAGTCACTGGAGGATCCATTGGCCGATACGAGTGAAGGCAAGAAACCCAAACAGGAAGCGGCTCCCCGTTTCCTCGTGAGTTCGTCACCGCACCTGCACGATGGTCAGAGCGTCGGCGGTATCATGAGGCTCGTGATCTACGCCCTGCTGCCCGCTGCACTCTTTTCCATCTATGTGTTCGGACTCTCCGCTGTGAGGGTGATCGTTCTAAGTGTCGCCTCATCAGTCGTATTCGAGATGCTCTCGCAGAGGGTCATGAAGCGAACGGTCAGGATCGGCGACTGGAGCGCCGTCTTGACGGGGCTTTTGCTCGCTCTCAACCTGCCGTCGACGAGCCCCTGGTGGCTCGTTGTGGTCGGATCATTCTTTGCCATAGTCATCGCCAAGCAGATATACGGGGGCCTGGGGTACAATCCGTTCAATCCGGCCCTCGTGGGCCGTGTCGTCCTGCTCATCTCGTTCCCCGTCCAGATGACGGCGAGATGGATCGCCCCGTCGAAATGGGGAATGGAGGCGGTTACGACAGCGACTCCTCTCGGCCGCATCAGGGAGAGCCTCATGTCGCAGGGGAGCGTCGATCTCCACCTGACGCAGCAGGAATGGATCGATCTGTTGATCGGGAACAGGGCTGGATGCCTCGGCGAGGTCTCGATCGTCCTGTTGCTCGCCGGCGGGATATTCCTCATCGCGAAAAGAGTCATATCATGGCATACGCCGGTTGCCTTCATCGGGGCAGTCTGGATCTTTACCGGTATTTTCCATCTGATAGATCCGATGAAATACGCCGATCCCAGCTTCCATGTCATCACCGGGGGTCTCTTTATCGGCGCTTTTTACATGGCTACCGATTACGTTACAAGCCCCATAACGGGGAGGGGAATGCTGATTTTCGGGGTCGGCTGTGGACTCATCACGGTCGTCATCAGGCTCTTCGGCGCCTATCCCGAGGGTGTCAGCTTTGCCATTCTACTCATGAACGCCGCGACGCCGCTCATCGACCGGTTCTCGAGACCGGCCGTCTTCGGTGCACGGAAGAGGAAAGCTGCGGCGGGCGGTTGAGATGGAGGTGTCATTTATAATGAAAGAGATACTCAGACTCTGTTTCGTCATGACGGTTATAGCGGCGATCAGCGCTGGAGTGCTGGCCTTCGTCGACCAGCAGACGGAGGAGCCGATCAAAAACGCTATGAAGGATGAGGAGATGTCGGCGGTCGAGAGCGTCCTTCCGCCCTTCGACAACGAGGCGGACAAGGATACCCTGACCCTGAAGGATGAGGCCGACGAATACAAGTTCTACCGAGGCCGGAAGGAGGGCGGGATCGTCGGCGTCGCATTCACCGTCATCGCGCCGAACGGATATTCGGGGGAGATAAAGGTGATGGTGGGCGTCGATACGCAGGGTGTGGTCCAGGGCGTTCAGATACTCGATCACCGGGAGACGCCCGGTCTGGGCGCGAAGATCGAGACTGCCGATTTCAGGGATCAGTACAAGGGGAAGAGCCTCGCCGATCCCGAGGCCTGGGATGTCATCAAGGACGGCGGGACTTTCAAACATATCACCGGGGCGACAATCTCGTCGCGGGCCGTTACTCACAGCATAGCCCGGGCCCTGGAGTTCTTTGCCGCCAACAGGGAGATGATCCTGGGGAGCGAAGAGGAGAAGTCCTCGGAGAGCGCCGGCAGCGAGGAGAATCTACGATGAGTGTCTGGAAGGAATTCAACAAGGGATTCTGGAGCGAGAACCCTATTTTCCGCCTCGTCCTGGGTCTCTGCCCGACACTGGCCGTGACGACGACGGCCGAGAACGGTATCGGCATGGGACTCGCCTCTACCTTCGTGCTCGTCTGCTCGAACACCGTGATCGCCTCGATCCGGAAGTTTATACCAAAGAAGATCCGCATACCAGCATTCATCGTTACGATAGCGACTTTCGTTACGATCGTCGATCTTGTCATGAACGGCTATTTCCACGCTCTTCACAAGAGCCTCGGCCTCTTCATACCGCTGATCGTCGTCAACTGTATCATCCTGGGCCGCGCCGAGGCCTTCGCATCGAAGAACCCGGTCGCTATATCGATCGTGGACGGGTTAGGGATGGGTATAGGGTTTACCCTATCTCTAGTCTTGCTCGGCGCGATACGGGAGTTGCTCGGTAACGGCACGATCTTCGGGGCCGTCCTGTTCGGCGATTCCTATCTGCCGCTGCTGCTCATGATCCTTCCGCCGGGCGCTTTCATCGTTCTCGGTATGATCCTCGGGCTCATGAACCAGGCCGAGATCAAGCTCGCCGAGAGGACCGGCCGCACGCCCCTGATCCGCAAGGAACACGACTGTGCGAGTTGCGCTATCCACCGTTCCTGGTGGGGGTTGGGCAAGGGGCAGGAGACGGCCGAGCAATAGCTCCGATTCATTTTCAATGAGAATCGTCGATTGTGAGAGAGCCGGAGAAGTCTCCGATCTCCTCGTAGATGACCTTTCCACCGTTCGGGAGAGCGAAAAGCGCCTTTACGCCCCGCAGGAGCTCGAGAGCGTTTTGGCTGTTCTCCGGTCCGAGCACGAAGAAACCGGTTGAGAGCGCGTCGGCCTGGAGTGCGTTGGCGGCGACTACGGTGACGCTCAGGGTGTGGGAAACCGGTCTTCCGATTCTGGGATCGATGATGTGTCCGTATATCTTTCCATCCAACTCGATGTAATTCTCGTAGTTGCCGCTCGTAGAGACAGCAGCGTCGGTGAGCAGCAGCGATCCGGTCGTGTTGCGGCCGCCCCTGGGGTCTCTGATCCCAACTCTCCAGCCCTTCCTGCCCGGGGGCGAACCGATCGCATAGATATTGCCGCCGAGATTGACCATGCCCCGCTCGACGCCGTGTTTCTTCAGAATCGAGGCAGCCCGGTCTACCCCGTACCCCTTGGCGATGCCGGCCAGGTCGAGCTCCATGCCGGGGGGGATGATTATCGACTTGGCCTCGATATCCAGCAGGATCTTATTGTATCCGACCTTTTGCAGCGCTGCGTGGATCTCTGAATCTGTTGGAAGCTTTGCCGTGCCGCCCTCGAAACCCCAGAGCTGGACGAGCGGCCGCGCCGATATATCGAAAGCCCCCGCCGTGATGTCCGAGAAATAGACCGCCCTGCTGATGACATGGAAGAGCTCGGAGCTGAGCTTGTGAGGCGCACCGTCCGATTCACGGTTGAGGAGGCTGATTTCGCTCTCCTTCTTCCAGTTGCTCATGAATCCCTCTATACGGTGGAGTTCCCGGAGCGCCTCGCCCGCGGCCGCTTCGGCCGCTTCCTCGTCGAGGCCGTAGATGGTGACCCAGGCCTGAGTGCCCATGACGAAGGTCTCTCTCGAGTACGGTTTCTCGCGCTCACAGGAAATCGAGACTACGAGAGTGAAAGCAAGCAGGATCAGGGGTCGGCGTAGCGGGTTTATATCGGAGATCTTCATTATACGATTCCAGGTTTGCCGAGGAGCCTGAACATCCTTCTCTTGTATTCATCGACACCGGGCTGGTCGAACGGATTGACACCGAGCAGGCGTCCCGAGACGGCTATCGATATCTCGAAGAATATGATGAGCGCGCCCAGGTCCTCCGGCGTTATCATGGGGAGCTCGATCGATAGAACCGGAAGCCCCCCGGCCTGGTGGGCCTCGCGGGTCCCTTCGTACGCCATCCTGTTGATGTCGCTCATCGCCCTGCCGGCAAGGTAATTGAGTCCGTCCAGGTCGTCGGCGCGGGGCGGGACCTCGATCTCCCGTCTCGGGGTGCGGGCTATTAGGAAGGTCTCTATGATATTCCTTGGACCCTCCTGCAGGTACTGCCCGAGGGAATGGAGGTCGGTGGTCATGATGGTAGAGGCGGGGAAGAGGCCCTTGTGTTTCTTGCCCTCCGATTCTCCGGCGAGCTGCTTCCACCATTCGCAGAGCATTCCGAGTTCCGGATGGAAGGTGCTGAGAATCTCCGTCGAGTAGCTCCCCTCGAAAAACAGCAGTCTCCTTGCAGCGTACCCGACCGCGTCATTACCCTCGGAAATCTTTGTATAGAGCTCCATGGCCTCCCCGGCTCCATCGAGTAGTCTCTCGGGTGGTATCCCCGCCGCCGCGCAGGGGAGAAGCCCCACAGAGGAGAGGACGCTGAACCGCCCGCCCACATTGGGGGGTATTGGAAAAGTGTCGTAACCTTCCGTCTCCGCCAGCTGCCTGAGAGCTCCGCCGCCGGGATCGGTGACG
>DAOUUU010000014.1 GCA_030667985.1 Candidatus Krumholzibacteriota bacterium
AGGGAGAGGATGCTCGAGACCTCTTTGTCATCGTAAGCGCCGATCGCGACGCTTCCGAGACCGAGGGCAGCCGCCTGGAGCATGAGGTTCTCGCTGGCACATCCGATCTCGATGTGGACATACCTGTCCGCCCGCGCGCCGTATCGCCCCGAGGTCCTCGAAACGTCGGCTGCGAATATGAATACGGCGGGCGCCTTCCCCACACAGGCCTGCCCGTACGATGCGGCCGCGAGCTTGGCTCTGAGATCCCCCTCCGCCTTAACGACGAGGCTGTGCTCGTGCGGCAGATAGCGGGCGAGATACTTACTCGTGGCAACGAGAAGCTCGAGCGGATAGGTCGCCCCCGCCGATGGGGCCGTCCTCAAACCGTACTTCTTCCCTGTAATCCCCTGAGCGGACCAGAGAAGCCGCGAGATCGTTTCTAGATCGAGCTCCTCATCGGTGAACTCCCGCACAGATCTTCTCTCCCGGAGAGCCTGCTCGAGAGAGACGTCCCCCCTGTCCGGCACGGACGGTAATGAGATCTTCTCACCTTCCGATTTTGAAGTGCTCATATCATCATCCCCATGGACCGCCCATGCGCCACCGGCAAGAATACCCGTCACAAGAAACAGGGCGGCGAGCGACGCCGGAATGAATATGTGTCTCGACAAATCGAAACCTCCCTTTCGTTGCTATTGACCGAGTGATGATACACGAGACCATCGCGTCTGTCAAAAGAGTCGCAGCGGCCCGCGGCGTATTGGAGCTTGAGAACACCGGGCCTCTCGTATTAAACTATATGAAAACCCCATCGACGTACCGCATAGAAAGGAAACAATGAATCGCACATCCCGTCTATCAGGGCATATCCGCCGATGGTGGCCGGCGTGGATCCTCGTCGGCGCCGCGCTCCTTATCCGGCTCCTGCATCTCTACCTCACCGTCACGAGGAATCCCCTGGCCACAAACCTCGCCCTGGACGCCGCGATCTACGATCGTTGGGCTGGAGCGATCGTCTCCGGCGGCGAATCCGTCGCGTCTAATCTCATGCAGGCGCCTCTCTATCCCTGGTTCATGGCGGCTCTCTACAAGATCTTCTCTCCGAACGTCACTTATGTGAGGATATTCCAGGCTCTGATGGGTTCCGCCTCGTGCGCCTTCACCATAGTCATAACATACAGGCTCTTCCGCTCGAGGGCGGGTGCTATCATCGCCGGAGCGATACACACCCTCTATCTGCCGCTTATATTCTACGAGGGCGTGCTGGTGCCCGCTACTCTCATCATCTTTCTCAATCTTCTCTCGATCACGATCCTCGTATCGAGGGACGGCCTTCCCGGCACGGGCAGGATGATCCTCTCGGGCCTGTTTCTCGGCGCCTCGATCGCAGCAAAACCGGTTTCGGCGCTTCTGGTCCCTTTCCTGGTCCTGCATCTCTACTTTTCCGGCAGGGCGGATGGAAAGCTCGGCGCAAGCGCCGCATGGAAAACAAGCCTGCGCTGCACGCTCATCCTTCTGGTGGGAATCATAGCGGCGATAGCGCCCGTGACGATCCGCAACGCCCGCATGACGGGAGAGTTCATTCCGGTATCCTCCGGTCTCGGCATCAATTTCTACCACGGAGCCAATCCCGAGGCGAACGGATACTACGCGGTGCCCACATACAAGAGGATCTACATCGGCGCAACACCGGAGGATCAAGCCAAATCGATAGCCATGATAGCATCCAGTGAGGCGGGGCGGGAACTCAAAGCTTCGGAGGTTTCGCGGTTCTGGCTGAAGAGAGGGATCGAGTACAACCTGGAGCACCCGGACCGCTTCTGGCGGCTCGTCGCGACAAAGGCGCTCTTCTTCTGGAACAAGTACGAACGGGCGAACGTCGAGAACTTCAATTTTCACCGCAATCTGCCCGGTGTTCTTGGTTTGCCGCTTCTCACATTCGGTATCGTCGTTCCGCTCGGGCTGATGGGCATCTTTCTCACGAGGAACAGATGGAAATCGCTCTGGATCCTTTACGGAGGGTTGATCACATACTTCGCCGCCTGCGTCATATTTTACGTATTGGCCCGGTACAGGCTCCCCATCATCCCTTTCTTGATCCCATTCGCCGGCGCCGGACTCGTCGCGCTCTACTCGATGGCCCGCAAACGCAACCTCCCCGACCTCCTCCTCTCGATAGCTGCGCTGGCTCTTGTCTTCTATCTGATAAATCTCGGCATCGCCGCCGATACGGTGACCGGCGAGTCGAGCTTCCTGACACGGGTTGGAAAAGCCTACACGGAGAGGGGCGAACGCGAGAATGCGGTCGAGGCGTTTCAGAAAGCGGTCGAATTGAACCGGAACAACATCCGCGCGAAGGATGAGCTGGAATCGATGGGCGAGAAACGGGTCCAACCGAAAAAAAGGCTCCAGGATAAGAAAATCCTGGAGCCCTGATCGATTTCCGATCCGGCGAACGGCCTATTCCGTTTCGGCCTCCTTTTCCCTGCCGTCGTTCTTCAGCCACTGGTCGAACCAGTCGAGTATCGAACGGTACCAGAAAGCTGAATTTTGCGGCTGGAGGATCCAGTGATCCTCGTCGGGGAATCGTATCATCTTCGACGGCACCCCAAGTCGCTGGAGAGCGGTGAACATCTGTTCGCCCCCCGTGATGGGAACGCGGTAGTCAAGCTCGCCGTGTATGATCAGATGTGGTGTCGAGAAGTTGGCGGCGTACCGTATGGGCGAGAGCTCGTCGTAGAGATCGGTATTATCCCACGGAGTCCCGAGCAGCTCCCACTCGGGGAACCAGAGTTCCTCGGTCGATCCATAGGCGCTCCATTGGTCCGCCTCTCCCGCGTGCGAGACGAGGACGCTGAACATACCGTCCTCGTTGTGCCCCTGCAGCCAGTTGCAGACGAATCCCCCGTACGAACCTCCCCACGCGCCGACCTTCCCCGGATCGATCCAGGGGTTCGCGCCAAGGACATGCCTGACGCCGCTCTTGATATCCTCGATGACCTTTCCGCCCCAGTCCCCCCTTATCCCGTCGCAGAGCTCCTGCCCGTAGCCGGTGCTTCCTCGCGGATTGCAGAAAAAGACGGCATACCCGGCTCCTGAGAATACCCCGTACTCCGTCCTGTAGGCATAACCGAACATCTGCTGCGGCCCTCCATGGATACGGACCAGCATCGGATACTTCTTCGATGGATCGAAGTCCATCGGCTTGATGAGGAAACCGTGCACCTGAGTTCCCCCCGCACCCTCGAACCAGAGCTGCTCGGCGTCGGGAATGTGGTATGTCTCGTAGATCTCCCTGTTGACAAAGGTTAGCTGCCGGGGCTTTTTCCCCTTCGAATCGCACCTGAATATCTCGTAGTAGTGATTCGCCGGACGGTAGCGGTAGATGAAGAACTTATCCTTCGGGCCGGCGCCTACGCTCAGATGGTATCCGCGTCCAGCCGGACCCTCGCCTCCGACCACCGTCTTCACATCCCCCCCCTTGACAGAAACACTGAACAGATTGATGTCGGCCGTATCCTCCGCCTCGAAGTAGAGCCTCTTGCCGTCATGGGCCCAGAAGAAACCGCCGACACTCCTGTCGAGCCCATCGGTGAGACTTCTCGGTTCGCCGCCGGGCAACTCCATCACGACGAGCTCGTACCGGTCCGATTCGTACCCTGGCCGCCTCGTCGCGCGGTATGCGAGATACTTGCCGCAGGGCGATACTCTAGGATGTGAATCGGCGGCGGGATTATCGGTGATCCGCCTGACCTCTCCCCCCTCGACCGGGACCACCCAGATATCCTCGTTGTAAGAGACCGCCTGGTCGGGGTCCTGCTTGCCGGCGAAATATAGCGTCTTCCCGTCCGGAGATAGATCGTACTCCCGTCCGGCGGAACCGAGCCAGTAGGTGAGAGCATCGAATCCGAGGCCGGGCGTCAGATCCCTGGGCTCTCCTCCATCGGCGGATATATGGAAAAGATGCTGAACCTTGCCGTCCTCGTATGTGTTCCAGTGCCGGTAGAGGAGACGCTTGTGCACCATCGCCGAGACCTTTTTCTTCTCCTTCTCCTCGTCGCGCTCCTTCACGCAGTCGAGATCTGGACAATCGGCATAGACACGCCCGGTGAAGACGAATCCCTTCCCATCGCGCGTCCACATCGTCTCACCGACGCCGCCCGGGAAATCGGTGATCTTCACCGCCTCACCCCCGGAGAATGGAATTACATGAACCTGCCTCGAGCCGCTCCTCGAGGAGAGAAACGCGATTCGCCCGCCGTCGGGCGACCACCGCGGGCTCGAGTCGCCCTTCTCACTCGTTGTCATCCGCCTGGGTTCGCCCCCATCGGCCGAAACGACCCAGATGTCGGAATTTCTACTGTTCTCGTCGAAATCTGTCACCGTGACGACATAGGCGATCCATTTGCCGTTGGGGGATAGCTGGGGGTCGCCCACTCCCTTGAGCTTCCACAGGACCTCGGGCGTCCATGGCTGCTTCTCCTCAGGCGCCGCTTCCGGACTCACCACCATCAGCACGAACATGCAGAGGGCCGCGATCAACAAAGCTCTGGTCACAATTTTCCTCCTTGCAGGTAATAACACTTCGATTTCCGTTATAAAGAATACGATTGTAAACACAATTCGGGGCACCGGCCTTTGTGTTCGTTCGGACCGTACCCGAAGGAACCTGGAGTCTACTCCATGCTCCAGGCGATTGGAAGAATCAATTTATACATGGAAGGCAGCCGCCTTATCGCGTATAAATGCTTCTAAGATGGTATAGATCAGGGAGGAAACGATATGACGAATGAAAACGAAGAGGCTCGCGACGAGCGTAAGCGCAAGTTCATCGATTCACTGAAGGAGACCAGATGCCGCTCGCTCATCGAACCGCTCGGGGACAAGATCAATTCCTATCTCGAGGGAAATATCACAGCGGAGGATGTATTCAAGGCCGCCCACTACGTATCGAAACAGAGCAATGACGCGATCGCCATGTTCAAGAAACGCCCCGATGTGATACTCGCCGGCATCGCAATGGAGGACAACCTCTACGTCACTGGGATCGGTGAGATCAATATCAAGGCCCGCAACGGCGACCTCACTGTCCTCTTCGTGGACGCGATCGTCAACCCGGCGAGCCCGGACGGCGCCATGGCGGCCGGAGTCGCCGAAGCGATAAAGAGAGCTGGCGGAGAGGAGATCGAGAAGGAGGCCCTCTCTAAGGCTCCCATAGAGCGGGGTTCGGCAGCCGTTACAGGTGCGGGTTCGCTGTACAACCTTCATGTCATACACGCCCCAACGGCGGACGAAGCGGACGGGGAGAGCTCGCGCGAGCAGGTGAAAGCCGCCGTTCTGGCGGCCCTCGAGGCGGCAGAAGGGTTGGGAGCGGCATCGATCGCGATCCCTGGAATGGGATCGGGCGCGGGGAAGGTATCGCCGCAGGATTCCGCGGGGGCGATCGTCGAGGCGATCATATCGCATGAGGCAAAGAGTATCTCCGATATCATCCTGATCGATCGGGATGAGAATACGGTTCAGGCTTTTATCAAGGCTCTCGAGGAGTACGACGAGGAGACCGGCTAGTAGATCCGCGCAGGGCAAAGCTCCGGCGGCCTATCGCATGTTCGACCACAAGGATGCCGTCGAGGCGAGACATGACTTGATAAAGACGATCGGTTCGGGGTCAGCTCCGGGTGAGGAGCTCCTCGCGCGGCTTCCAGGCTCCGGCAGCCTCGTCCTCATGAGCCTCGCCTGGCATGTGGTATTCGCCCGTCCAACAATAATGGCAGAGCCTGCTCTTTGGAAGGCCGATCGCGCCGATCATATCCTCGAGAGTCTGATACCTGAGCGTTGTGACCTCGAGGTCCTTCGCGATCCAATCGATCATGCTGCCGTACTTCTCCGACCTGTGGTCCATATATTCGGCGACATCGTCTATGTCGTGTCCCTCGAGATCCCTGATCGCGCGGCGGGCGGCAAGCTCGTTGATGTCCCGGGTCGAGAGATTGAACCGGCAGGGGAACATCAGCGGCGGGCATGCCGGGCGAACATGGATCTCCTTCGCACCGCCCTCCCAGAGCTTCTTGACGGTGAAATTCTTGAGCTGGGTGCCCCGCACGATGGAATCCTCGCAGACGACGAGCCTGTTGCCGTCGATGATCTCCCTGTTCGGGACGAGCTTCATCTTGGCTATGTGGTCGCGCGTCTCCTGAGACGGCGGCGTATAACTCCGCCCGTAGCCGGGCGTATACTTGACGAGAGGGCGCCTGTAGGACGTACCCGATTCCATCGCGTATCCGATGGCGTGAGCGATACCGGAGTCGGGGATACCGGCTATGACATCGGCCTCAATATCGGTATCGCGACGGGCGAGGCACTGTCCGCAGCGCTCGCGAACCGTCTCCACATTGATCCCTTCGTAGTTCGATGTGGGAAATCCGGTATATATCCATAGAAACGAACAGATCTGATTGATTCCAGCGCCCTCTCTCTTCTGCGCGAGACCGTTTTCGGTTAGCAGCACTATCTCTCCCGGCTCGAGATATTTCTCCGTCTCGAATCCCGTATTGAGAAATGCGCTCGTCTCGGACGCGACCGCCCAGGCGTCCTCACGGCGACCGACGATCAAGGGTGAATAACCGTACCGGTCACGCGCCGCATAGACCCCATCCCGGCCGAGGACCAGGATCGAACAGGAACCGTCGATCACGCCGAACATCCTCTCGATTCCGTCGACGAGATCGTCCCCGGTCGTGATCAACTTCGCTACGAGCTCGGTCATGTTGACAGTGCCTCCACCGACTTCGCTGAAGGAGATCCCGTTCGAGAGAAGGGTGGAAGCAAGCTCGTCGGCGTTATCGATAAATCCGTCCGAGATGATACAGAAGGGGCCGAACTTCGAATTGAGGTAGATCGGCTGCTCTTCAAAGACGCTGATCACACCGATCCCCTTGTTTCCCTTCATTCGAAGGCAGTCCTCGTAGAATTTCGATTTGAACTGGCTCTGACTGATATTGTGGATCTGGCGGACGAAATCGGTTCCGAGAATCGCCACTCCTCCGAACTCGGTCCCGAGGTGAGAATGGTAGTCGGTCCCGAACAGCAGTATTTCCGCGCAGTCGCCCTTGGAAACAACTCCAAACAGCCCGCTCATGGCCACCTCCGGTCTTGATGCATGTTTTTCTGATGATGAATCCGGGAAAAAACCATCCTATATGTTTTCCGCCTGAAACTCAATTGGAATCTTGACATAAAATCGATGCCCGTATCGGGCTCGCCCGGGAGGGAGTGCTGTTTCCTCTGGAGAAAAAACCCTGTTTTGAGCTATCGTAGAATCTCATGGAGACACGCGGCGGCAGCGCCCACAGTCCCTTGCCTCTATGTAACCTATGAATCGAGTTCTGATGAAACGACACACAATCGGTGATGAATGGGCTGGATCGCGGATCGACAGGTTCATCCGCGCGGCCTCAGCGGGTATTCCCTTCCCGGAGCTCCAGATGCTCTTCAGAAAGGGCAGGGTAACCCTGAACGGCAAGCGGACGAGCGGCAGCACACGCCTGGAGCGAGGGGATCTCGTCGAGATAGATATCAAAGACGATCGTGCATCCGGCCCCGGCGGAGAACACTCGATCGTCGATATCAGCGCGGTCCCGGCCGACCTCGATCGATTCGGCCTGATCGGCGGGCCGATACCAATCGTATTCGAAGACGACGCGATTCTCGTTATCGACAAGCCGTCCGGGCTCGTCGTGCAGCCTGGAAACCGCAAGGAGCGCGGGTCGCTGCTAGATATCCTCGAGGAGTACCGGTCGAGGACCGGCGGCGCGCGGGATGATCCCACCGGTTTCCGATACTCTACCGTCCACCGGCTCGACCGCGAGACCTCCGGCCTGCTCGTCGTCGCGAAGACCCGTGCCGCTTCGAGGGCCCTGAGCAAAGCCTTCTCCGCCGGTAAGATAGAAAAGGTCTACCTCGCCGTAACGGAGAGTCCGCCCGCGGCCGACTCAGGCAGGATCGAGATCGCTATAAAGGTCGATAAAAAAACGAGCTCGCGCTCGACAACGGGCGAAGGAGGAAAGCGAGCCTTGAGCATTTATAGAAAGCTCGCAGACCTCGCCGGGGGCCGCGCCCTGGTCGAGGTGCGCATAGAGACGGGCAGGACCCATCAGGTGAGGGTTCACCTCTCCTCTATAGGCGCTCCGGTCGTCGGGGATATTAAGTATGGAGGAGTCAGGCACAGCCGGATCATTCTGCACGCGTGGAAACTCAGGATCCCCCACCCCACTGATGAAACCGAACTGGAGCTCGAGGCGCCTCCTCCATCCGGATTCGGCCTCGACGTATAAACTCGTCCTGTGAAGGAACCGCAGCATCTGCTAGAATATGTTCGGGCGCAATTGCGGAAGGGCTCTCCAATAGGCTCGGCCGGTTGAACGGCGCCGTTTGATACTCACGCGTGATCTGCAAGAAAGGATGTTCAGCGATGGACAAGGCTCTGCTCGATTCCGCGTTAATAGCGGTGAAGGATTGCCTCAAAGCGCAAAAAGGCGATAAGGTCCTCGTCGTGACCGATTCAGAGCTGAGGGAGATCGGCCAGGCCCTGCTAGAGGCGGCCCGCTCGCTCGAGACCGAGGCGATGCTGATGGAGATCATTCCGAGGGAGCGCAACGGCGAGGAACCGCCCGAGCCCGTGACTCATGCTATGATGAAGAGCGACATCGTTATCGCTCCCACCAGCAAGTCGCTCACCCATACGGCGGCGAGACGGCAGGCCTGCGCCGAGGGGGCGCGTGTTGCGACGATGCCGGGAATTCTGCGCGAAACCATGATCCGCTGCCTAGGCGCTGATTACTACGCGATCGCCGATAGGACCAGAAAGGTGACCGAGTTGCTGACCAAGGCTCAGACAGCCCGGGTGACCACCGTGTCGGGCACCGATTTAACACTTCCCATCAGCGGTATCAACGCAATCGCCTCGACGGGGCTCTTTCACGAGCCCGGCTCATTCGGCAACCTGCCTTCTGGTGAAGCCTATATGATGCCGGCCGAGGGTGGCTCTAGCGGTCTATTCATCGTCGACGGCTCGATGGCGGGAATCGGCGACCTGGCGGGCAAGGAGCCTATCACAATCAAGGTCGAGAACGGACTCGCGACCGAGATCACAGGCGGCCCCGAGGCCGACCTGTTGAAGGAAAAGCTAGAGGCGGTAGGCGACAAGGCGTTCAACGTAGCCGAGCTCGGCGTCGGAACGAACGACGCGGCAATAATCATCGGCAGCATCCTCGAAGACGAAAAGGTGATGGGCACGATCCATATCGCGCTCGGCAACAACATGTCGATGGGCGGCACGGTCGATGTGCCTATCCATCTCGACGGGATCATCAAGGATCCGTCCCTCGAGCTCGACGGCGAGATGATCATGGATAATGGCAAGCTGCTCGTGGGCTGATTACATCTCCCTGATTCGCGAGACACGCTCCTCCAGCGGCGGGTGCGTGCTGAAGAGCCCTTTCGCCCTCTTTTCGAACGGCTTGATGGGATTGACTATATAGAGATGCTGAGTGGCTCTGTTCGCTACTTCGAGCACTTCCTTGTCGCCCGCTATCTTCTCGAGGGCCGAGGCGAGCCCCTCCGGATACCTTGTCAGCTTCACCGCCGAAGCGTCGGCGAGGTATTCCCGCTGGCGGGAGACGGCGAGCTGAAGAAGCTTTGCGAAGAGTGGAGCGAAAATCGCGAACAGCAACGCTACGACGAGCATTATAGCCCCGGCGTTTCCCTTCTGATCCCGCTTGCGCCCCCCCCGCGACCAGAAAACACTCCTCAAGAAGAAATCGCTCACCATAACAATCGATCCTACCATTATCCCCACCATCATCGAGAAGAGGATATCCCTGTTCCCCACATGCGAGAGCTCGTGTGCCATGACCCCCTGCAGCTCATCCCTGCTCAGCTTATCGAGGAGTCCAGTCGTTATGGCGACCGACGCATGCTCCGGATCCCTCCCGGTCGCGAATGCGTTCGGCGCCGAATCGTCTATGATGAAAATCGCGGGCATCGGCAGGCCGCCCGCTATCGCGAGCTCGTCGACCACATTGAAGAGCTGAGGATGGTCCTTCTTCTCTATCCGTTTCGCCCTGCTTATTGTGAGTATCATGCCGGCGCCTCCGTAATAGGCAGCGAGTGCGGAGACGGCAGCGATCACGACGGCCAGCGCCACTCCCGCATACCTGCTGCCCCAGTACTCTCCGGCGAAGAATCCGATCCCGACAAGGATAAGGGCGACGGTGATAATGAGTATCCACGAGTTGCGTTTGTTGGCTGCTATCTCGTCATACATAACGGCTGCCTCTTACGAGAAATCTACCTTCGGCGCCTCGCGCTGCTCAGCCTCCTCGAGCTCGAAGAACTCCCGCTGGATGAACCCGAACATCGAGGCGACGATATTCGACGGGATAGTCTCGGTCGCGGTGTTGTACGACATAACGACATCGTTGAAGTGCTGCCGAGCGTATGAGATCTTGTTCTCGGTCGAGACGAGTTCCTCCTGGACCGCCTTCATATTCTCGTTCGCCTTGAGATCGGGATAATTATCGACGACGGCGAAGAGCGAGCGCAGGGTCTGGGAGAGGAAATTCTCCGCTTTCGCCTGGTCCGCCACTCCATCAGCGTTGATAGCCTGTTGACGCGCCTTCGTCACGTTCTCCAGCACTTCCCGTTCGTGCTTGAGATACCCCTTGGCCGTCTCGATGAGATTCGGGATCAGATCGTAACGCCTTTTGAGCTGCACGTCGATCTGTGCCCAACCGTTGTCGCACCTCTTACGAAGCCGCACGAGACGGTTGTAGATACTGATAAAGAAAAAGATGAACAGGACGATGACGATGAGCAAAAATACCGCTATTCCCATTGCATACCTCCGCAGCTAAGAAATGACTCTTTCACACAGTAAACGATATCCGACCTCCTTGCAAGCGGCCGAATCGATCCACCGACCGCTACACCCTCCATAAGCAAATACAAATAACTTGTTGAGAATATTCGCATGAAAATCAATAATAGCGCCATGAAGAAATCGGATCATCGGATCGTGCTGCTCGGCAAGCCCGGCTCGGGCAAGGGCACACAGGCGGCACTACTCGCGAAAGCGTTGGATCTACCCCACCTCTCCAGCGGTGAGATCTTGAGGACCGAGATCCGCGACGGGACCCGATTCGGACGCGCGGTCGAGGAATATGTGCTAAAGGGTGAGATCGGGCCGGAAGAGCTGATCACAACAGCGATTCTGGGATATCTCGAAAGATCAGGATTCGGCGGCGGCTACATCCTGGACGGCTTTCCGCGTACGATCTTCCAGGCGAAGGCCCTGGCCGGCGCCTTCTCCCCGGATCGAGCGATCCTGCTATCCGTCCCCGATAGAATCATCATCGATCGCATATCGAGAAGGCTCACCTGCACCGGTTGCGGCGCCGTAATCGGCCCGGGAAAAGAGCCGGGCTCGGCAGAACCCTGCTGTGAAGCATGCGGCGGAACACTAGCGCGCCGGCCCGACGACCACCCTGACGCAGTCGCAAAGCGTCTCGACATATTCAATGACCAGGTCGGGCCTTTCATAGAATTTTACCGGGATAACGGGCTTCTCTCGGAAATCGACGGAACCGGCCCGGCGAGCGAAATACATTCAGAGGCGCTACGATCCCTGGAAAGGGACTGATGACCGCCGCACCGCAAAACACACCGATTATGTTGCGGCCCAACCACTTAAAGACATCAGGAGACGCCAATGACCATAATACTCCCGATTGTGGCATAATGAGAATCCACGAGGAACAACAGAGCCATCCAACTCCGCACTTTCTGCACATCTAACTTATTATAATACAACACTATACTCACTATCAAGCGCCGCGGGTAAATGGTGGCACACAGCTTGCTGAAACACTGAATCTGAGGGGACAATAGAGCTCATACTTTTAGAGAAGGAGGTCTCACCATGAGAAAGGTCTTAGTCGTTTTGACCAGTCTCGTCCTAAGCGCGTTCCTGTTCTCCTGTTCAGAGGACGAAACGACGGTCACCCCCGATCCGACGCCTGATGATCTGGTAATCGTCACGGCGACTGTTCCTGCGGGTCAAACCTGCACGCCTTACAGAGTAACACTCGAGGCGACCGGTGGCGTTACGCCCTATACATGGGCACTCGCCGCGGGCAGCGTCTTGCCGGACGGCTTCAGTCTTTCGGCGGACGGTGAAATCCTTGGTCTTACCGAGGGTGCCGGTAACTTTTCATTCATAGTCGAATGCACAGACAATGCTGGAACCCCGGTGACGGTCAATCAGGGTTACGATCTCAATGTCGACATTCCTGCGAACCCGTCTCTCGCTATTTTCTTCGATGAGTCAGCAAGCATCTGCAGCGGCACAGCCGATCAGAATTACGTCGATATCGGCACATACGTCGACTGCTATGCCTATATCATGCTCGAAGGCGGCGACATCACTTGCGCGAGAGGCTGCGAGTTCATAGTCACCGTCATGGACGCTTACGGCAACGAGCTCGAGCATGGCACCGATTTCATGTACATCAACTTCAGCACACCCGCTGAGATGATGTTTATCGGTTCGCTCGAGAGTGGTATCGGAATCGTAAAAAGCGGCGGCGCTCCGCTTTACGGACCGAATCCGATCCGGATGGCGTCGTTCAGTCTGCTGCTGCTCGAGGAGTTCGAGGACCTATCATTCGCGATCGGTCCCAACCCGGGCGCTGTATTTCCGACTGCCCGTCCGACGGTTGCGACGTGCGACGATGGTTACCCACTCGTGGAAGTTGACGGCCGCAGTGCGGCTGTAAACTGGTAATAGAGGCCACGCGGGCCACCATATACAATACATACCCCTCGGGAGAAGTGGTTCGCACCACCGACCCCGAGGGGTTTCTCTATATGGAGAGCGGCATAGCCTCATCTATCCATAAGACTGCCGGCCTGTGCCCCGGATCCACGAGAGAATTCTTCTCATTGTTTCAGCCAATCTTTCGCCTTGTCGATAAGGTTCTCGGTCGCTTTGCTCCTGGCGGCGCTCATATCGAGTGACACCTTCGGTGATCTGCCCGTACCGCCGACCTGGAAGTCGAGCACGAGGTTCCCCGACTGATCGCGGAACAGGTTTACCAGATCCCGGTACTTCGACAGATCCTTCATATCCCGCTGCACGCTGGGCGGGACAATGAGATGCACGGTGTAATCGAGTGTGCCGTCGATTCCGAAGGAGCCCTTGATCGACCAATCACCCCTGTTCGACCCGATTGTCCAGTTATCCGTCACAAAGCGGCCGTTTCTCATGATGAAGTTACCACGCCAGTCTTTGAAATCAACCTGCTCGAGGTGTGAAAGATCGATCAATCCCGACCTGGTGATCGGCGAGAGGAAACTGCTGAGATCGACCGTTCCGGATGCCGACAGGGCCGAACCCTTTCCGTTTATGGTGAGCAGGGGATTAACGGCCTGACCGCTTTCGAAAGCGGCCTCGGCCTGGAACGAGAAAGCACCCTCGAGCAGCCTGCCGAGTGGATGCATGGCTCCGAGGGCGGTCGCCGCATGTACCTTATCGAGAGAAAGATCGACACTACTCTTGATTCTGCCCGGCTTGCTTAGATCCGATTCGAGAACGGCCTTTCCGGTGCCTCCGGCATAGCCGAGAGTGACCGGATCTGCTCGCAACCGTCCGGCGATGATGCTTCCTTGAGCGTCGATCTTTGTAAAGACCGCCTTGGCCGTCCTTATCGTATCGAGGCGCACCGAAAATGCGCTTCCTTTGAGAGCGAGAAGCGTGAATGGATTCGCGGCTAGAGGATCGGCCTCTTCTTCAACGGCCCCCGGCGTTCCCCCTCGCTTCCCCGGTTCCGGCTCTTCACTCTCCTTATCAAAGAGTGTCGCGTCAAACGACCGTCCCTCGATCCGGGCTGCGACTAGCGAGCGAGTCTTTAAGCTCTTAAATAGCGGATCGAGGCTGGTGAACGACGCTGGATCCATGTTCTCCAGGACACTCACCATCTCGGTGAGCGCCGGCATTAGCTTCTCGATGGATACCGAGCACGAATAGGGGCTGCCGTTGAGATCGAACGAGGCGTCGAAGGCCTCGAGATCACCCTTCTCGATCCGACACCTGCCCTTCAACCCGTCAATAACGATCGGAGAGCCGGAGCTTCTGAGATCGATTCCGCTGAAATCGGCTGATGTCGACAGCCGGGACTGCGTCCATGCCCTCTCTATGTCCGAAGCGGACACATTGCCTCCGCTCATCGGCAAAAGCGCTTTGAGATCGGCCGGCGATCCTTCGAACTTCACATCCGCCGTTACCGATCCTCCATCCATCCCGAGTGCTTCCCGCTTTTCAGACGGAATGAGATCATTTAGATCGAGTTCCGCGCTACACGCCACACGCATTACGCCTATATTCTTTCGTCCTTCGAGTGTAACGCCGAAATCGATATCGGCGCCCGAGGAGCCGAATATGATACGTACGTTTTCAGAACGCGCGCCCTGCATATCGAAATCGACGTCGCCCGTTGCTGTGACCGGCCCATGCAGCGCGGGATGGCCCACTGTAACATCCTGCAGACCGATCCTCCCGGATACCGTCATAGACGAAGGTTTTCTCAAGCTTCCCACTATATCCGACTCAAGGCCGATCGAACCATCCACCATTCTGATAGTGAGTTTGCCTTCGTCTCCCGCCGCATCCGGCATGAGACCAAGCATCATGACGCTCTCGATAACCGGCGCCAGATCTATCCTCTTCGATGCGATCCCGAGCTTCACGTTCTGTGATGTCTTCAGCTCTGAGATATCTCCGGAGATATCGAAACTCATGAGCTCTCCCCAGACCGCTTTCGCATGCTCTATGTGCAGCGACTCAAATGCGGCGCCGAGCGTCATATCGCCCTTGAACCCGAGATCGTTCAGGATAATAGGCGGCCTTTCCTTGATGGGAACACGGACCGTGGATACTGCGAGATCGATGCTTACCAGAAAACCGTCCCCCGCGGGTCTCATGGAGAGCTCGGCAACGAGCCCATCGACACCAGCCCCGTCGGCCCGTTCGCCGCCCGAGATGCTCAGCGAGCCGCCCGAGATGTCGACACTCTTGATCACGGGCCTTTTCTTGATGAGCGAGAGGAGCGACGCCTTCGCTACGAGCCGCTCAGCTCCGACTGCCAGCATCTCGCCCTGCGGAATACTCTTTTCGAATGAGAGGTCCCTGATATCGACACCGAATCCGAATGGAAAGCGGACTCCTATATCGCCGACCTGTATCTCGGCTCCTACCGCGGTTTCGAGCCTTGGCACGACGAGTTCCATGAGAACATCCCTCGTTAATATGAGCCGTGCCGCCACGCTGAGCAGGATGACGATACCGACGATAACGCAGGCTGCTATCAGCAACCTTCTGCTCGTTCTTTTCATTGCTACCTTCCTTTGCTATCGGTTACGTTGATAATCTATATGAAAGCGGCCCGGGCATCAACGGTTATGGAGCGGGCGGTCGGTCGACGCCGGCCCGTTGTTACTGCGGGGCAGAGTAGTCCATGGCTGACACACAGTGATAAATAAATTGGTTTTTTCAGCAGATTTTTGAAACCAAATCCAATTTTTACAGTAATACTTACTGTACCTTCCGCTCGGACGGTACAGTTATGCGCGTATGGATCAACCCTTCAAGAAAGGAGCGAACCTCATGGGCAAGCGGGTAATTACAGCCCTCGCCTGTGTAGTTCTCCTCGTCGCCGGCGTCGCTAATGCCGCCGAGGAGACCAGGCTCATGCGCTACCCCGACATCGACGGCGAGACGATCGTCTTTACCTATGGTAGAGATCTCTGGATCGTCCCTTCGGATGGCGGCACGGCGAGACAGCTAACATCACACATGAACAGCGAGGCGATCGGGAAATTCTCACCAGACGGCAAGACGATCGCATTCACCGGAGCGTACGAGGGGAGCGCGGATCTCTATACGATCCCCGTAGGCGGAGGAGAGCCGAAGCGGCTCACTTTCCACTCCTTCCCAGATTTCATCGTTGACTGGCACCCGACCGGCTCGAAGATCCTGTTCCGGTCCGCCAGGGAATCCAAGACAAATCCGGGGCCCCGGTACAACAGGCTCTTCACGGTCGACATAGACGGCGGGTACCCGGAGGTCCTGCCCCTCTTCGAGGGGGAACTCACATCCTACTCCCCCGACGGGACAAAAATCGCCTACAACCGTGTCGCGCGAGAATTCCGGACATGGAAACGGTACAGGGGCGGCATGGCGCAGGATATCTGGCTCTACGACTTTACTGACAACAGCTCCGAGCGCCTCACCGACTTCGAGGGCACCGACGCCTTCCCCATGTGGTACCAGAACAAGATCTACTTCATATCGGATCGCGACCACACGATGAACATTCACTGTCTCGATCTCGATACGCGCAAGGTCAGAAAAATTACCGATCACGCCGAGTACGACGTCAAATGGCCGAGTCTCGGCGGCGACAAGATCGTTTACGAGAACGCCGGCTACCTCTACGTGCTCGATCTGGCCACCGAGAAGTCGGAAAAGATCGCCGTCAACGTGCCGGCCGAGCTCAATGAGCGGCGTGTCCGGCACGAACGCGTGGCGAGCCTGGTGCGCGGCGGCGACATATCAGGCACCGGCAAGCGGGCCGTCGTTCAGGCGAGGGGCGACATCTTCACGCTTCCCGCGGAGAAGGGCGAGGTACGAAACATAACGCGGACGAAGGGCGTGCGCGAACGCCTCCCGTCCTTCGCGCCGAACGGCAAGTGGGTCGCCTACGTCTCCGATCAGACCGGAGAGTACGAGATCTACCTCAAAGCGCCCGACGGCGACGGCGACGAGGTCAAGGTGACAACAGGTCTGCACGGATACCCATTCGGCCTGCTCTGGTCGCCCGACAGCAAGAAGCTGCTCGTCTACGACCAGACCTACGCCTTCTACTACATCGACATCGAGGACAAGAAACTGAAGAAGATCGACGAGGACGACTGGGGGGATCTGAGTGATTTCTCGTGGTCGAAAGACAGCAAGTGGGTCGCCTACTCGAAGAACGGCGACAATCAAAAAAGCTCGATCTACATCTACTCGATCGACGAGGGCAAGTCACACAAGGTGACCGGCGACCTCTACAACGACTACAACCCGGTCTTCGGCCCCGACGGAAAATATCTCTACTTCTTAACCGACCGTATGACCAACTTCCAGTTCAACTCCTTCGAATTCGACATCAACTACTCCTATCCGACGAACCTAGTGGCGGCGACACTCCGCAAGGACATCCCGTCCCTACTCGCGCCGGAGAGCGACGAGGTCGAGGAGAAGGAGGACGACGAGGAGAAGGAGGACGAGAAAGAAAAGAAGGAAGAGGGCGACAAAGAAGAAAAGAAGGACGATGAGAAAAAGAACGACGAGAAGGATAAAGACGACGAGAAGGACAAGGCCCTCGAGATCGATTTCGATGGCTTCGAGGACCGTATAGTCGGCCTCCCCATCGGCATGGGGAACTTCTTCGGCCTCGCAGCCCTAGAGGGCAAGATACTCTTCGCCGACGTGCCGAAATTCACCATCTCGAATTCCAGCGGCCGAGGCCCGAACACCTACGCGCTCAAGTACTACGACATAAAGGAGCGCAAGACGGAGACCGTGATCGCCGGCATCATCGGTTACGCCGTATCTGCAGACGGCAAGAAGATCCTCTACGGAGCGCCCGACATGACCGGTATCATCGATGTCGGTAAGGGCAAGAAGCTCGGAGACGGAAAACTCGCGATGCAGGATCTGACGATGAAAATCGATCCGCTCGCCGAATGGACGCAGATGTTCCATGAAGCGTGGCGCCTCGAGCGCGACTTCTTCTACGTGAGCAACATGCACGGATTGGACTGGAAGAAGATGAAGAAGCGCTACGAGGTCTTCCTGCCGCATCTCACCAGCCGAAGCGATCTCAACTACGTAATCGGCGAGCTGATAGCCGAACTCAGCGTGGGTCACTCATACGTGGGCGGCGGAGATTACGTGGGTGTGCGGGGAATCGGCGGCGCGACACTCGGATGCGATTTCGAGGTCGACCAGAAGAACAACCGCTACAAGATCAGCAGGATCTACCGAGGCCGTAACTGGGATCCTTCGTTTATCTCGCCGCTCTGGCAGCCAGGCATAGATGTGAACGAGGGTGACTATCTGCTCGCGATCAACGGGATCGAGCTCGAGTATCCGACCAATCCCTATGAACTGCTCGAGACGCTCGCCGGCAAGCAGACCTCGATCAAGGTGAGCGCGGATCCGAAGGGCGAGGAATCCGAGGAATTCACCGTGATCCCCGCATCGAGGGATATAAACCTCCGCTACGACGCCTGGGTAGAGGACAACAGGCGCAAGGTCGCAGAGGCCTCCGACGGACGTATCGGCTACATCCACGTACCCAACACTGCTGTCGAGGGACTCATAGAGTTCGGAAAGTACTTCTACGGACAGGCCAATCTCGACGGGATCATCATAGACGAGAGGTACAACAGCGGCGGATGGATGCCAAATCTCTTCGTCGACCGCCTGGCACGGAAGGTCTCGAGCATGTGGGCGCTGCGCTACGGCAAGGTCGCCCAGTTCCCCGGCTCTGCAGCAATAGGCCATATGGCGATGCTCATCAACGAACAAGCCGGATCGGGCGGGGACGCTTTTCCCTACCTCTTCCGGCAGGCGGGCCTCGGGCCCCTGATCGGCAAGCGCACCTGGGGAGGCCTCGTAGGCATGAACCGGAACATTCCGCTCATGGACGGCGGCTACTGCACCGTGCCGACGATCGGATTCTTCGACCTGGACGGTGAGTGGGCCGTCGAGAACGTCGGCGTCTATCCCGACATAGAGGTCGAGAACTGGCCTCACGAGACGGTCGAGGGACGCGACCCGCAGCTCGAGAAGGCGATCGAGTACCTCCTGGAAAAAATCAAGGAGGATCCGCCCAAGCTGCCGAATCGTCCGAAGAGTCCAGACAAGAGTTAAAGCAGCCGGATCGCGCCCCGCGCGATCTTGGCGCCGAACCAGGCCGTAAGTTCGGTGCCCGCGGTGAAAGGCCCCTCCCCTAAAAGGGAGGGGCCTTTTTACTTGTCCATAATCATTCACAGGAATCATGTAACCTACATATATTTTGATATTTAATGTTTATTGGGCATGTGGTATAATGTCAGTTGGAACGGCATCAATGACCAGGGGAAGAACACAGCGACGGGCACATATTTCTGCCGCCTCGTCACGGCAAAGCGGGCAGTGACACGCAAGATCCTGTTGATGCGCTGAAGTGCTTCGCCCTGATGATCTGCTCGAGATTCTCACTTGCGCCGACCTGCTATCTCCATACAAAGAGAAACAGCGGGCTTACTGCTTATCCGTCGCGCCTGTGAGCTGCGTCACATTACTCTTGCTAAAAAAGCCGTCGAAGTCCCCGTAACGCTGAATATACTCGTTGACCAGGAGTGTGTTAGGGCTCGGCATAGAGAAGTTCTGCCTGAGTCCCTCCTCCTCGGAACCGATGAGCTCGATCAGAAACTCCATGCCGTCGCTGGCGAGCGCCTGGTGCGTATCGACGATCTCTTCCGTCTCGAAAGCCATGTGATGAACGCGCGGCCCGTAGTTGCTTATGAACTTCTCCGTCGGTCCCGATATCTTGTCATCGATGTAGGGCGCTATCCCCGAGGTAAATACCATAGCAAAGTCTTTAGATGAGAGCCGCGCTACATTGGTGATCGAATTGAAGATCTTGACATAGATAGCGAACTCGAAGGCGTAGTCGGTCAGTTCCATGAATTCGATGATCGCGGCGTCCCGTTCCTTCGCCCTCACTCTCGTCGCCGTGTGGTCGAGGCGCCGTATGTTTCCCAGGTGCTTGCTCTCGGGCTTTTCGAGGTTCCAGCCGAGCGCTTTCGATTTCTTCGTCATGTAATTTCCCCGTTCTCCCTTCCACTGTATGTACCCTATCGAATTGCCTGTATAGGCGGAAGGGGCGGTCTGGATAAACATATATCCGTCGTTCTCGACCGGCTCATCTGTCAGAAAGCGCACGCCGCGATTCCTCTGTATCGAGAAATATCTGTCCAGATCGCTTACGCCGAAGACGAAGGTCTCGAGCCGAGTGTTGGGTAGATGCTCCGATTTCGGGAAGAGGTTGAACTCGGTGAATGGATTCTCGCTCCCCTTTCTCGACCTGACAAGGATATCGGCGGATCCGGGAAACTCGAGGACGCAAGTTGCATACTCCTCTTCCTCGAAGACCTGCCCCGAGGTGAATCCGGTGTAGCGCAAGAGTTCCTGCGCCGCAGCGAGATGGTTCTCCGGCTCGGTGTTGATGATGACGCACTCGAGCCCTCCTACCTGCCCAACAAGACCGAGCGCTTTCCGCTCCTCCATAACACGTCCGACCTCTACTCCAAGAAACTCGTCGCTGTTCTTGAATTCGTAGGTGTGCGGATGGGTACGCCCGCACTGAGGGCAATGATCTCCTTTGACAGCTTCGAATACATCCTTGCAGCTCGAACATACGATCTTGTCCATGCTGTTACTCTTCCCCCCAGATGCGCTCGATGTGCCCCTCGGGAGGCGACCAGGGAATAAAGCTCAGGGCCACGATCACGACAAGACTCACGACGCCGCCCGTTATGAATCCGTGTATGCCCCACGGCTTTCCCGCCCATGTCCATATCAGAGCTGTTAATGCGCCTGCGACCATCGAGGCGAAGGCTGCTGGCCTGCTCGCTCTCTTCCAGTAGATACCGAAGAGGAGCGGCCAGAGGTTCGTAGAAGCGATGACGGCCCAGGCGAATCCGGTCAGGACCAGTATCAATGCGGGAGGCCTGAGCGCGATGGCGAGTGAGATGAGGCCGACCAGGAGACTCACGATCCTCGTAGCTTTTATCTCCTGCGCGTTCGAGAGCTCTTTCTTGAGGCCGTTCTTGTAGATGTCGCGAACAAGCGAGCTCGAGACGATGAGCAGGATCCCGGCGAATGTCGACATCCCGGCCGCCACAACGCCCGCCAGGAGCACCGCCGCTCCCCAGGGTGTCAGCACGAGCTCGGCGAGCTTGGGAATCGCGAGATCGACAGCCTTACCGGTCAGTTCCGGCTCTATCAAAAGCCGAGAGAGGGCTCCGTTCAGGTATGGCAGCAGGGCGATCAAAGCTCCGACCGTGACGATGACAGTCCCCAAACGGAAGGTATTCGTATCCTTTATCGAGTAGAACCGTATCAACAACTGAGGCATGCCCCAAACGCCGAGGCTCACGACAAGACAGAAGCTTATGAGCCCCGCCCATCCCCAGACACCCGGCGTCTCTACGAATCCTGGGCCCAGCTGCTGTAGCCGTTCCATACCGACCGATAACCCTCCGACGGCGTGAATCGTACGGAAGGTCAGCAGCAGCAGGCTGAAGATCATGACCCAGGCCTGTATGAAGCTGGTCCAGACAACGGCCATGTATCCTCCGAGCACCACGTAGAATATGATGACAAAACCGCTCAGGAGCACTCCCCCCCAGTAGGGAAGCCCCATCAGCACCTCGAAGGAATTAGCCATGCCCTTCACGACGCTCACATTGTATAGAATGAGGAATAGAAAGATGATCGCGGCCGAGAAGATCCCCGCTTCGGGGGAGTTGTACCTCTTCGCGAAGAATCCGCTGATCGTGCTGACTCCCATCCGCTCGGTGAACTCGCGTATGCGGCGGCCGAGAACGATCCAGCAGAGTGTGCTTCCGACCAGGACGTTGATTGCGCCTATCCAGAGCGTTCCCATGCCGAAACGGTAACCGAAGGCTCCGCCCCCAATGATAAGAACGGAGCTGTAGTAAACGGCGATGAAGGAGAGGGCGGTCACCCAGGGGCCGATCGTCCTGCCCCCGATGATGAAATCCTCGACCGTCCGGGACCTCCGGGCGGACCAGATACCGATCCCCATCAGCATCCCTACATAGAGAAACAGAACCAGGATACACGTATTGACCAGAGTCACGGGTTCCCTCGCTTTGCAAATGCTACATTTACTGTTTTTCCCGGCGACGGTCCAGGATCGCCCATACGACGGCCAGCACGACGCTCGCCGCGGTGACGACGAATGCCAGGAAGGTCAGCCATGGAAAATTGAATGGACACATTAGAATACCTGCCTCGTTAATAGATGATATTGAATTCCCAGCGCAGGAAATGAGCGCTGTCGCTTCCATCGGCGTAGTAGTCACCTGGAATGAACTGCTCCCATTCGAGATGCCCGCGCAGGTGCTCGTTCCATTTCCAGTTGAGCTGAATCTTGCTGAGCATCCCCCGATCCAGCCCCGTACCGAAGATGCCGCTTCCGTAGGCGAGCGGACGCTCGGGGGCACGCATCTCGTAGAGCACTGCATAGAACCTGAAATGTTCGTTAAACGTGAGCGCAAAGCGTCCGTAGGGAGCGATGAGGTTGTCCCAGTAGGCCACTCCATGCTCCGTGGCGAGTGTGTAGATATAGAGGTCGCTCCACTTCGGCCACCTGCTGTAGAGCGGATCCCACCCCTCGTACTCAGGCGTCTCTCCGTTGTCCCCGGAGAGATAGATCGTGCCTATCGTGAACTCCGGCTCGTATAACGCCTGTGGCGAGTAGGTAAGGTGAATGTATCCGCCCAGCCCGGTCCGATCGACTCCTCCGTAACTTCCCGTCTGATACGCCGTCTCGGCGGCATAATCGAAATTCCCGAGCAGTGTGCCGTTCAGACGGGCGCCGATCGTGTGGAGCCTCGTCTCGACACTCCTGAACTCGCTTTTCTTCTCGATCTTGTAGTAGTAATATCCATCCAGCTTCGCCCAAGGACGCGACGTATCTGTATATACTCCCCCCCAACCCTTCTCGTCCGATTCGATCAGATACCTGAGATCCCTTGCGTTGATCACCGGAAGGTACTGGTCCTTCTGCGGGTTGCTCAGCGCATGTACCATGAGAGACCGGTTCTCGCCCTGCACCACGGCTTTCACGGCATTCATGTATGCGGTCCTCGATCCGTCGAGCGGGTTGCCGTCAAAGCAGATGAATCCCTCTCCCAGCATAATGTTCTGGCGTCCGAGTGTGACAGAGACGGGGGAACCGGCGATGTCACTCATCTTGACATAGAGATTCTCGAAGATGAGCTCGTCTATGAACTGCTCGAATTCGAGATCCCTCTCCGGCTTGAGATAGTGCCTGTGCTCGTTGTTGAGTTTTATATAGAACTCGAAGTCCTCCATCGGTTTTATAGAAAACCAGAGCTGTGTGCGTAAACGGATATGATTCCGGTCGTCCGCCAGATCGTTATTCATATCAAAACCGTTCCGCAGATACTCCTGGCGGACACGCTCCTGGAAACCCCAGTTGAAGATGGAGGTTTTCTCGTCCTGCGCTCTGAGCCCTGTAACGGGTATAAACATGGCCGCAAATCCGGCCAGGACGAATAGAAGGCAGATTGTGCGTTTTCTGATGAAGTAGCGGACGATCATGAAACCTCACTTTCCCTGAAATATTGATAACTCTTCTACAACATGCCTACCGTGAAGATGTTAGTCCACTATACATAATTGTGCCTTTCCGCTTCTACATTTTTCTGGTGGCGGATAGACCGGCCGGGTCCCTATATTTAACAATAGATATATGTTATAATCATTGCTGATGCTCCCAAGGCTTGCGAACGCTTTGTAAAGGGGCGGGTATGCACAGCAGCTCGATCGAACATCTTAAAAGGAGAGAACCATGAAGAGACTGTTCGCCTTGTCCCTGATCGCAACCTTTCTGCTTTCTTCTGCCTGTTTAGCTTCTGAGCCCAATCATAAATACAACACTTCGCTCAGGTTCATGCTGGACCACAGAGAGGATCCAGGCCGGATGTCCAAGATAGACGGGCCGGCCCTGGTCGCCGCATCGGGAGAACGGGCGGTCTTTACAGTCAAGTTCGACCATGTGCTGTCCGGTTCCGAGATCGAGCAGTACCGCTCGATGGGGGCCGAGTTCTACTACTTCGGCGGCGAGGTTGCGCGGACAGGCTCGATCTACCCCATCCGTGTACCCTGGGAATCGATAGAGATGATAGCGGGCCGCACCGAGGTGCTTCGCCTCGAAGGCGCCTGGAACCCGGCGACTTACCCGGTCCTGGATGTGAGCGGCACGGAGATCGAAGCCGATATGGCGCACCTCCATACCGACGGCCTCGGTTTCCCGATCACCGGCAAGGGAATGAGAATCGCCGACTTCGACACCGGTATCGATGTCTTTCATCCGTCATTCTTCTTCGCCGACGGAGACACGGTCGATTGGATCGATGTAGACGGCTTCGGCGGCTTTAATCCCGGATTTGACTGCGTCGATCTGAACAATAACGGACAGGCGGGACAGAATGAGCTCCTCGATTACTATAACGGTTGGATATACGATCCGGCGGCCACCTGGGCCGGCAGCAATCCCGCCAATGTCGGAAACGGCTACCAGACCTACTGGGATTGGCTCTATAACGACGCGAACGGTAACGGTGCCCGCGATTACGGCCCCTCCTCCGGCTACCACGAGATCGATCCGACCTTCGGCGAGCTGATCCTTCTCCCCCTGGACGAAAACGGCAACGGCAATCTCGATGTCGGCGAGAAACTGGTTATACTCGGTACATCAAAGATCTACGCGACGATGAACGGCGGCGAGATAGAACGCCGGAGAGGTATCGACATCATCGACTCCGACGATGACACGAACGGCCACGGGACGGCCGTCTCGGGCATACTCGCCGGCGGAACGACCCGCCGCCATATCTTCGACGGAGTCGCCCCGGACGCCGAAATCCTGATGGGATACTACTTCTCTGGTGTTCCGCTATCGGTCCTCGTGCCATGGGCCCGGTCGCACGGCGCGGACGCGATGCTCTACGAGTTCGGCGGGTTTGTCTACCGCTACCTCGACGGCTCCTCTCTCGACGAGGAGCTCATCACGATCGAGAACAGCTCGATCATACAGATCACGCCGTCGGGCAATCTCGGGCGCGGCGACAAGCACGCCATCGCGACCATTCCCGCCGGCGGATCGGTGACGCTCCAGATCCAGGCGATCGCATACGGAGGCACCTCCATCATGACACTCTGGGGCACGACACTTTGGCGAACGAACCCTGAGGACCTAACCTTCCACCTCAGGGACCCGCTAGGCGGCGAGGTGATACTCGAGGGAACGATCTCATATTTCGACGGCTACTACCTCTGGTTCGAGAAATCGACGAGTCCGAGGGGAACATGCGCTCTCGACATCTATGTCGACCATGACACAAACCCCTCCTGCAACGGGATCTGGGAGCTGACCGTCGACAACAACACCGGCGCCGATATCGAGGTGATCAGCAACATCGCCGACAATGCGTCCTCCTGGGCTGGGGGCGCCGAGTTTGTGAACTACGCGACCGACCAGAGAAACGTGACCTTCCCCGCTACGGCGGACAGTTCGTTCACGAACGGCTCCTACTCGACGCGGGGCTACGAGGGGTACACCGGCGTCGGCGGCGGCTCGATACCGATTGGTGAGATCAGCGCATTCAGCGGTCGCGGCGAAAGGATCGACGGCCACCATCTGCTCGATATCTGCTCGCCGGGCAACTATGACGTATACTCCACTCGCACGCATCAGGACGGGGCGGGCTATCCGAACGGCTCCTACCGCCAGTTCAGCGGCACGAGCGCGGCGGGACCCCATGTGGCCGCCGCTGCAGCACTCGTCCAGCAGGCATTCCCGACGGCGACCATGGCCGAAGTCATGGCGCGTCTGCGCGACAGCGCTATTGAGGACGGCTTCACCGGCGCCACTTACAACGACACCTGGGGTTACGGGAAGCTCAGGATCCTGGGGGCGATCGGCGTGGCGACGGGCATCGAGGATATCGAAATGGGGCTCAGGCCGCCGAAGCTACTGCTGGACCAGAACTACCCCAATCCCTTCAACCCGACGACCTGGATCCCATTCTACTTGCAGAGGTCGGGCAGGATGAGCCTGAAGATATTCAACGTAAAGGGTGAGCTGGTCAAGGTCCTCGAGGACAAGTGGATGAACGAGGGTGCACACAGCGCCCGCTGGAATGGGAACGATACCGGCGGCCGCCAGGTGGCATCGGGACTCTACTTCTGCGTCCTGCGCTACGGAAACGAAACAGAAACGAGAAAGCTTGTCCTGCTTCGCTGATTCGGGAATTTATCCAAGGCAGGTGAAATACCGAAAAAATTTGAAAAATAATTGGCACAATACCTTACAAATTTAGTATATTATATGTAGGGAACAGGCGGACTCCATAACGTGTGCTAGGATGTGCGCGGGTTATGGGAGTGAAGAAGTGAAAGGACCCCAGCCGCCTGTTCCTTTTTATTTTTGCCCTTCCCTGCTGAAGCCAGTTCACCCGAAACAAAGCACATACCATCAGCGTATAACCAAATATGGAAACTAAACGGTATTTGAGGCAGGTGCTGGAGTTCGGGATCATGGTCTCTCTCTTCATATTGACCTTTTCCGCACTTTCGACAGCACAGGTGCTCCCGGACTCGACCGCGAGCGTAAAAGAGCAGTCCCCCACGATAGAGAAATCAATACCCCAGACCCTTCTTAAGGCCTTGAGAATCAGAAACGGCGGGATCCATCTCGACGGGATACTCGACGAGTCCGACTGGGCGCGGGCCCCGAGCGGCTCAGGATTCACGCAGCATGAGCCGGAGAACGGCCTCGCCTCGACGGAGCGGACCGTCGTCAAAATCGTCTACGACGACAGGGCGATCTACGTCGGCGTCAGGGCGTACGATACCGAGCCGGACAAGATAGTGGCCAACCTGTCGAGGCGCGACGACGAATGCCCATCCGATTGGATCTATATCGCCTTCGATAGCTATAACGACAAGCGGACCGCCTTCGAGTTCTCCGTCAATCCGGCCGGTGTCAAGATGGACGCCTTCTGGTTCGATTGCACAGAACGGGACATGAATTGGAACGCCGTCTGGGATGTCGCCACCAATATCGACGACGAGGGATGGACGGCCGAATTCAGCATTCCATTCAGCCAGATAAGATTCGCCGAGAATGGCGGAGCGCATTCCTGGGGCTTTCAGGTCTTCAGGCAGATCGACCGGAAGAACGAGGTCGCCTGCTGGGCGCCGGTTCCGAGAGAGAACAACCAGTTCATCGCTCATTTCGGGCGCCTTGAGGGCATCGAGAACCTCCCGAAATTCAAGAGGCTCGAGATCCTGCCCTATGCCGTGGCGAGCGTCGACAACTACGGCGATCCCGAAGTGGATGACCCGTTCCGCAACTCGCTTCAGGGCGACAGCCGCTTCGGGGCCGATATAAAGTACGGCATCACGAGCAACATCACACTCGACATGACGATCAATCCCGATTTCGGGCAGGTCGAACAGGATCCGTCCGAATTCAACCTGACCGCGTACGAGTCCTATTTCGAGGAAAAGAGGCCCTTCTTCATGGAGGGCTCGAACATCTTCCAGTACCAGCTTATGTTCGGCGATGGCGATTTCGAGCGGCTCTTCTACTCCAGGCGGATCGGCCGCTCGCCTCAATTCTACGCACTCGACACCGAACGGTGGCCCGACACAGACGATTTCTACGAGGACTCGCCTCAATTCACCACCATACTCGGAGCGGCAAAGATTACAGGCAGAACATCGAACGGATGGTCGATCGGCGTTCTCGAAGCATTGACAGACAGAGAAGAGGCCGAGGTGAGCGCTCCGGGCGGCGAACGTTTCGGTGTCGCAGTGGAACCGATGACAAACTATCTTGTCGGCCGCACAGTCAAGGATTTCAACGAGGGCAGGAGCACCCTCGGCATCATCGCCACGAGCGTCGTCCGGGAGATCCCGAACGACGACCTCGCCTTTCTCAACCGTTCCGCTTTCACTGGCGGCATCGATCTCTCCCACCGCTGGCACGACGACGAGTACCAGATCATCGCTAAAGCCTTCGGAAGCCATATGCGCGGCAGCGAGGAAGCGATGATCGAACTCCAGGAATCCTCGGCGCGCTATTTCCAGCGCCCCGACGCGGATCATGTCAAGCTCGACCCTACCGCCACGTCTCTGAACGGATATGGCGGGGTTCTCTGGGGAGGGAAGTTCGGCGGCAAGCCGTGGCGCTTCGGCCTCGGGGGAATCACCAGGAGTCCCGGCTTCGAGGCGAACGATATGGGATACATGCGGGACGCCGACATCAACCTCGGGGTCTTCTGGGCTCAGTACAGAAGATTCGAGCCCATAGGAATATTCCAGCAGTTCAACTGCAACACCAATATCTGGTACGGCTGGAACTATGGGAGAGAGGTCTTCGGAAAGGGCGGCAATATCAACGGCTGGATGGAATTAAAAAACTACTGGGAGATCTACGGGGGCATCAGCGGGGATCTCGAGGCGCTGAGCACCCGGCAGCTGCGCGGCGGCCCGTCGATTCTCGAGCCTGCGCAGCTCTACTCCTGGTACGGATTCCACACAGATCGAAGAAAGAAGATATCTCTCGGATTCGAAGGAAATTACAGCAAAGCCTTCGATGGAAAAACCCACAGCACAAGATACTCGCCCCGGATCACGATAAGACCGTCGGGCCGATTCGACCTGAGCCTAAGCCCCTCATACAGGATCTCCGAAAACGACATGCAGTATGTAGACGAAATCGACGGCCACTATGTACTGGGACACCTGGATATGAGAGTGCTCATGCTGACGGCTCGCCTCAACTATACCGTTACTCCTGATATGACCGTCCAATTCTACGGCATGCCCTACATCGCCGCGGGCAGCTATACCGACTACCGCGAGGTCGTCTTGCCTCATGCAAAGGATTACGACGACCGTTTCGCCCCGTTCGACTACCTCGCCTACGAGGACAATCCCGATTTTAACTTCAAGCAGTTCCGCTCGAACCTCGTTTTTCGCTGGGAGTTCAGCCCCGGTTCGGCCCTCTACCTGGTCTGGTCTCGGGGCGCGACCGATTATGAAGAGGAATACGGGGAATTCTCGCCGGGAAGAGATCTCGATCACGTCTTCTCCACCCCGGGAGACAACACATTCCTGATCAAGATCAACAAGTGGTTCAGTCTCTGATCATTGGCCCGGCTTTAAGCATCCGCTCGACGCGCTCGATCAAGATATCCCTGATTACCCTCTCCTCGGAGAAGGAACGGACGAACCGGAAAGCGTTGGCCCGCACGGCGCGATAGAGCTCGCCATCTGAAGCAAGGCGCCGGATCGCATCCCGGAGCGCATCGGGTGACTTCACCGGCACGAGCAGGCCGTTCACCTCATCCTCGACTATCTCAGGGATCGAGCGCCACCGGGTGGTGATCACAGGCAGGCCGGCGGCAAATGCCTCTAGTACTACGGCAGGATATCCCTCGCCGCCGTGATATGTCGGCAGCAGAAAAATATCGTATCTTCCTATAACTTCACGCATCCGATCCGGCTCCACTACTCCCATATAAGAGATGTTCCCGGCCGCTTCGACGGCCGCAAGAAATGAATCCCTGTCCCTGCCCACGATCGGCCCGTAGAAATCACATCCGGGCCCATCGATCCCGGAGACCGCCTCGATGATCTCGAAGACCCCCTTCTCCCGCTTGATCTGCCCGACAAAAACGCATCTCCCGCCTGGAGCCCGCTCTCCAAGCTCAGCGAGAAGCAACTCGTCCGGTATGAAATTGGGGGCCTGGACGACACGGGACGGCTCGAGCCCCAGATCATCGACGAGCCAGCGCCGGAGAAGCCCCGTCTCTGGCAAAATGAGATCAGCCCTCGAGAGCCCTCTCCTGACACGATGTCGTCGGGGTTTGGGCATCCCCTCGAACCGTTCCACAAGCGAGGTGCCGAAGGGTTTTACCACGACCGGTGTTCTCCAGATACGGGCAAGCCTTATGATCATCACACCGAGCGTGCAGAGAAAGCGGCTGTTCGCCCAGAGCAGAAGCGCGTCGGCCCTCGGTAGGGCGACGAGTACACGCACGAGGATCCTCGCGCCCCTCGCGAGGTCTCCCGGTGTGAGAAGTTCGCCTGCGAGCCTGACCCTGTCGCCTGCTGATGTATTGACGACCTCGACGAGCATGCCGCGGTCTCCCCAGTGTCTGCTCCTGGAAAGATTCAACGTGGAGACGGTATCGCCGCCTAAAGGAGGAGGAAGAGGTCCGACGAGCAGAATCCGCTTTTTATCCATGCCATGCACTATATCATCCGGCAGTCCGGAAGCACAAGCCTCGAGCACCGCGACCACCCCGGCCCCCATTGTTATTGTTGTTGTCAATCTGCATTTATTTAAATACTCTTTACACTCTAGATGAGGGAATGCATTGTTCAATAAATTATATTTCTTAAAAGCAAGGGAGATTGCCGTTATGAAGAAGCCAGACCTTTATCGGTTGGCTGCTGTCAGGGTGTTTGGAGGATTATCCTTATGTCTTCTGATGGCCGTTCTGTTCTTGTTTATCACGACATCGTGCAGTGATGACTCGAGTCCTGCCGGTCCTGACGGAGGCGGCAGCAATTGCATCAACTATGAGGATTATCTGCACATTGCCGGATTCTGTGACACACCAGGCGGAGCCCGGGGAGTGGCTGTCTCGGGAGACTATGCCTATGTCGCCGATGGCAGTTCCGGTCTTCAGGTAATAGATATAAGCACGCCTGGCTCGCCTGAGATCATAGGATCGGTCGTCACACCAGGCCTCGCCTATGGTGTGGCCATCTCTGGAGACTATGCCTATGTAGCCGATTACGAATCCGGTCTTCAGGTAATAGATATAAGCACGCCTGGATCACCTGAGATCATAGGATCTATCGGCACACCAGGTCTCGCCTTTAGCGTGGCCGTCTCGGGAGACTATGCCTATGTCGCCGATTACGGTTCCGGTCTTCAGGTAATAGATATAAGCACGCCTGGATCACCTGAGATCATAGGATCGGTCGACACACCAGACAACGCCTGGGGTGTGGCCGTCTCGGGAGACTATGCCTATGTAGCCGATTACGAATCCGGTCTTCAGGTAATAGATATAAGCA
>DAOUUU010000110.1 GCA_030667985.1 Candidatus Krumholzibacteriota bacterium
GAGTATGAGCTCGACCGCCGACCTATCGATGTCATCGCCGGGGGACCGGAGATCAGGGAAACAATCGATTCCGGCAACGGCACCGCAGCCCTGTTCGAGAAATGGAAGAGCGAGGAACGGGGATTCAAACGAAATAGAAAACCTTTCCTCCTTTACTGAACCCCCCTACATCAACGATAATTGCGGCGAAACGCGATCGTTGTAGATTCGAGCAGTATAGATTGGCACGAGAGCATCCTTTTTATAGCGGGCAGGGATGATGAATGATCAAGGAACATTGACTGGAGTCGTTCTCGCCGCCGGCGAAGGCAGAAGAATGCGGCCCTTGACGGAGCTCTACCCAAAACCTGCGCTGCCGGTTCTCGGCACTCCGCCGTTCGAGGTCATCGTCGAGAAACTCCTCCGCACCGGCGCTTCAACCATTCACTGCAACCTGTTTCATCTGCCCGGCCCCCTGCTCGAGCTCATCGGTGACAGAAACTGGCCCCTCACCGTCCACCGCGAAGAGACACTCCTGGGAACAGGCGGTGGTATAGGCAACATGGCCGAGGCCCTCTCGTTATCCGAGGTGATCCTGCTGCACAACGGCGATATCGTCTCGAATATCGAACTGGAGCCGGCCATCGCATTTCACCGCTCCATTGGCTCCCTCTTCACGATGGTGCTCACCGGTAAAGGCCCCCCTCCGAGTGTTGCCATAACTTCCGGAGGCGAGGTTACAGGGATCGGATCGGAGACGAGTAGAGAGGTTCGCAAGCTCGGATACACCGGTATCGCACTCCTCTCTCCGGAGGCGCTCCGGTTCTTTCCCCGCGGCGAACAGGCCAAGCTGGTGCCGATACTAAAGAACATGATCCATCAGAGACCTGGGTCTGTCGCGGGATTCGAGACGGGGACCGATACGCTCTGGGCGGAGATCGGATCTCCGGCGGGATACCTCTCGCTCCACAGGAGGATCCTCGCAGGAAGGGAATCCTTCGATCCCCTGCTTGAACCGCCCCCCCTGCCCCTCTTCGTCTCCGACGGGGCGACGGTCGATCCGGGTTCCGAATGGCAGGGCTTTCTATCGGTCCAATCAGGAGCTCATTTAGAACGGGACAGCCGGCTCGAGGATTGCGTCATCATCGAGGGAACGCGCGTATTGAAGGGCGAACATCATACAAACTCGATCCTCTTCCGGAACGGTGTCATAACGGTCAACCGATAAAGGTGGTGCGGAGTTGCCGCATGATAACAAAGATATCCTGTCCAACGCAGTCTCGCTGTCGGCGGAGATGCCGGGCGGCCCTTTCGGCCGGGAAGCCGGCGTGCGGCTGATAACAGGAGGCGGATCGGATCGCGCCTTCTACCGTATAGCGGAGGGGGATCGTACGGCGGTTCTGCTCGTCGACGAACCGGGAGAGCTTCAGCACTATTTGCAAATCTGCCGCTTTCTCCACGATACCGGGGTGGCCACCCCGGTATGCTACGGGATCGATGAGGGAACCGGGGGCCTGCTGATGGAGGATCTCGGCTCTCTCCATCTCGACAAGGCCCTCGCCGGAGCGGAACCGGAAGATGAGCTCCGCCTCTATCGCAGCTGCATCGACATACTAGCCACCATGGAGACCGAAGCGACAAAGCGTATGCTCGATACCGGATTCCTGGAGGAGACGAGATTCGACATACAGGCGCTTCTAAAGGAAACCGACTACTTCAAGGAAGAGTTTCTGGGCAGGTATTGCCCCGTGCGGCTCGAAAGAGGGTGGGAAGAGGAAAGAAGGATGCTCGCCGATTTCCTGGCCTCCCAGGCACCGGTCTTCATGCACCGCGACTTTCAGAGCAGGAACCTGCTCGTCAAGGAGGGCGAGATCAAGGTCATCGATTTCCAGACCGCTCACCGCGGACCGGGTCTTTACGATGCGGCATCCCTCCTCAAGGACCCCTACCATCCCCTGCCCTCCGGGCAGAGATACAAGCTCCTCGAAGAGCTCCACGGCCTGCTGAAAGAACGCGGGGGCCCGGTGGAAGATGATTTCGAAAAATACAGAGAGGGCTTTGTGCTGGCCGGGATACAGCGCAATCTACAGGCGCTCGCCGCCTATGTGCGGCTCGGCATCGTCAAGGGCAAGAGAGAATTTCTCGAATCGATACCACCGGCGCTCGACCTGCTCGAGGAGGGCATCGACGAATCGGACAAGCTCCCGTCGATGAAGCGGATGGTCGAAGCGATAAGGGAGAGATCGGAGAAAGGGGACGAGTGATATGTGGAAGATCTTCTTGACGTCGTTCGGGATCATGCTTCTCGCGGAGATCGGTGATAAAACTCAGCTGGCGGTCATTTCGCTGGCCGGGCGTTTCCGCTCCCCCTGGGTCGTGTTCCTTGGCGCCGGCCTCGCGATGCTCCTGGCAACAGGCATCGGCATCGCCGTCGGCACTTTTCTGCCGTCGGTCGTTGGAGAACGGACGGTTCGAGCGATATCGGGAGGGCTCTTCATCCTCTTCGGAATACTGATCCTTACGGGCAAATAAACAGCGGCATGATACGGCCTACTCTTCGGCCACCCTGAACACATGATCGTGTGTCCGGACACGGTCTTTCACCTTGATTCCGACGTTCGAACCGACCGGAGCCTCCTCGACCTGATCGTGCTCTACCTGCATAGATGTGATCTTCTGCGTAAAGTCGGTCGTATGCCCTTTGAAATGCAGGGTATCTCCAACCTTGATGCCCTCTGCAGTCACCTCGATCGCTACGACACCGATGTGCGCGAAGTAGTCGGCGACTCTCCCGACCTCGATCTCATTCATGTCAACCTCCCCGGTTTACGACATGCCATGAAGACCAGTACAACAATTCTTTCGATTTTCTCGTTCAGGGAAAAGTGTTGCACGGATGAGGCAGAATGCCAACAGAGATTTTTTCTCCTTTAGCCCTGCGATCCGGTCCTTCGGCCCGGCCGGGGCAGCCACTTGCCCGTGAGAACCTTGTATCGTTCGTATTCCTCTCCGAAACGGCGCACGAGAAGCATCTCCTCGTATGTCGCGATATAATTATAGAAAAATACGATCACAATAAAGAGCAGGGCGCATGCGATCGAAACCGTCGATACGAAGAGAGTGAAATAGAACAGAATGCTTGCAAGATAGAGAGGGTGCCTGACATACCGGAAACCGCCCGCCCCGACGACATGATCGGGACGCTCTTCGTGTTCTATGACCCTATGTCCCGATCCTGCCAGCAGAACGCCGATGACCGCCAACAGCCCACATATGACAAGTCTGATCGTGAGCGGAAAACCGGCTGCCAAAAAGGTCGTCCTTCGGAGGAAAAAAGAGTCCGCTACCCAAACAACGAGAAACACCACGAGGAGTATTATCTGAGCCGCATCCCCGTACGGGTGCTCGCCTCTTCTCTCTTTCATCGTACCCTCCCACGCCTGGCTGAAAATGACTTCTGTTACCCTAGCGAGACATATCACGGGCTCGAGGCCGCCCGTCAATCTCCACCCTCGGGCTCCTCCTCATCTGTCAGTGATATCTCTGCCGACGGGAGTTCGAGGAGCTCGGCGGTCTCCTCCTCTGGAAGGGATTCTACATTTCGGAGCTGGCGCTCCATGGCCCTGGTGCGGACCCCCGTCAGATCGACGGTGTGCTTAGCCGTCTCCAGCTGCTTGCCCAGTCTCTGCAAGACGCCGCCAAACTTGCCGAACTCGGTCTTGACGGCGCTCAGGACCTTCCAGACCTCGCTCGAGCGCTTCTCGATAGCAAGTGTGCGGAATCCCATCCTGAGGCTGCTGAGCAGAGCAGAGAGGGTCGTAGGCCCCGCTACGACGATACGGTGCTCTCGCTGAAGCTGCTCGGTGAGTCCCGCCTGCCGGAGTATCTCGGAGTAGAGCCCTTCTGTTGGCATGAACATTATGCCGAAGTCGGTCGTATGAGGAGGATCTATGTACTTGTCATGGATAGTCTTGGCCGATTGAGTGGCGGCGCGGGCAAGGGCGGCCGAGGCCTTCTGCACTCCGGCCGTATCACCCTTCTCGGCGGCGTCGACGATCCTGATATAGTCTTCCTGGGGAAACTTCGCGTCTATCGGCAGCCATACGCAGGCCCCCCTATCCTCGTCCGGTCCGGGCAGCCTGACTGCAAACTCGACACGCTCGGCTGAGCCGGGTTTTGTGGCGACGTTCGCCTCGTACTGCTCGGGCGTCAGGATCTGTTCGAGGATCGCTCCGAGCTGGTACTCGCCGAATGTCCCGCGCGTCTTGACATTCAAAAGGACACGGTTGAGGTTTCCGACATCGGCGGCGAGACTCTGCATATCGCCGAGTCCCTTGTAGACATTCTCCAACAGATCGCTCACCTGCTTGAAGGACTCGCCTATGCGCTTCTCCAGCGTGCTCTGTAGCTTCTCGTCGACCGTCTCCCGCATCTGATCGAGCTTCTTCTCGTTGCTCTCGCGGATCTCCTTAAGACGCCTATCGACTGATTCGCGCAGCTCGCCGCCCGTCTTGACGAGACTGTCTGTCGTCTTTTGCTGCGCTCCGGCGACCTCCTCACGGAGCTCTCTCGATGCCTTGGAGGATTCCTCTCTCGCAGCACGGAACTCCTCGCGAATCGTCCTGTCGATCGATCCGCTGTCTCCACCGGAAGAACGGCGCATCAGAACAAAGAGTATCACCAGTATGAACAAGGACAGGATACCCACTATCCAGAGTACGATTATCTCCACGTTATCCTCTCTATCTCATACTCTCGGGAAAAGGGCTTCGATATAGGCCCTCCCCTCCTCCGCGCTCTCGAGATCTATCTCGAGGTCGAACAGGGGCGGCTTCTCGAGCCCGGCGATATAATCAAACAGCCGTCCAAAATCGAAGGTCCCCCGGCCGGGAATCAGGTGGTCGTCGCTGAGACCGTCGTTATCGTGCAGATGGAGCGCAACTACACGGTCTCCTATCGCCTCCCACCATGAACCTGTATCGATGCGGGAAAAGGCATTCACGTGACCAGTATCGAGACAGAACTTCAGGCTGTCATCGGGCAAAAGATCGGCGAGGTGGAGCAGCACTTCGGGCCGCTCGTCCCACGTGTTCTCGATAGCGAGAGTCACACCCAACCCGGAAGCATGTTCGACGACGCGCGGCATACGCTCGGCCCAGTTCCGGAACCAGTGGCGCCGCCCCGCGCGAGAGAACTGGGGCATGTATCCTGTGTGGATCACCATGAGCTCTGCGCCTATCGACTTTGTCGCCTCGAGGCCGATCAGGAGACAGTCGGCCGAGTATTCGCTGAGGCACCGGTCGAGGCTCGCGATATCAAGCCCGAAGAAAGGCCCGTGGGTGAAGGTCTTGAGGGAATGTCTCTCGATCTGTTCTCGTATGCGGCCAAAATCACCCGCTTTCATCCTGGCAAGATGATCCGCCTTTGTCATACGTATCTCTGGATGGAATCCGAGTCTTATGAGGTCGCCGATCCGCTCGTCGAACCGATCCAACGGAATACTCAGGTAAAATTCCATGATCTATGCGACCTCTTCCTTGACCGTGACGCCTTACACATATATTCTTACAACATACTGCCAGATTTGATCTACGAAGACAAGGAGTGATACGGATGATGAAACTCGTCGAGTGCGTCCCCAACTTCAGCGAAGGCAGGGACATGGCAACGATCGAGAAGATCACGGATGAAATCCAAGCGACAGAAGGCGTTAAGCTGCTCGACGTCGATCCGGGAAAAGATACGAACCGCACGGTCGTAACCCTTATCGGAACACCCGAGGCGGCCGTAGAGGCGGCCTTCAGGGCCATCGCCAAGGCGGCCGAGGTCATCGATATGGCCAAGCACACCGGGGCACACGCGCGTATGGGCGCGACCGATGTCTGCCCATTCGTTCCGGTGAGCGGCGTGACGATGGAGGACTGCGTCGAGCTCGCGCGAGAGCTCGGGGTCAGGGTCGGCAAGGAACTTGGGATCCCTGTCTACCTGTACGAACACGCCGCACTGAAGCCCGAACGCCGCAACCTCGCTACGATCCGGGCCGGCGAATATGAAGGGCTGGCGGAAAAGCTGGAGGATCCCGAATGGAAACCCGATTTCGGGCCCGCCGAGTTCAACTCGAAGGTGGGCGCGACGGTGATCGGCGCCCGTGAGTTCCTCATCGCCTACAACGTCAACCTGAACACGAGGGACACGAAGATCGCGCGTGAAATCGCCTTCTCGATCCGGGAGAAGGGCCGCCTCAAACGGGACGGGGAGGGGAAGGTTGTCCGGGACGACAACGGCAAGGCGCTGCGTGCCTCGGGCATCTTCAAGGAGTGCAAGGCGGTCGGATGGTACATGGAGGACTTCGGCAGGGCGCAGATATCGATCAACCTTGTCAACTACAAGATCACGCCTCCCCACCTCGTCTTCGACGAGTGCTGCCGGCTCGCATCGGAGCTCGGCGTCCGCGTTACCGGAAGCGAGCTCGTGGGGCTCATCCCCTTAGAGGCGATGCTCCAGGCGGGCATATACTATCTGGAGAAACAGGGCAAGACAAAGGGTGTGCCCGAGGGGGAGCTGATCCATATAGCGGACCTCTCGCTGGGACTTAGCGACCTCTATCCGTTCGAGGCGGACAAGAAGATCATCGAGTACCAGTTCGACAAGGGTAACGTATTGACCAGTATGAAGATAGATGAATTCACCGATCTACTGTCCACCGATTCCCCCGCTCCTGGAGGGGGCAGTGTCGCGGCCCTGTGCGGAGCCCTGAGCGGAGCGCTCTCGTCGATGGTCGGAGCCCTGACACACGGCAAGAAGGGTTACGAAGAGACATTTACAGAGATGGAAAAGATCGGAATCCGGGGCCAGGAGCTTAAAACGGCCTTCCTCGCCGACGTCGACCGGGACACCGAAGCCTTCAATAGGGTGATGGACGCGATGCGCCTGCCGAAAAAGACGGACGAGGACAAGGCACAGAGAACCGCGGCCGTCGAGGAGGCGACCAAGCAGGCAACGCTTGTACCTCTCGGAGTTCTGGAGCGATCCCTGGAGGCCGCGAAACTGGCGCGCCGCGTCGTGGAAAAGGGAAATGCCAACTCGATAAGCGACGCCGGAGTCGCCGCCCTCGCCGCACGGACCGCAGCCGAGGGGGCTTTTCTCAACGTCCGCATCAATCTTCCCGGCATCGAGGACGAATCCTTCAAGAAGAAGACGCTGGACAGGGCAGTCAAGCTGAGAGACGAGATCGTGAAAAACACCGAGAAGACGGTTGCACTCGCCGAAAAATCAATGGATTGATGATGATCAGATTCGATACGGGAAACACCGGATCCTTCCTTGAGCAGTCCTCACTCGAGGCAACTATTGCTAGGGGCCTCGAAGAGCTCCAGTCGCTCCTATCGAGGAGCGGACCCGGGGCCGACATGCTGGGCTGGCTCGATCTGCCGGGGATTACGCAAAACGACCTGAACCTTATCACGAACACGGCCAAGAGGATCCAGGACGAGAGCGATCTGCTCGTCGTCATCGGAATCGGGGGATCCTACCTCGGCGGCAGGGCCCTGATAGATGCGCTCCCCGGCGAGGCGGCCTTTCCAGTCCTCTTTGCCGGCAACAACCTCTCTTCCGATCACCATGCGCGGCTTCTCGATTCACTCGAGGGCAAGCGGTTCTCAGTCTGCGTCATATCGAAATCGGGCACGACGACGGAGCCGGCAATCGCGTTCCGTCTTCTCGAATCAGAACTTCTCAAGCGTCTCGGAAAGATGAGCGCCAAGCGGCTGA
>DAOUUU010000138.1 GCA_030667985.1 Candidatus Krumholzibacteriota bacterium
GAGAAGATCTGCCGGAGGTGCTTTATCGCCGTGAAGGAGTTCGACCATATGACAAACAGCACAACGAGCAGCACGCGGACGGTATTGATAGAGGGATTCACTTTGGAGGCGGATTTGGCCAAGTGTGGTAACTCCAATCAACTATAAGGAGCGTCTTGAAATAAACAGATCATTTATGGTATAATAGTAAACCACAGGGTTCAAGGCATTGCAACTTTTGGATTAGCATCAGTGAAAGGATGTGGAGACGATGTACCGACGTCTTGTCCTTCTCGTGGCCCTGATCGCGATCTTCGCCACTTCGACCGAAGCGACATCGGTCATGAGGGGGAAGAAGAGTAGAAAATACTCGCGCCGTCTCGCCCTCGTAAACAAGCTCCAGCAAGACAAACTGCGGATCTACAAGGAGTACGGTTTTCCCGTGCACAGACTGCGGGTCAACGCCTACGGCAGGATCCGCGAGCACTGGACCTACTACGAGCACGGTCGCGAATTCGTTTTCGATGATGAGTCGAAGTTGGTGAAAACAAATCGTTTCTGGCCGGAAAACAGGCGGGAGCGGTTCGAGAATTATCCAGGGTATTGACCCGAGAGATTTTCGGGCGCGTGAAGATGGTTGATCATCTCAACCTCTGCGTCTAGGGGACGTTCGGAGGAAATATCGAAAGACTGGTCCTTTCCAGATGGATCCCCAATGGTTCCTGACAAGGGTTTCTGGAAATTCGAGCCTTCGAGCGTCTCCTTTTATCTATTCAGAATGTGTATCTGAAAAGCCCCCATATTTATAGTTGAAAATCCGAGAGAAAGTTGATATATTCTCAGCGCCTTATGGCTATCCCTTTTTATGTGTGTAACCTGTTTGTTCAAACAACTTTAAACTCGAGAGGTGTCGAATGAGCAGCTTCCGCCCTTCGGTCGAGACCAAGATCTCGCCCGATAAGGTACATGAGTCGCTTTCTGAGCATATGCTCGTGGATGGTTTCCCAATGGTTTTCGATTCGGACAAGAGCAAGGGGACGATCCTTCACGACTCGAAATCGGGAAAGGACTATCTCGATTTCTTCACCTTCTTTGCCTCGGGCTCGATAGGGTACAACCATCCCGGGCTGCTCGAGGAGGGATTCTACAAGAGGCTCGCTCATGTCGCCCTCAACAAGGTCTCCAATTCCGATATCTATACTACCGAGATGGCCGAATTCGTCGAGACATTCGCGCGTGTCGCCGTTCCTGACGAACTGCCGAATCTCTTCTTCGTAAGCGGCGGGGCGCTCGCCGTCGAAAACGCCCTCAAGGCGGCCTTCGACTGGAAGGTGAGAAAGAATTTCGAGAAAGGCCACAAGGAAGAGAAGGGGCACAAGGTCATACATTTCCGCGAGGCTTTTCACGGCAGGACCGGCTACACGATGTCCCTTACCAACACCGATCCGACCAAGACCGATTACTTTCCGAAATTTGACTGGCCGAGGATAGAAAACCCCAAGGTCACCTTCCCGATCGAGGAGAACCTCGAAGAGATCGTAGCGGCCGAGAAGAGAGCACTCGATGCTATCAGGAAGGCCGTGGCCGATGATGGAGACGATATCGCAGCGATCATCATCGAACCGATCCAGGGTGAGGGTGGGGACAACCATTTCAGAGCCGAGTTCTTCATGGAACTGAGAGCTATCGCGGACGAGAACGAGATCATACTCATCTTTGACGAGGTCCAGACCGGTCTCGGCATAACGGGTAAGATGTGGTGCCACGAACACTATGGTGTTCGGCCCGATATCCTCGCTTTCGGCAAGAAGACGCAGGTATGCGGGATCATGTCGAGCGACCGTATCAATGAAGTGGACAGCGTATTCAAGGTTTCGAGCCGGATCAATTCCACATGGGGCGGCAATCTCGTCGACATGTGGCGGGCCAAGAGGATCCTAGAGATCATCGAAACGGAAAAGCTGGTCGATAACGCCGCAGCGATGGGCAAGCTATTCCTCGGCGAGCTGAAGAAGCTGGGGGATTCCTATCCCGGCCTGATATCCAACGCCCGCGGCGAGGGGCTCTTCTGCGCCTTTGATTTTTCAGATATGACGCGAAGGGACGCTTTCCTGACACTGCTAATGGACAAGGGATTGATGGCTCTCAAGTGCGGGCCGCGCACGATCCGTTTCCGACCGCCGCTCAACGTCAGCAAGAAGGAGATCGAGCAGGCCGTTTCAATCATCGGGGACGCGCTTGAGGAAACCAAGGGCTCCTAGAGCGGCTAGGACACATCCGGCGCCGTTCATAATAAATAGCCGGTAGAGGTGTGAATGAATGAAAAACGGCCTCCCGATGGGAGGCCGTTTCATATCCATGATGATTCAGATCAGTATCAGGCCTTACTGTCCTTCTTCTCCTTGGATTTCGATTCCTTGATCACGGGAGTCGATTCCTTCTCGCTGAGCTCACGTTTCTTGAAATCCTCCGACCTGTAGTCGGTTCTATAGAAACCGCTTCCTTTGAGGATATGCCCGACCGGATGGATAACACGGTAGACGCTGCATCGGCATTTGGGGCATCGTTTACGGGGCGGATCGGTGATCCGTTGCTCGATTTCAAACTCGTATCCGCACCGGTCGCAGGAATAGTGATATGTCGGCATGCGTTTTCCTCTCTATAAATCGATCTGAAAGAACAATGTATTCGGTGAAACATTAAAAATCAATAAAAACCTGGGTTTGGGGCCTATGCCTCAAAGTGCTACTGCCGCGTGCTTTTGTATGGTATCATATATAAACCTGATGATTCGGCAACTGATTAGCTCTGCCAGCGAAAGGGTATCCATGCGAAAGACGGTATTGCTCGCAATAGCAGTAATCACGCTCTCGACGGTCATCTCACTCGAGGCGGTCCCCTATGAGGTCAAACATCCATATCTGATAAGGGTGAAATTCTCAAAGGAGATCACTTTTGCTGAACTGGTGGCGCACGGATTCGATATTCTTTCGGTTCGTCCCGACGGAAGCGCCGATATAGCCGCGACCGAGGATCAACTCGCCTGGCTCCATGACACTGGCGCGATGGTATCGGTCCTGGAGCGGGCCGATCTGCTGGCGGCCGCAGAGCTGGACGAGAACCTGGGACTGTACCAGACCTACGCCGAGTTGCTGGACAGCCTCGCTCAGCTTTTTTCTATCTACCCCGCGCTCACTCGGCTCGATACTCTTGGGACGAGCATAGAGGGGCGCTATATCATCGCGATTAAGATATCGGATAATGTTGATATCGATGAGGATGAGCCGGAGGTCTGCCTCATGGGTTGCCACCACGCCCGCGAGTTGATGAGCGTCGAGGTTCCCCTTTATGTCGCCGAATATCTGCTCGAGAATTACGGCACCGATCCAGAGGTGACCGGACTCGTCGACGGCCGTGAATTATGGATCGTGCCGATGGTGAATCCGGACGGACACGTCTATGTGCAGAACAATCACACCGATCCCTGGTGGGATTGGTGGAGGAAGAACAGGAGGGACAACGGGGACGGAACATTCGGTGTCGACCTGAACAGAAACTACGGTTACATGTGGGGATACGACGATATCGGGAGCTCGCCCAATCCGGCGAACGATCTCTACCGGGGCCCCGCTCCATTCAGCGAGCCGGAGACTCAGGTCATCCGGGATTTCTTCGCCTCCCGCGAGATCATCTGTTCCATCTCATATCATTCGTACGGCGAGCTCATCCTCTATCCGTGGGGATACATTTCCGATCCAGCGGAAGATCACGACCTTCTCGCGGCATTGGCCGATTCGATGAATGTGGGTTTGGGATACTCGCCCAGTTCCGGTTACGAGCTCTATCCCACCAACGGCGACACGGACGATTGGGTCTACGGCGACACGGTTCTGAAGCCGAAGGGATACTCGTTCTGCGTGGAGCTCAATTCATACGAGGAGGGGGGATTCGGCCCGCCCGATAATCTCATCGCACCGACCTGCGAGAAACTGATCGATCTGAACCTGACCATAATCCGTCTGGCAGGAGATCCCATCGGGGTGATGGGACCCGAGCCGCCCTTCATGTATGACGTTACGCAGCTCGCTGATCCGAGCTATCTGCTCAGCTGGAGCGGAGGAAGTGCTTCCGATCCGAACCGGGCGCAGAACTGGGACCTGATCGAGTTCATGAACATAGCATCACTCACCGATTCGTGCCTCTACGGGGATTCGCTCTGGGTGTTGGACGGTTTCTCCATCAGCGGTGACCGGGCGGCAGCGGGATCACAGAGCTACTACTCCGGCAGCGGCGACAATCTGTCCAATTCGATGAAGACAGCCGTCCTGTATCCCGCCGATCTGGGCCTGACCTTCTCCAGCTCGCTCTGGTACGACATCGAGGACAGGTGGGATTACGCTTATCTCGAGGTGAGTTTCGATCAGGGTTACAGCTGGATCACCGTGCCGGGAAACCGTACGACCAATTCGAATCCGAACGGCGCGAACCGCGGGAATGGGATCACCGGCAGTGTTGGAGAGTGGATTACAGCCGATTTTTATCTCAACCAGGCGGGAGTGAGCTCCGAAGATCTTGTCCTGATCCGGTTCCACTATATGACCGATGGGAATGTCTACGGCGAGGGGCTCTACGCGGACCTGATAGATCCGACGCCCTTCAGCGAGAAGCGGTCGCTAATCGCTGAGGCCTGCCCGGACACCTTCAGTGTCATAACGCCCACTGAACTCGGAACCTATTACTACCTTGCGCGGGGCTCCGACATGGACGGCCAGAAGAGCAGATGGAGCAACGCGGTGAGCTGGATCGTCAGCGATCTCACGGACGCCGGCACTCCGGCCTGCGTCACAGCGCTAAACCAGAATTACCCCAACCCATTCAATCCCACGACGACGATCAGATTCACGGTGGGGGAGCGGGAGACGGAGCGGTCCGGGCGAGCGCGAGTATCGATCGGGCTCTACGATTGCCTGGGCCGCAGGGTGGTGCTGATGAAAGAAGAAGTACTGCCCGTTGGGGAGTACTCGATCGTCTGGGACGGCAGGAACCACCGCGGCGAACCGCTGGCGAGCGGTATCTATTTCGTGCGGCTCGATGTCGGCGCCGCCAGATTCACCAGGAAGATGGTGCTCCTGAGGTGATCGGCGGGTGACAAGTAGAGGGTTGCCCGGAAGGTCCGATTCGGTTATTCTTCCCGGAGAAGGAGAGTAAGAAGCAATAGTCCGTCCGAGCCCATGAGCTCATGGCGGAACCAAAAGGAGGAGTGTATGGACAAGCTCTACAGTGCCGCGAAAAAAGCCATCGTCAATTCTCTCAAGCTCAAGAAGGGGGAGAGCCTCCTCCTCGTGACGGACCGTCAGAAGATGAAGATCGCCGAAGCACTCGCCTTCTGGGCGAAGAAAACAGGTGGAGAGGTTACGACCTATCTCATGACCGAGACCTTGAGGCCGATAGATGCCGCCACCTCCATTTTCAAGACGATGATGAAGAATGCCGACGCCACCGTCTATATGCTCGACGCGAGGGTCGAGGAGAAGCCGTTCAGGGGATTCATGGTGGAAAACGGCGGCCGCTACGGACGTATCATAATGATGCCCGGTATAACGGTCGACATGATGGAGAAGCTCGTCAATATCGATTTTCACAAGATGGATA
>DAOUUU010000142.1 GCA_030667985.1 Candidatus Krumholzibacteriota bacterium
CTTCCTTTGAAGCCTCGGTCATGATTCTCTTTAGACGCGGGGAGAGTTTGGTCCATTTGTATTCGCGCACCGACCGCCACCGGTCAGCGACTCTCTTCAGGTTCCCCGAAAAGGTCGAGACACTTCCCAGAGCTCTGTTGACCGCATTGATTGCATCAAGGTAGTCGCCGGTGGTCTTTTGATCGCTCTCCAGAATGCGGACGAGCAAATCGATATTGTCTACGAATGCCTCGGACTGCTCCGGTTCCATAAGGTCTTCACGCTCTATAAGCAGCTTCAGGTGCATCAACGAGCTGATGTGTTGCCAGCGTGGAAATGGTTCGCTTCGGGCCGGCGGTCCGGTGCTCCAGTATCTGAACCAGAGGTCGGGTGATCCCTGTCCGCTGTGAAACGGAGAAGACCTGGAGAGGATCCCGCTCATCTCCGGGCATTGCGAGAGGAAGGCGTAGGCGACCGGGATCAAATCCTCGTCCATCTCCCTCCAGAGAGGGGTATTGAGCTCGGGGCTCTGGAATTTCTCCGCTATCCTCATCCTCGCTCCCGTGCCCAGAGTGCCGTCGAGCACAAGCGGGAGAGCCTGCCCCGCTATGTACATGATCTTCATGTATCCATGTTCATCGAGGGGGAAAAAGTAGTTCCTCGACGGGTCGTAGAAGCTTCTGGAGGTCGCCTCTGCCATCTGCCTCGCCCAGGCGAGAAGATCGTGCGAGTCCTCGTATTCACCGGCCGCCAACGCTATGAAATGGAGGCTGTAGATCTCGAGCGCGGCGATAGCGTTCAGCGTCGGAGAGAGGTAGGTTCCGGCAGAGGCCTCCAGGCCGATCGCCCCCGGCATAAGTCCGTTTTTTGTCATATTTTCGGGATTCAGCCTGGTCATGACTATGCGGTAGACATAGGGGTAGTAGCCTGTCAGCAATGCTTCGTCGCCCTTGAGAAGCTGATAGCTCGTCGTTGCGGTGAGGGGCAGGTCTGCGAGCGGCCGGAGCGGATGGTTCTCCGGAAGCGCCGTGAAATTTCCCCCGCGCTGGAAAAAGCTCACAAGGTGCTGCTTCAGCTCCATCTCGGTTCCTTCGCGACAGGAGGCGGAGTGGGCCGAAAGCATGGCCACGGCAGTCAAAGCGAATAGGGCGGCTATTTTCAGAGTGAGCACTTTCATAATTGTTTTATGGATTCCCATATATTAATATTAACGTTCCAGTCAAGAATCAGTTTACAGTTGACAGCACAACCACTTGCAATTTTAATACCTGATAGTGAAAGAAAGGAGCCTGAAATGGATTATAAGAACCTAATTGTCGGAAAGAGTGACGGAATAGGCCGTGTGACGATCAACAGGGCTAAGAAGTTGAATGCTTTGAACATAGAGACGGTTGTCGAGCTCACTTCTGCATTCGTAGAGATGAAGGATGATTGGGAGGTCGGTGTGGTCGTCTTGACCGGGGATGGTGATAAATCCTTCGCGGCGGGGGCCGATATCTCCGAGCTCCTCGAGCTCGACATGGTCGGCGGAAAGGATTTTGCCCATCGCGGCCAGAATCTCACTCTGCTGATCGAGAACCTGGGCAAACCGGTCATCGCGGCGATCAACGGATTCGCCCTGGGGGGAGGCTGTGAGCTGGCGATGGCCTGCACGCTCCGCGTAGCAGTCGAGACCGCAAAACTCGGCCAACCCGAGATAAACCTCGGTACTATACCAGGTTATGGTGGAACCCAGAGGCTCGCGAGACTCGTTCCGAGAGGGGTCGCCATGGATCTGTGTCTCACCGGGCGAATCATCAAGGCACAGGAAGCGCTGGAGCTGGGGCTCGTCAACAGAGTCGTGTCGAAGGATGAGTTCGAGAAGACGGTCGACAAGCTTGCCGCGCTCCTTCTGTCAAAGCCGCCCTTTGCCGTGAGAGCCGTGATAGAGGCGGTCAATCACGGTACCGAGATCGGCATCGACGACGGATTGCGGCTCGAGGCGGACCTTTTCGCCATGACCTGCGACACCGAGGATCAGAAGGAGGGCATGAAAGCCTTTCTCGAGAAACGGGATGCCAAGTTCAAGGGGCGGTAGTTAGGTCTGCGATTTGCATGAAACCGATTGATAATACCACCTGCAGCTATTAACATTATGCAGGGTCGGCTGGTACCGCCGGGCAGGGTGTTCCGGTTGGTACTGTATCGTAGTATTTAATAGCAAGATAGAGCCGTACCACGCATGCGAGAGTGGCGGAACTGGTAGACGCGCTGGATTTAGGATCCAGTGAGGAGACTCATGGGGGTTCGACTCCCCCCTCTCGCACCAGATAAAAAACTACCGGTAGGAGTCGAAAACTGACCATATTTTTGAGGGAAAGGACGTAATGGACAGGAAGTTGACAGAACAGGATATCAGTATCGAGATCGCCGATGAGGCGGGCTGCAGGAAAGTGGTATCGGTCGAGATCGCGCCCGGACGGTACCATTCCGAGCGCGAGAAGGTTCTTAAAGGATTGATGAAGGAGGTAGAGCTGCCCGGTTTCAGAAGGGGCAAGGCTCCCGCCGACATCGTCCGCCGGAGATTTACCGATACGATCAAGAGCGAGGCTCTCAAGAGCATCTTACCTCTGGCGTACGGGCATATCGTCGAATCGCAGAAGCTCGAGCCGCTCGGCGATCCGGTCTTCACCGACGTCGACGATCAGGATGAAGCTCCCCTGACCTTCAAGATCAATCTCGAGGTCAGGCCGAGATTCGAAGTGGATGGGTACATCGGCGTCAAGATCAAGAAGGAGAAGATCCAGGTGAAGAAGGAGGAGGTCGAGGATGTTCTGAAAAGCCTGCAGGAAAGGCAGGTGGAGTACGACGCCGTCGACCGCCCCGCTGTAACAGACGACCTCGTCACGCTCGACTATGCGCCGTTGGGCGACGATGGGGCTCCGGATACAGAGAAGGGTGTAAAGGACTATCCGGGGCAGCTCGGCGCCGGTCAGCTCTTTCCCGCCTTCGAGTCGGCGATCACCGGCCAACAGACCGGGCACACAGGCCAGGTGGATATTGATTATCCTCCCGAGTACGGTCAGAAGGAAGTCGCCGGCAAGAAGGTGCAGTACCAGTTCACGATCAAGGAGATCAAGGAAAAACGCCTTCCTCCGCTCGACGATGAATTCGCCAAGAAGGTGAGCGAGGATATCGAGACCCTCAATGACCTGAAGAAGGACATAGAGAACCGCATGAAGGAGGAGAAGACGAAGGAAGCCCGCAGGAAGATGGAGGAGCAGGCGATAGACACCCTGCTCGAGAAGAATCCGTTCGAGGTGCCTCTGAGCATGAAGGAGCACTACAAGAAGCAGCTTGGTGAGGAGGAGAGCCGCCGCCGGAAGTCGATGGGCGCGCCTCCGGAAGAGGACGGGGAGAAAGAGGCCCAGATGGAGGAGCTCTTCGAGAAGATAGCCCTTCGCAATATCAAACGGTATTTTCTGATGGACTATATTGCCGGGCAGGAAAAAGTCGAGGTGACCGGCGAAGAGATCGACACCGAGCTCAAAAAGCTCGTTGAGGAGAGCGGGCGTCCGACAGAAGAGATAAAGAAATACTTCAAGAAGGGAAGCGAACAGCTGGAGAGTCTTAAAAATCGCTTGCGCGAGCGAAAGATATTCGAGATTATTCTCGGCGCCGCCGAAAGCGGCTAAAGAGGCGTCACCGAAAGAGAGGAACCATGAGCCAGATCAGAAGCATACCGATTCCCTACGTCATCGAGACGAGGGGACGTGAGGAGCGGGCCTACGATATCTATTCAAGGCTGCTGAAGGATCGTATCGTATTTGTCGGAACGGGAATAGAGGATATGCTCGCCAACTCGATCATCGCCCAGCTGCTTTTTCTCGAGGCCGAGGACCCGGAACGGGATATCTTTCTGTATATCAACAGTCCGGGCGGCGTCGTTTCTTCGGGACTGGCGATTTACGACACGATGCAGTATATTTCCTGTGATGTTGCGACCATCTGCATGGGACAGGCGGCCAGTATGGCAGCGGTGCTGCTGGCGGCCGGCACTCCTGGCAAACGGTCGGCTCTTCCACACGCCAGGGTCATGATACACCAACCGTCCGGCGGGTCCCAGGGTCAGGCTACCACTCTCGAGATCTATACGAGGGAGATCCTGAATATCAGGGGCAAACTGAACGAGATACTGGCAAGGCATACGAAGCAGACCCTCAAGAAGATCTCGAAGGATACAGACCGGGATTATTTCATGGGGGCCGATGAGGCGGTCAAGTACGGGATCGTGGACGCGATCCTGACATCGAAGAGTGAGCTTAAAAAGAAGTGATTCATGGGCGCAGAAGTGCTCATTTGGGTGTATAATAGTAATGCCGTCATAATAAGGAGGCATGAGAGAAGCTCATGAAAAAGAAGAATCCATCACCAAGAGCCATCAAGTGCTCGTTTTGCGGCAGGGGACAGGACGAGGTCGCCAAGCTCGTCTCCGGGCCGAACGTCTACATCTGCAACGAGTGCATCAGGCTATGTAACGATATTCTCGAAGACGAGATGGCCGGGTCGATGTTCAACGATCTCGAGGATTTCCCGAAACCGAAGGAGATCAACGAGAACCTGGCCGGATATGTGATCGGACAGGATCAGGCGAAAATCACGCTGGCCGTGGCGGTCTACAATCACTACAAGCGCATCAAACACGACCGCGGCGCCGATGACGTGGAGATCGACAAGAGCAATATCCTGCTGGTCGGTCCGACCGGCGTCGGCAAGACGCTGCTCGCGCAGACGCTGGCGCGTTTTCTCAAGGTGCCCTTCGCCATCGCCGACGCGACAAGTTTGACAGAAGCCGGTTATGTCGGAGAGGATGTTGAGAATATCCTCGTGCGTCTCCTGCAGAGCGCCGACTACAACCTCGCCGCAACCGAGCGGGGAATCATATACATCGATGAACTTGACAAGATCGCCAGAAAAAGCGAGAACCCTTCGATCACGAGAGATGTCTCGGGCGAAGGTGTCCAGCAGGCACTTTTGAAGATCCTCGAGGGGACCGTCGCTAACGTGCCCCCGCAGGGAGGGCGCAAGCATCCGCAGCAGAAGTTCATCGAGGTCGACACAAAGAACATACTCTTTGTCTGCGGCGGAGCATTCCAGGGACTAGAGGAGATCGTCGAGAGAAGGATAGGTCATAAAGTCGTCGGATTCGGCGCCGAAAGAGGCCCGAACTACCGCAAGGAAATCGACGAGATCACAAAGCTGGTGCAGCCCGAGGACCTGATCAAGTACGGGCTCATCCCGGAGCTCGTCGGCCGCCTGCCGATCGTAGCGCCCCTGAAACATCTCGACGAGCAGGCATTGATAGATA
>DAOUUU010000083.1 GCA_030667985.1 Candidatus Krumholzibacteriota bacterium
CGGATTTGCCAGTGCAAAAATAAGACCAGACATCGTACCTCCTTTTAAGGTGTGGCGGCTCCATCAGGAAAGCCGGTACTTCTTGTAGAATTCCTTCCTCCATTCCCTGAAGGAACCTTCCCGTATAACTTGCCGCATTTCCGACAGCAGATGCAAGTAAAAATAGAGACTATGATAAGTTGCAAGCCTCGGCCCCGACATCTCGCTGACGTTGAAGAGATGCCGTACATAGCTCCTCGAATACCGGCGGCATGTCTCACATCGGCAATCGGGATCGATGGGTCCCCAATCGCGAGCATAGGCGGCATTCTTGATCACCAGCTTGCCCCGGGATGTGTAGACTGTGCCGTTTCTCGAATTCCTCGTCGGGACGACGCAATCGAAAAGATCGATCCCTCTCGCCACCGCCTCGACGATGTCCTCTGGAAAACCCACTCCCATGAGGTACCGGGGCTTGTCGGAGGGCAGGCAGGCAGCCGTCCGTTCGACGATGCTCATCGTATCGGCCTTCGGTTCGCCGACGCACAACCCCCCTATCGCGTACCCGGGAAAATCGAGGCCCACGAGTTCCCTTGCCGAACGCTCGCGCAGATCGGGGTAGACGGAACCCTGGACGATACCGAACAAGACCCGCTCGTAATCATCCTTGATGATTCTCGCCCCCCTGCCGGCGATACTCCTCTCTGCCCAGAGCGTCGTCCTGTCCACTGCAGTCTTTGCCTCTGAACGGCCGCAGGGATAGCTCGTGCATTGGTCGAGCACCATCATGATGTCAGAACCGATCGAGAGCTGTATTTCCACGACACGCTCAGGGGTGAGCATGTGCTTCGAACCATCGAGATGAGACTGGAACTCGACGCCCTCCCCGCTGAGCCGCCTCAGATCGGCCAGACTGAAGACCTGGTACCCTCCGCTGTCTGTCAGTACCGGGCCGTTCCACGACATGAACCGGCGGATGCCGCCGGCCTCGGCCACTAACTTCTCGCCAGGCCTTAAGTAAAGATGATATGTATTTGCCAATACTATAGTTGCGCCCATAGACTCCAGGTCGGCAGAGGAAAGGGTCTTGACCGCACCCTGCGTGCCGACCGGCATGAAGGCGGGGGTCTCGACGACACCGTGATCGGTGATGATCCTGCCGGCTCTGGGCCCAGCTTTATCCTCGTGCAGCAACTCGAACCGAAACGGCACCGCTCATCCCCCCCTCTATTGCAAGAACATGACATCGCCGTAGCTGTAGAAACGATACCGCCGCTTTACGGCCCAACGGTATGTCCGGAGGATCCGTTCACGTCCCGCGAAGGCGGAGACGAGAACCAGGAGACTGGAACGCGGAAGATGCATATTCGTAAGGATCGCATCGACGACCTCGAACCGGTATCCGGGATGAATGAAGAGATCAGTCCATCCGGCTAACTCGTTCGGATCTGACCCTTCACCCGAACTGACCAAGCTTCCCGAGGCGATCGATTCGAGCGCTCTTGTCGTCGTCGTTCCAACGGCGATGACCCTCCTTCCCTGATCCCTCGCTCCGAGTATCTCGTCGACGAATTCCTTTCGGATCCGAACATATTCGGCCGAGATATCGTTCTCCTCTACGATCTCCTTCTTCAGGGGGCGAAAGGTCCCGGCACCGACATGAAGCGTAAGGGGCAGCACGGTGACACCATGGTTCTTGATCTTTCGCAACACTTCTTCGGTGAAATGGAGTCCGGCCGTCGGAGCGGCCACAGAGCCAGAATGTCTTGCAAATATCGTCTGATACCTCTCGCGATCTTCCGGTTCGTCACCGCGCTTGATATAGGGAGGCAACGGAATATGACCATGCTCATCGAGAAACTCGTCCTCGTCGGCGCCGTCGGGCAATCTGACGCGCCATTCGTCCTCCAGGGCGCGCCCTATGACCTCTACCTCCTGAGCGCCCGGTTCGACCATCAGTTTCTCCCCTGTGACGAGCCTCCTCGCCGGTCTCAGCATAGCCAGCCACTCGCCTTCTTCAAGACGCTTTGTGAGAAATATCTCCACCCTTCCACCTGTGCTCCTCCTCGCATAGAGACGGGCGGGCAACACCTTCGTCTCGTTAAGCACGAGCAGATCCCCATCCCGCAAGTACCGCGGGAAATTACCGAAATGAGTCTCCCTTATCTCGTCGTGTTTCCTGTTCATCACGATGAGCTTGCTCTCATCGCGCTCGGGGGCCGGATACTGTGCGATGAGTTCCTCGGGCAGTTCGTAGTCGAAATCACTTAGTTTCATGAGGATTCTTTGGCATCGGTATGTGTCTGTTAGAAGAACTTCTCTTGTGTAGATCCACCCTTACCCGGATCTATTTCGAGGTGCCTGTACCCCGCTTCTGTCACTACCCTTCCCCTGGAAGTGCGATGGAGAAACCCTTCCTGAATCAGGAAGGGTTCGTATATGTCCTCGATCGTCTCCGCCTCTTCGCTGACAGCGACCGAGAGCGATCCGATCCCGACGGGGCCGCCGGAGAACTTTTCTATGATCGTCAAGAGGATCCTTCTGTCCATCTCGTTCAGCCCCTTGCCGTCGACCTCGAGTTTCTCGAGGGCGTATTCGGCTATCTCTGGATCGATGATCCCCTCGCCCTTGATCTGGGCGAAATCCCTGACTCGCCTCAGGAGTCTGTTGGCTATCCTGGGAGTTCCCCTGGAGCGCCGGGCGATCTCGAATGCTCCCCTATCGTCGATCTCGATCTCGAGTAGTCCGGCAGATCGCTTCACGATCCTGTGCAGGTCTTCCGCCGAGTAGAAATCGAGCCTGGCGACGATTCCGAACCTGCTGCGCATGGGCGGTGTGATCATCCCAGCGCGGGTCGTCGCACCAATAAGCGTAAAGGGCTCTATGGCCAGCGAGTAATGCCTCGCGTGAGGGCCCTTGTCGACTATAAGCTCGCACTTGAAATCCTCCATCGCGGGATAGAGATGTTCCTCGATCACCCTGTTCAACCTGTGTATCTCGTCTATGAAGACCACATCCCGTTGTTCTATCTGAGTAAGGACGCCAAGCAACTCGGCGGGATTCTGAAAAACGGGACCGGAGGTCGTTTTGATATTTACACCGAGCTCGCGGGCGATTATATAGGCCAGCGTTGTCTTGCCGAGTCCTGGAGGACCGTAGAGCAGCACATGATCGAGCTGTTCGTTCCTCTGCTTGGCCGCCTGGATAAATACGGTGAGGTTCTCCTTCACCTTGAGTTGTCCGACGAACTCCTCCATCGTTTTGGGGCGCAGCTTCGATTCGGACATCAGCTCCTCGGGCGATATCTGGGGATCGGTTATGAGACCGTCCGTCATATTCCGTTGTCTCCCATCGGAATCAGGATGTGACCCTTTTCAGCGCCTCGCGAACGATATCCTCGACGCAGGGTTCTTCTCCAAGTTTTTCGAGATTGAGCTCCCGGAGAGCTTTCTCGGCGCCGACCCGCGTGAGCCCGATCGATAGGAGCGCGGATGCGGCTTCTTCCATAATCTTTCGCCCTATGCTCTCGGGTGCCTCTTCGGTTCCCGGGATGAAACTATCCAGGTCTATCCTGTCCTTGAGCTCCAGGATGATCCGTTCAGCCGTCTTCTTTCCGATCCCCGGCATTGCGACGAGATCGGTCGTCTGCTCCCTGTGTATGATGCGAGCAAGCTCTCTCGCCTCGCAGACCGACAGGACGGCGAGAGCAACCTTGGGACCCACTCCGCTCACGCTGAGAAGGGCCCTGAAGAGCCCCTTCTCCATCCCATCGAGGAATCCGTACAGTGTCAGAGCATCTTCGCGAACGTGCAGGTATGTCTCCAGGCGCCCTACCTCTCCGACTTTTCCTATTCTTTCCAGCGTTCTGAGCGGCACGAGGACCTCGAATCCGATACCAGCGACTTCGAGTACAATGGTGTTCTCTTCCTTCGAATGTATTACACCCTCGATCGAGGCGATCATCAAAGCCCTCCGGTGAATCCAGAAACCCTCAAGACATGACAGAACGCGACAGCCAGGGCGTCTGTCTCATCCTCGGTCTCCGGGGTGTGTCCTACTTCGAGCAGCCTCTGGATCATGGCGGCGACCTGTCCCTTCGTCGCGGCTCCTTTTCCGACAACGCTGCTCTTGACCTCACGCGGCGAGTACTCGTAAACGGATACGCCCGCTTCGGCAGCAGCCAGCAGGACGACCCCTCTCACCTCCCCCAGAACGAGTGTGCTCTTGGGATTCTTTGCCATGAATATCTGTTCGACTGCCATAGCGGTCGGGCTGTGATGCCTCAATACCTTATCGAGCGCTTTCTTGATCATGTGCAACCGCTCGGGCCTGCTACTCGAGGATTTGTTTCGCACGACACCCGAATCGATGTAGAGTATATTGCGGCCTCTCTGCTCGACTACACCGTAGCCGGTTATCCGGCTGCCCGGATCGATTCCGACAGTAACAGACACAGTCACTCCCTTAGCGGGTCGCGAGCTATAGCTCGGATTCGATTTCCCCCAATATGTCGTCGGGAATATCGAAATTCGCGCTCACCCGCTGGACATCATCGTTGTCTTCGAGCATACTGACGAGCTTCAGAACCGTCAAAGCATGATCCTTGTCTAGCTTAACAGTGTTCTTCGAGTAGAGGGTGACCTCGGATAGTTGCAGTTCGATCCCGATCTCTATAAACTTGCCCCTAAGCGCCTCGAAGCTGACCGGGTTGCACACCACCTCGAACACCTCCCCCTCGGCCCTGACATCGTCCGCCCCGTTCTCCAGAGCGATCTCGAGCACCTGTTCCTCATCGGCGTGCTTGCTGTCGATAACGATGATACCCTTCTGCTCGAACATCCAGGATACGGAGTTAGGCTCGCCGAGATGCCCTCCGTATTTGGAAAATGTATGCCGGATCTCGGCGCTGATCCTGTTCCGGTTATCGGTCAGTGATTCGACGAGTATCGCGACACCTCCGGGGGCGTACCCCTCGAAAGTGCATGATTCGTATGTTACACCTGGCAATTCACCTGTACCGCGTTTTATCGCCTTCTCTATGTTGGCCGTCGGCATATTACTGTCACGGGCATTCTGTATCGCCGTTCTGAGGCGGGTGTTGGACTCTATATCTCCCCCGCCCTCCCGGGCGGCCACGACGATCTCCTTGATCAGCTTTGTAAAGATCTTGCCTCGCTGGGCATCGACCTTCGCCTTTTTCCTCTTAATCGTACTCCACTTGGAATGTCCAGACACGAACACCCTCCTGGCAGATCAGTTGGCATCCTCTTTTGCCGCCTCCACCTCCGCGATAAGCTTCTGGGCGACTTCGTGCGGAACCTCTTCATAGTGCGAAAATTCACGGATGTGCGTGGCCCGTCCCTGTGTCATCGAGCGGAGCATCGTAGAGTAGCGGTAGAGCTCGGCCAGCGGCACCTGAGCCTTGATCGTCTGGAGGCCGCTCTTCTGCTCGGTTCCCTGTATCTTACCCCGCCGCATCGAAAGATCTCCCATGATGTCACCCATGTACTCGTCGGGCACTAGCACCTCGACATCCATTACAGGCTCCAGTATGACCGGCTTCGCCAGCTGTGCTGAATTCTTGAATCCGAGTGATCCGGCCACCTTGAAGGCATTATCTGATGAATCCACGTTATGGTAAGAACCGTCGTAGAGAGTCACCTTGACATCCTGGATAGGATATCCAGCCAGGATGCCGTTCTTCATCGCCGCAATTACACCCTTCTCTACCGCCGGGATGTACTTCGTGGGAATCACTCCGCCGACGATCGCGTTGACGAACTCGAAGCCCGCTTCCCGCGCAACAGGTTCGATCCTGATATGCACATCCCCGTACTGGCCTCGGCCTCCACTCTGTTTCTTGTATTTGCCCTGAGCCTCGGCGGTAGCGGTCACCGTCTCCCTGTACGGGATCTTCGGAACGATCATCTCGACTTCGACACCGTGTTTGTGCTTCAGTTTGCTCAGAATAACCTCGAAGTGCAGCTCTCCCTGGCCGGAAAGAATCGTCTGCCGCAGCTCCGCATCGATCCTGACCTTGAAGGTCGGATCCTCCTCGTGCAGCCGGTTCAGACCCGTTCCCACTTTGTCCATATCGCTCTTGTCCTTTGCGATGATTGCGGTATGCAGCGACGGCTGCGGGAATTCAGGGGTCTTGATGACAACGGCGCTGGAACGCTCACAGAGCGTCTGGTTCATCTTTGTCGATTTGAGTTTGACAGCCGCTCCGATGTCTCCGGGTCCGATCGCATCCGTCTCGACTCTGTTCTTGCCCTGTATGAAATAGACCTGCCCTATCCGTTCCGATGACTCGGTATTTGCATTGAAGAGATCTGCACCGACCGACACGTCGCCGGCGTAGGAACGTATGAATGATAGATCTCCTATGTGTTTTTCGCTGAGAGACTTGAAGACATATGAGAGCGTAGAGCCCTCCGGTTTGACCTCGATCTTCTTGCCCTCTTTTTCCCCCATGAGCTCTTTGCGCCATGTCGGTGCGGGAAGCATATCGACTATCAGTTTCATGAGCTGCCGGATTCCGATATTACCGGTGGAGGATACGGGGATCAAGGGCACGAGCGATCCGGCCAGGCAGCCGGTCGCCAGGCCCCTGGTCAGTTCCTCGTCCGTCAATTCGCCCCCTTCGAGGAATCTTTCGAGGAGTGAATCATCCGTCTCGGCGGCGAAATCCATGAGACCCTGCCGGAGCTCGTCCACCTTCCCCGCCATATCCGCGGGGACATCCTCCTCGGTGTGTTTACCGTCAGAGCCCGAGTAGGAGTATGCCTTCTTTCTGAGGATATCGACAACACCCTTGAACGATTCGCCCTGTCCGATAGGCAGAAACAACGGCATCACCTTGGCGCCGAGATGCTTCTGCGCTCCATCGAGGCACTTATTGAAATCGGCATGCTCCTTGTCCATCTTGTTGACGCAGACGATCCTTGGAAGATCGTACCTGTCTAGATACTTCCAGGTGCTCTCCGTACCTATCTCGACCCCGTTGTCGGCGCTCATAACAACGATACCGCCCTCGACGACCGGCAGGCATGATATCACATCTCCCACGAAATCGTCGTACCCGGGGGTGTCGAGCACATTCACCTTTGTCTTGCCGATCTCAGCAAAGGTGAGACCCGCCGTGATGGAAATCTTCCTTTCGATCTCTTCCTGTGTGGAGTCGAGCAGTGTGTTGCCGTCCTCGATCTGTCCCAGTCTCGTTATTACACCCGCATCGAAGGCGATCGCTTCTGCGAGCATCGTCTTGCCGCTGGACTGATGGCCGACTAATACGATGTTCCTGATCTTGTCGATACTGTACTTCTTCAACACAACCTCCTCTGGGACAATCGGTTATACCGCAATATCGGTTCAGTTGGCTAGATGGCGCCTCTGTGCCTCATAACTTGCTCTCTTCAATTAAGATAGACTGTGGATCTCAGGATCCGCCAAACATAGTTCCCAGGAACACGAACAGGAATGAGAGCACCCAGATGGCTATGACAGGGACGATCGCCTTGCTCTTCTCGATCTTGAAGATGGCGGCCGTTCCAATCAAAAACAGGACATAATACCAGATATTGAAGATACTCAGGCTTTCCATCAGGGCGAATCCCACGCCTTCCACATCGGGCATTAGCGCAGCCGGGCTAAAGCTGATCGTCATGTCGGCCACCGACTCGATGCTGTCGACCCCCTTCGCCAGAAGCACTGCCGATGTCACCAGCTGACCGAGGATCGATATAAGGCCCAGATAGCTTATCAGGCTCAGGGTCTTCTTGAAATCCGCCTTCGAGGTCATCAGATTGATCATCATATGCGAGATCCCGGCTACGATGAAATAGACTACGACCATCCCAACCGGCACCAACAAGAGAAAGTAGATGCCGTACTTGGCCGTATTCTCCACCGCGGCCTCGACCTGTTCGGGCGTCATGCCACTTGGATTCAGCGCGAGTCTTTTCACCTGGAAAGGCATCATCAAATAACCATTGGCTATTCCGATAACAGCAGTTACGACAAAGGGTTTCCACCACGTCAGGCCCGATTCGATCCTTAGAAAGACCTTCATCGGATCGACGAAGATATCGATTATGGACTGGAGGAATCCACCGCCCACAGTCGGTTCCGCTTCTGTCTGTACCGGCGATCCTTCTTGATCTTGCACCATAATACCACTCCTTTTGCAGGTGGAATCTGTTTGTTAAACCGCGATTAAATGTTAACCGGGGTGCATGAGAACAAGCTTTAACATAGACAACTTTTCGTTAGCTGTCAAAGGAATAAACGAGTATGGAACAGGGCGATCCGGGCTCCAGTGCCGCGGACATTGTAACCCATTTTGATATGAAAAAGGGCCTGTCCCTCGATGGACAGGCCCTTTGCGTCGATCCCGCAGGCTGCTCTTACTTCTTTTCTATCTTCTCGAGACGCTTCTCGAGCATCTTCAGCTCCTGCTTCAGAGTGTCGATCTCCTTCTCGAGAACCATCTTCTCGGATTTTTCCATCTTGCGCATCTCGTATGGCGGGATTTCCGGGATCTCTATCCTCGTCTTGAATTTCTGAGCGGGGAATACGGAGAAGAAATGCTCATCATCGTCGATAACGACCGTGAGCTCCTTCTTTTTTCCCTTCCGAACGACGACGAGCTTTACCTCGTCATCTACATCGAGTCCACATATCTGCTCGAGGAGTTCCTCGCTATCCGACACCTTCTCCTCGCCGACCATCACCACGACGTCTCCAGCCTTGGCACCAGCCTCCTCGGCGGGGCTCTCCTCGATGACCTCCAGAACCAACACGCCCTCGCCCTCTTTCACATCGAAGTAGGAAGCAAGATCGCCGTCAAGGTCTTTAAGCCTGAGCCCAAGCCGTCCCTGAGGCATGAAGAAGCTCTTGCTCCTGATGAAAGCATGCCTGCCCGCATCCCTAGCCAGCTCGGCATACTTCTTGGCCGCATCCCCGTAATACTTATAGTCCATCTCGATGATCTTGTACTCCCGCTTTCCAAGCTCGATATCCACTTTCTTCTTCTTCCCATCCCGATAGTAGACGATATGCACTTCATCACCCGGCTTCTTCTCCTTGACCAGCTCGGCCAGGTGCTCCGCACTCTCGACCTTCTCACCTGCGAACAGATAGATGATGTCGTCCTTCTTCAGTCCATACTTCTCGGCTGCACTCTCCTCGACGATACCGGCGACCAGAACACCGACATCCTTCTTGTACCCGAATTCTTTCCTGATCTTTTCCGTCAACTCCTCCATGTTGATACCGATAAAGGCGCAACCCTCACCCTTTTGGATGATCTTGACATTTCCCTTTTCGCCATCCGTCCAGATGAATTCCTCGCCCTCAACGCCGGCGGAGTCGCTGCTTATCTGTATCCTGATATTCTTCTTAACCTCGCCCGCCTTTGTCTTCTCGCCGCCGAACGCGATACCGGACACAGCGACTGACAGGATGAGAAGAATTCCAAACAGAACCGTTATCCTCTTGTTCATATCTCTTCCGCCGCCTTACAGGCGACGCGTCACCTCCTTCAGGGGCAGTATAGAAGTAATCGTTCCACCTCTCAGCCCTATATAGTCTCAGAGAGTGAGAAAGTTCCTCATTTCTCATAGTGCACTCAATATTTTCAGTAGATCAGGAGCAGGGTGCGTCTGGGCGGTAGCGGACCGGGATTCCGGGCTGGAGTGTATCAGGTGATTCTTTCCAGGTTTTCCAATTCTTTTTCAGGTTTGCTGTACCTAGCCTTTCTGCCGGAGATCACGCGCAGCCGGGGTTGCTGAAGCGTTTCATACTCCATCTCGCGGGTCGTCTCGGCTTTCTCCCATGAGGATACACGCCGGCCGAAGAAATAGGTTACTATCGCAGCAAGAGCAGCCATGTTGACGACGGTGAAATAGAATGGCACGAGAAATATCCTCGACTGAACGGAGCCTCTTCTCAGCAGAGCCCCTACGGCCGCGAAGATATAGAAAAGGTTCTGGAGCAGAAAAAGGGTAAAGAATACCGGATCGGAGATCAACGCCAGATTCAAGATATAGAGCAGCGGCAGCATCGGCCCGACCCACCAACGGAGCATCTTCCTCGAGAAAAACTGGAACACCCTGAATCTCCCGCCGAAATGGCCCCTCAAGTGGTTGTGACCGGTCAGGCCGCGTACGATGATACGTTTCTTTCTCGAGAATTCCTCCTTGCAGAAATAGGTGGAACGCTCATGTGCGATCGCTTCACGTTCGTAGACGACATCGTACCCCTGCGATGCGACCTCTGCTGGAAGTTGGAAGTCGTTAGCGACATCCTTCATGACGGGCCTGAAGAGTTCCCGCCGTATGGCAAAGATCGTGCCGGTCCCGACAAGCACCGAACCGAGCCTGCTCTCCAGCTGATTCAGATAGGACTCGTAACGCCAGTAGAGCCCCTCTCCCTTTCCAACATATGAATCATTGTCCATGTAGATGAGCCGTCCGACCACGCATCCTACCTGGGGATCTTTGAAAGCCTCTACCAACCTCTTGACGGCGTCTTCACGGTAAAAGGCGTTCGCGTCGGAGAAGACCAGTATGTCCTCCTCGAGTCCCAGAACCGACCTGTTCAGCGTAGAACTCTTCCCTTCTCTCTTGTCGAACGCTTTGAGTACAACATTCTTGCCCTCGTATTCCTTGACTATATCGTTCGTCGAATCGACCGAACCGTCACTCGCGATGAGGATCTTCAGCCTATCCTTCGGGTAATCCAGCTTCAGGCTGTTGTCTATCTTCTCCCGGATGATCCGGTCCTCGTTATGAGCCGATATGATAAGGGTGACAGTGAGCTGAAATCCGGCTTCGGATACGGCATGATGCTTTCGGAAGAGACCTGCGATCATGAGGATTAGGGGATATCCGGCATAGCTGTAAGCAATACATCCTATTACACCGAAAAAGAGCAGCTTGAAAAAAAGTGCCATCAATACCCTCCGTCGACAGTCCTCGATGCCACAATTAATACCATACACCGTAGAAATTTCAAATCTTTTTTATCGAAGCGGGCACAAAAAGACGCTATCTGTTTTCCGGCGCCCTCGGGCCTATTCATTCACTTATAACTCGAGAAAACAGTAGCGTTTCTCCTATACCACTCCTTTTGAAGTGAATATATATGATTTTTCACTATCCGTCAAATGA
>DAOUUU010000015.1 GCA_030667985.1 Candidatus Krumholzibacteriota bacterium
ACAGATATCGCAGATCAAACAAGCCTACAAGTATCTTTACCGAAGCGATCTAAACGTCACACAGGCGTTGGGATCGATCGAGAAAGAGCTTCCCCGCACCCCCGAGGTCATGATGTTCGTCGATTTTATCAACGACTCCAGGCGGGGGATCACCAAGTAGGCAGTTCTTTCCACACCGTACATCCAGGAGGAGGAGACTGTGAAATGCCTAGGCGTCATAGGAGTCGGTAGTCTGGGACGTCATCATGCACGTATCTACAACACGCTCGAAGGATCGGCGACGGTTTTACTCTACGACCGGATCAGGGATAGGGCTGAATCGGCCGCGAGCGAATTCGGCGGGGAGGTTTGCGACAATATCGATGAACTGCTCGATCGTTGCGGCGCTGTAAGCATATGTACTCCAGCCACGCATCATTTCGAGACCGCCATGTCCGCCTTCAGCCGAGGCGTGCATACATTGATCGAAAAACCGATCGCGTCGACATCGAGCGAGGGCGAAGATATGGTAGGGGCCGCCGCGAAAGCGAATTGCATACTCCAAGTGGGACATATAGAGCGTTTCAACGGCGCCTTCGAGGCCGCCGCGGCCCTCGTCTCCAATCCGATGTTTATCGAGATGCACCGCCTGGGGATGTTTTCTCCCAGGGGAACGGATGTATCGGTGGTGGTCGATCTCATGATACACGATCTGGACCTCGTGCTCGCGCTGCTGGAGGGGGACGAGATCAGGGATATAAGGGCTTCAGGGGCCAATGTCCTGACCGGTTCGCTCGATATCGTGAACGCGCGGATCGAGTTCATGAGTGGTTGTGTCGCCAACATCACCGCAAGCAGGGTATCGAGGGATTCGTTCAGGAAGATACGTATCTTCCAGGAAAACCTCTATATATCGGCCGATCTCAGGAAAAAGAGTGTTGAGGCCTTCGCGAAATCGGGAGATTTCGATCCCGGGGCCCTGGATGTCGATCCCACGCATTTCATAAAGAGGGTCGATACCGAGATCGATGAAGGCGAGCCGCTCCTAAAGGAGATCTCTTCCTTCCTGGAATCGGTGAGGGGAGGTAAGCGGCCGGTGGTAACGGGGGTTGAGGCGCTCAATGCTCTCCGGGTCGCAGAGACGATCATGGAAAAGATCGGTGAGAGATGAAAAGAGAGGGAAAAAGGATACTTCTTACATGTGGGGAGACGAGTGGAGATCTCCATGCCGCCCGCCTCGTTCAACAGATAAAGCGGTTAGCGCCGGATTCGGTCGTGACCGCACTCGGGGGCAGCGAGCTGGAACGGTCGGGCGCCGATGTAAGATTCCGGATAGACAAATACGCCTTCATGGGATTTGCGGAGATACTAAAGGGTCTTCCCCGTATCCTATCGCTGGAGAGGAGACTGAAGAGACTGCTGAAGAGCGGCGAGGTGGATCTATTCATTCCCGTAGATTATCCAGGTTTCAATTTGAGGCTCGCCCGGTTCGCAAGCAAGGTCGGTGTGCCGGTCCTCTATTATATCAGTCCGCAGATCTGGGCGTGGGGAAGCTGGCGGATTGGAAGGATGAGAAAAACTATAGACATCATGGCGGTAATACTTCCGTTCGAGGAGGAGATTTACCGTAGAGCCGGGATACCGGTCATATTCGCCGGGCATCCCAGTCTCGATGATATCGATGCGCCTGATTCACCCAAGGAATCACCAGGAAAGGGCGGCGATTGCAGGATCCTGCTCTTTCCGGGAAGTCGTCCCCAGGAGGTCGAGAGGATGCTTCCGGTCATGATGGAGGGGGCGAGGCTCATCAGGAAGGCATACACGGGGGCACGTTTTACCCTCGGGCTCGCTCCTCTGATCGACGAAGCAGCGATCTCGGTTCCGGCCGATCTCGAGCCGGTATTCGAGATAACGGCGGGCGGACTGGACAAACTCGGAGATGCGCACCTGGTCATAGCGTCGTCGGGAACGGTGACGCTTCAGTGCGCCATGTCCGGGACTCCGATCGTCGTGATCTACAAGACATCTCCGATTACATTTACTATAGGGAAGCGGCTCGTGAACATCCCGCATATCGCGATGCCGAATGTTCTGGCCGGTCGCAAGATCATTCCGGAACTTTTGCAGAGCGATGCGAACGCCGCGAGGATCGCGGGTGAGGCGATAGATCTATTAAAGGACGAGGATACCTACAGGCGGATGTCGGCCGATCTGCTTCGACTCAGGGAGAGCCTCTATCGAGAGGGAGGGCTGCGTCTCGTCGCCGAGGCCGCGCTGAGAATCACAGATGGCGAGGATGGCTGTGGTATTGTTTCGTCGTCGGGCGGCTTGAGCCCTTGAGGTTTCAGTCTCTTCCAGAAGGCATTGAACGAAAGCTGATATCATGAAGATACGGCTACCAAGAGGATTCACATCGTTCATAGGTGCCTTGATGATCCGCCTGCTCGGTCTTACCTGGAGAATCGAGTGGAGGGGAATGGAAAATTACGCGGCGGGCCGCAGTATGTCGAAACAGGTCATATTTGCGTTCTGGCACGGCCGCCTGCTGGTTCTCAGTTTCTCGCACCGGGGGCGCAGGATCCAGGTTCTCGCCTCCGAGCATCAGGATGGGGATCTGATGGGAAGGGCCATAAAATGGCTCGGTTTCGGCCACCGGAAAGGTTCGACCTCGCGCGGCGGGGCGAGAGCGCTTCGCGAACTGGCAAAGGTTCTAAAGGAGGGACTCGACGTCGGTCTGGCAGTGGATGGACCACGGGGGCCGCGGGGCGTTCTGCATCAGGGCGCTATAGAGTTGAGCAGGATGACAGGTTCGGCGGTCGTTCCGATATCGAGCACGTCGAGACCGAGAAGGCTCTTCCGCTCATGGGACCGGTTTCAGCTGCCCGCTCCCTTCGCCAGAGTGGCTGTGGCATATGGAGAGCCGATGCTCGTTCCTGATGGGGCGGATAGAGAAGAGAGGGAGCGTCTTCGTATCGAGCTCGAGAGAAGGCTTAACGAGCTCACAGCCGCACTGGACGGCGCTTCTGGATATGCAGGGGAGGAGGTGTGGCCGCATGCGGATCCGTGAGCGATATCCGTTATGGATGAGGATCTATTCGGGCCCTGGGCTCTCGAGATTGTCCCTCCCGTTAAGATATCTCGCATCGAAGGTCTATGGCTCATATGTATCCGCCACGGCACATGAGATGCCTATGCGGAGATCTGTGAGCGGCGAATCCGGAACGATGGTCGTATCGATAGGCAACCTTGAAGCGGGCGGCGGTGGAAAAACTCCGTGTGCGATAGCGATTGCCGAGGCTCTGCGGAAAAAAGGTGGGGTACCTATAATAGTGACCAGGGGTTACAGGAGCGAGGCGGAGAGGACGGGTCCATTCGTGGTGACCGGAGACAGGCCGATCGACAGGGAGGCTCTATCCTTTATTGAGAGGGAGGGGTTGGGCGAGAGGATAATCGGCGTTCCGGAGAAAACAGATCTCGCTTTTCTATCCCGGACCGTGGGAGATGAACCGGTCCTTTTCGCCTCGAGGGATATCCCGACTGTCATCTCGAGGGACAGGGAGAGGGGGGTCCGGATCGCGCGCCGTCTCTTCCACCCGTCACACATCATACTGGATGACGCGTTTCAAAACCGTTCAGTCGAGCGCGATCTCGACATCCTGTTGCTCGACTGGGAACGCCCCTTCGGCGACCGAAGACTAATTCCCCTTGGGAACCTGCGTGAACTCCCCGGGGCGGTAAACAGGGCGGACTGCATAATTTTCACGAGAGCCGTGGAGGAGCGTACGCCGATCATTGTGAGAGAACTCATCGGGGACAAGCCGGTCTTTTATTCAAGGCACGCCGCGGTCGATCTGATGGGCGCAGATGGAAAAACCCATTCGCTCGAATATCTGTCGGGTTCGAGGGTCGCCCTTTTCTCCGGGATCGCGCGGCCCGGCTCCTTCGAGGAGACCGTACGCTCGATCGGCGCAGATCCCGTGATCTCGTTTCGTTTCGCCGATCACCACATGTACAGGAGACGGGACATCCGCTGGATGGAGAAGGAGATAGAGGAGAGTTGCCCCATCGTTACGACTGAAAAGGATCTGGCCAAGGTGGAGGGGCGCTTTGCGGCCGGAACGCAGCTCCTGGCACTCCGTATAGGGATGGAGATCAAGGGGATAGATAAACTCCTCGGGTTCCTCGATCGGCAGGAGTAAGGCTCCTGAGGAGACCGAATCGGAAGACAGATCTCCTTTACACTACAAATTAACGAACAAAAAAGGGGAGCCTCCGTGTTTCAGAGACTCCCCGATCTATCGCTATGCGTCGGTGGTTACCCCATAGGCTAGAACTCGTCGGTTTCGAGAGGGTCAGCGAAGTTTACCGATACTCCACAGCTGAACTCGACGGTTCTGTCTGTCTGCACTTCGTGACCGCTGAAGGTAATATTTGCGATCGTCATGATCTCCTGTCCCGTGTACTGCATATCGACCAGGGGTGAGATCTGTTTCGCGTAAATCGGCACGAGCAAAATATATCCCTCTGTCATCGAGTTGGCCGGGACGAGTATGCTCGTCTCACCGCTGAATGGCGGAACCGGTACCGGATTGCTTCCGTACGGCAGGAACTCGACCGAATAGTGGGTCACGAGAAAATCTCCCAGGGACCCGCAGTCCGGATTGAGCAAGCCGTTGTATGGTTTGTTATTAAATACAACGGCGATCCAGTCTTCCTCGACATAATCATCATTCGTGACCCAGCCTGTTCCACTCTCTGTGCGGACCGAATCGCCCTGGTTCAGGACGTCGCTCATATAGGGAGCATTATCGTTCACGCTGGCCACATAGATGACGGTTCTGGAATCGTAGTTGCTGTCCTCGTCGCATCCCATCGCGAGAAACCAGACGGCGACCAGTGAAATAAGGGCAATTGCTGTCAACTTCTTCCTATGCATCGGGTAACCTCCTCGCACGTAACTGGCTATGCATACAGTTCAAAGCAAATCTACGCAATGATTGTGCCAAGAGTCAAGCAGGCCAAACACTCTATAACTGACTGTATATAATGGTATAAAGCTGTTCGATGGAAAAGTGCGGTGTTGGGGAGGGGAATCGTTACTTTGCATATTGCACTTCTTTGTCTTGCGACTATATGGCGCATTTTCTATGATGATATAGTCTGCCAGGAGGAGATAGAAGTGCGTATAGAAAAAACCGATGTTCTCGTCATAGGAAGCGGTATTGCCGGGCTGCTCTTGGCCCGCAAGGCGGCCCGGTTCGCCGATGTCGCTATCGTGACCAAGAAGGAGGGCTCGGCGAGCAACACCTACTACGCGCAGGGAGGGATCGCGGCTGTAGCGAACGACGAGGATTCCTTCGAGCTTCATATTTCGGATACGATCGAGGCGGGGCAGGGGCTGTGTCACCCGGAGGCGGTGGAGATAATGGTCCGGGAGGGGCCGGCCCGGATCCGGGAGCTTGCGGAACTCGGGGTCAGATTCAACCGTGATGAATCGAGCGGTTCATTCAGGCTAGGGCGCGAGGGGGGACATTCCGCTTCACGCATCGTACATTTCCACGATGTCATAGGCCGCGAGCTCGAAGAGGTCCTTCTCGACGAGGTCGGCAAGTCGCCGAATGTATCCTTTCTGGACGAACATCTCGCAATAGATCTGGTGGGCGGTTCTGACGGTGGAGTGAAGGGGTGCTATGTGCTCGACCGGAGGCGCAACGAGATAGCCGCCTATCTGGCGAGGCATACGATTATCGCCACTGGAGGAGCAGGTAAGATATACCTCTACACGTCCAACCCCGATGTCGCTTCGGGGGACGGGATCGCAATGGCATACCGTGCGGGGGCTGAGATATCGAACCTGGAATTCGTCCAGTTCCATCCCACGAGCCTCTATCATCAAAAGGTGAAATCGCTGTTGATCTCCGAAGCCTTGCGGGGCGAGGGTGCGGTCCTGCGAACTACTGCGGGTGACGAATTTATGTCACATTACGACGACAGGCGTGAGCTGGCGCCGAGGGATATTGTCGCAAGGGCCATGGACAGTGAGATGAAGAAGAGCGGAGAGAAGTACGTTCTGCTCGATATCACCAAAAAGCCGGCGGATTGGCTCAAGGACCGGTTTCCCTTCGTCTACGAGCGCTGTCTCGAGTACGGTATCGATATATCTCGAGAACCAATCCCTGTCGTTCCGGCCGCCCACTACATGTGCGGCGGTGTACGAGTGGACATGGAAGGGAAGACCAACCTTCCCGGGCTTTCGGTCGTGGGGGAAGCGGCTTGTTCCGGCGTTCACGGCGCGAACAGACTCGCGAGCAATTCTCTGCTCGAGGCGATAGTACTGAGCCATAGATGCTCAGAGAGGCTCAAGGACGAGCGGGGAGTGGAAATCGTAGCGGATCTCGACACCGGGGATTTTCCCCGAACGGGTGATCCGAAGATCTTCGAGACGGTCATCCTGGATCATGATTGGGATCTGACGAGGAGGGTCATGTGGGACTATGTAGGGATCGTCAGATCGGAGGAGAGGCTGCGCCTGGCCAGAGAACGCATAGGTCAGATACGCGAGACGGTGGAGCGGCTATATGAGGAGTACGGTGCTTCGGTGGATATGGTCGAGTTGCGGAATATCGCTCTTGTCAGCAGCCTCGTCGTCCAGTCGGCGATCGCAAGAAAGGAATCCCGAGGATTGCATTATATGATCGATTATCCGGAGAGGGATCCTGAGTGGTGTAAAGATTCGATCATAAAGATAGAAGAGGATTGAAAGAGGCGGGAAACAGCGCATGAGACAGCTGACTGAGACCTGGAATAAAATCGAGCGCATAGCTTCGCGGGACAAACGATACAAGACTCAAGCGTACTCGTTCGTCATGGCGGCCGTCGAATACACGATCGGTCTCCTCGAACAGCCGCGTCATGTCACCGCCGCAGAACTGCTCGACGGGATTTGTCTCTCGGCGATGAAACAGTACGGGCCGATGGCGAAACAGGTATTCAATTTCTGGGGAGTCAACGAAACCGGGGATATTGGGAATATCGTCTACAATCTTATCGATGAAGGTCTACTGAGCGAGAATGAAGAGGACAACCTCGACGACTTCGCTTCGATCTACGATTTTACGAAGGTCTTCGAGGAAGATTACTACGAGGACTGAGAATCCTGGCAGAAGCTCTTGAATAATACATCCCTGACAAGAATCCATGTCTTCATGATGGGCCTCTGTGCTATATGCGCACAGTCGATCTTTGTCAGGGAGACGATGGCTCTCTTCACCGGTACCGAATTCGTGATCGGAGTTGTGTTGTCCGCCTGGCTCTTCTGGGTGGGGATAGGAGGCTTGGGAGGGGGGTGGCTCGTTCGCCGGCAACGTCTGGACAGTTACGTGAATTTTGCACGCCTCGGCATCACCGCCGCTCTCCTGCTGCCTGTGACTGTTATAGCAATACGTTTCGGCCGGGGAGAGCTCTCGCAGCCCCCCGGCAGTTTTCCTTCCGTCTCGCACGCGATTATTTTCTCTGTAGTCGTCATTGCTCCTTTCGGGCTTTTCTACGGAGCGATATACAACATAGCGAGTCTGCTCTGGAGCGGGGGAGACCGGAGATTGAAAGGTGGCGTTTCGAGGGTCTATATCTGGGAAGCGCTAGGTTCTCTGGGCGGCGCGTTTCTCTTCGCGTTCCTTCTGGCTGCATTTCTCTCTCATCTGGAATCCGCCGCTGTCGTGGCTATTTTGGTCGCGGGGGCGTTGATATTCGGCGGAGACATACGCTGGTCATTGGTGACAAGGATCGCCTCACTCGCAGTCCTCACGCTGCTAATGGCTGTAATGGTTCCCCGAATAGATCTATGGACGACGCATCGGATGTTTCCAGGATACAAGGTCGAGGAATTTAGGGCCTCACGGTATGGGGAGGTCGTCGCGGCTTCGAGGGCGGAGCTGCTAAGTTTCTATCAGGGAGGAGGGAGACTATTCTCGGTGCCCGAACCGGAACGTGCCGAGGAGATCGTTCATATCCCGATGCTACTCCATCCAGATCCAGGATCGGTGCTCTTAATAGGCGGATCGCTAGGCGGCGGGTGGCAGGAGGTAGTCAAGCATACTACCGTCGAGGAGGTCGATTGTCTGGAGCTGGACGGCGAGCTTCTCGCGATGGCTTTGGATTTTCAGGGTACCCATAATGGAACGGTGGAGAGCGGAGGTCCGCGGATAGAGTTCATAGAGTCCGATGGACGCCGTTTCCTGTCGACCACGGAAAAGAGATACGATGTCATCCTGCTGGCGGTTCCGCCTCCGTTGAATCTCCAGTGGAACAGGTACTATACAGTCGAGTTTTTCTCTCTGGTCGAAGAGTCTCTCGAGGCCGGGGGGCTCTTCGGATTCGCGCACCCTTCCAGCGAGAACTTTCTCTCCGATGCGCAGGTGAAGGTACTCTCCGTGCTTCAGTCGACCATGAGCGAGGTATTCGGCGAGGTTCTTCTCCTGCCCGGTTCGATGTGTCATTTCGTAGGCAGCGCTAATCCACTGGAAACCGGAAGGATTCTCGAGCGTCTGGACGATCGAGGTATAGCCACGGTCTTCGTGAGCAAGGAATTCCTTCCTTACAGGTTCAGTGAAGAGAGGATCGAACTCCTAAAGAGTGATATCAAAAGGATGGAAGGCGGTATCAACTCGGATACTAGGCCCTTTCTGACCGTAAGGGAGATAGCACTCGAGGGGGACCGGGCCGGTTCGCGGGTGCTGAGCGGTATCGACCGGTTGGCCGATCTGCCTGCAGCTCTGGTTGTCGGGATCCTGGGCGGTGTTCTCCTGCTGGCCTTTTATATCGGGCGACGGACTTGCGCGCCCGGAGTTGCGGTCTTTGCTGTGGGTCTCGGGAGTTTTTTCCTCCAGCTTCTCATTCTGCTTTCCTACCAGGCGTTCACCGGCCTTCTATACCATGCGATCGTGATACTGACGGCGATCTTCATGGCTGGAGCGGCTCTCGGAGCCTATGTTACGATGCGGAGGGAATCTGTGGGGAGGAAGGAACTGTACGCCGTACATGGAGGGTTCGTTTTGCTCTCTTTCCTTCTGCTCGGCATCCATGCCGATGCCTTTAGAGTGTCGGCGCCCTATCCACTGGTGAACGGAGCATACTTTATCCTGTCATGCATCACTGGAGCCCTGACGGGAGCCTACTATCCGGTTGTGGTTCGAACAGCGCTTCCTGAGAAGGCGAAATCGATTCCCGCCATATATTATGCCTGGGATCTTTTCGGCGCCTGTATCGGCGGTTTTATAGGTGGGATATTGCTATTTCCCCTGGTAGGTCTTGCGGGCGCCGTTTTCTTCATTGCGGGGATTCACATAGCGGCGCCGCTATTGCTCGTCCGAAGATGGTGAGGGGCGGGCTATCTTAGATCAAGTTCCTCCTCGCTGAAGACATCGGCTGTAAAGACCTCGATCTTCGTACCATCCCTGGACCACATATCTTCCGGCAGGCCCGCCTTCACGCAGGTCTGCGCGAGAAAGGTCTCTCTGTCCCACTTCCATTCCGTTGCGACCTGGGGAAGCAGCAGGCCGCGGTTCATCCCACGAGTGATGATCAAGCCGTGAACGCCGACCTCTATGACGGACGGATCGCTGATCTCGAGTATCGGACTCAGTACGGAGATCTCGATCTCGAGCAGATCGATCTCCGATTTCTCCAGCTGGGGAAAACGGTAATCGTTGAATGCGGCTGCAAGAGCCATCTCGCGGATCGTATCCTCGAGAGGCTTCACAGCCTCGATATATCCGATACAACCTCTCAGCCGGCCGTTCTTCTTTAGCGTGACGAATCCCCCTCGCTGTTCCTTCATGACCGGCGAGGAGTAATCGGGGATCTCGGCTTTTTCAACTCCAAGCCGGTCCGCGATCGTCTTTCTGGCGAGCATGAGGAGATGGATCTTGTCCTGTTCGTTCAGTCCGCTACCAAGATCTCCGACAGCCGCACCACCGAAAGCACTCGAGTCTTTATCTGCGGAGGATCCTCTGGAACCGGCCTCGCCGCCCCTGAGCATTGCGGCTGAGACGTAGCCGACTACGCTGCTCCTGTCACCTGTGACATCACCGCTGGTGGCGTAGTTCAATATCTCACATCTCGTGGCTCCGAGCTTCTCCGCGGCGATCATGGCAGCTGCAGTCGGGCCTCCACCGCAAGCCTCTGTACGTTTCCCAGCGAGCGCTCCGTACAGCTTCTTTGGATCGAACTCTTTCAAAACCTCGACGAACGCTCCATTGAGCTCTTTAGCCTGTTTGTCGGAGTGGAAATGCGATAGATCGGTGCTTGCCACTATGAGGCTGTTCGTGCCAGTCAGAACTTCGCCCAGCGCCTCACCGAGAGCTTTTATATTATCATAATTCTGGTCCCCCATAACGATCGCGACGAGCTTGAATTCGCCCAGTGCGACCTGCAGAAATGGAAGCTGGACCTCGAGTGAGTGTTCGCCCCGGTCGAATGAACTATAGGCATGTCCTTTCGCCGAGTGTCTTAATAGATCGTGTTTCGATGCGATCGCCCCTGATATCTCACGATCGATCCGGATCTCACCGAGGGGTGTACTGTATGCATCACCATTGAAGATGGAGCAGAAATCAAAATATTCCACATGACTCGGCGCTATTACGACCACCGTCTCGATATGTTTTCCCCTGATGAGGCTGTAGCCATGAGCGGCCACCCTGCCCGAATACATATAGCCTGCGTGAGGCGATACGAGCGCGACGATATCTCCATCGACCGGTGCGCCGCCGGTTTCGTCGAGGTATCCCTCGATCTCCTTCCTGAGCGAATTCGCGTCGGCCGTATAGAATTGACCGGCAACAGCGGGATTTCGAATGTTTTCTTCCATGGCGCTCCTGTTCCCTTCCACAGTCGTGGAGGTTGTCATGAGTAGCGCAAACAGCAGTATCCTTATCAAGGCGAGAGTTCTCTGCATCACATCTCCTCCCAGACTCCCGGTATCGCGTGTCCGCAGAATCGGCAGAGTCCCTTGGAGATATCGATTGTTACGATCTTGTATCCCTTTCGCGAGATGACGGTCCTTGAGCAGGAAGGACAGCGCGTGCTTTCTGTTTCGTGCCCCGGGACATTGCCTATGTAGACATATTCAAGTCCCTCCTCCCTGCAGATGTCGTAGGCTCGCTCGAGCGAGGAGATCGGTGTGGGAGGGAGGTTGGCGAGCTGGTACTGGGGATGGAAGCGGGAGAAGTGGACGGGGACGTCCAGTCCTATCTCGGTGCGCAGCCATTGCGCCATCCTGCGGATATCTTCCGGATCGTCGTTCAATGTCGGTATCATGAGGTATACCAGTTCCAGCCATACGCCGCTCTTTCGGATGAGCGCTATCGAGTCGAGAACCGGTTTCAACTCCGCATTGCATATATTCCTGTAGTAGTCGTCGGTGAATGCCTTGAGATCTATCTTGATCGCCTCGACGATACCGCATAGATCGGTGAGGGGCTGTTTGTTGATGAAGCCGTTTGAGACCACGACACTGGCCAGACGCCGCTCCCTTGCGGCAGAAGCGATATCCTGGACATACTCGTTGAAGACAACGGGCTCGCCGTAAGTGTATGCGATCGATCGAGCGCCCACAGAGAGCGCCCGGTCGGCCAGACTCTCCGGCGAATAGTAAGCCGTTTTGACATCCTCCGGCCTGGATTGTGATATCTGCCAGTTCTGGCAAAATTTGCAATCCATGTTGCAGCCGACCGTGGCAAGAGAGAAGGATTGTGTGCCGGGAAGAACGTGAAAGAAGGGTTTTTTCTCGATCGGATCCAGATGGATGGCGCAGGGTCGTCCGTATACGAGGGAAAAGAGAGTTCCATTCCTGTTTTCCCTCACTCCACAAGCTCCGCGTTTTCCCGGCTGGATGCGGCACTCCTTGGGGCATAGGAGGCATCGGACTTCACCGTCTGCTAGCTTCTCGTAATATCGGGCCTCCACTCCTTCGGGCCCTCTGTCGGAGAGCAGAGGAGGGGCTGAGGCGAGGGTGGCGAGGGCTGTCGCCGAACTGATCAGAAAGGATCTTCTCGTCATCGCCGCCGGCCCATCTCTCCAAATCGGGAAATCGCTTTCCGGTATAGGGCGGGGGAGGGGTTTCTGATCGCATATGGGTGGATTTTTTTTCAACTGTGAAGTGCTCCTGTTCACTTCTCTAAAAATACCAGGAATGGGGATGGAATGCAATGTGCGGTTCAGAAACTATCGAGATAACGCTCTATCTCCATCCGTTTTCCGGATGCTATTTTGCCTCTCATGCCAGTCGAGACTGAAGAGGCCTCTTCAAGGCCTGACGGTGTCGAGTAGAAAGTGATCTTCTCGATCTGTTCTCCGCCGGATCCTTTCAGAGTGATCCGTAACGAGAAGGCTCCTTCGGAGCCGGACGGGCCGTCATCCAGTTTCTCGATGAAGGATTCAAACCGGGCAGCCTTGATCATGCGAAGTATATTGAGCGGTTTTTCGAGCTCGACGGGAATATCCGAAGTGCTCCATCCGGATGGTTCACGTAGAAGTGTGATGGTCCTGTTTGGGAAATCGCAGATAATCTCTATTACATCGGCCGGTTCAAAGAAGGAGAGGTTCTTCGAGCGCATTTCGTCGAGGGTCCAGTCGAGGATGGAGAAAATCTTTTCTTCGAGCAGGAGGACCTTGTCGATGCCTGTGCGGGTCGCATGGACCTGATTCCCATCGCGGGCTCCAAAAGAGATCCGGATCTCCTCGCCGGCCTGGAAGATCGAGATCTCTCCGCTTGGCGGATCGAGCCCGTATATTCCCAGGCTATCCAGATCCTCTCTGGCGAAACCCCAGATGATGGCAAGGGTGAGATCACTGAGATAGGATTCGACGAGCACTTTGTCGGCCCAGATGCCCGATTCGCTCATCCGCCAACCCGTGATCGTTCTGGATAGCGTTCGTGAATGCGTGTCATCGACTATTCTAAATGAGTCGATAGTCGACGATGGGATGTAGAGGAAGTTCTTGTCTCTCAGGTGATAGAGACTCTTATTGACGACATTGTGCGTCATTTCGCGGACGATCAGGACAGTGTCGGAGACGCCGATCCGCACGTAGCAACTTGTGCTGGTCGGTGTCTTGTCGCCTACAAAGAGCGTGTCGGGCCTATCGCCATTCACCGGGTGGAATATGAGGGTCGCATATGGATCCTCCAGCCCATAAAGCGAAAGGTCGGTAACCCCGGCGAACAGCTCAAGCTTGTGGCCGGGAAGCAATTGAGTCAGCAGGGCGTCTATCGTCGATTGTGCCGCATCCGTCCGCACCGGAGATACGATCATCCATTCGGTCTCCTCTCTCTCGAGTTCTATCCTGTCGTTGTACTGGTTTACCAGGACGAACCGGTCTATCTCGCTCCTTCCGTATGGGAGCATCTTTTTCGAGTCGCGCCGGTCCCGGTCGCTGGTGATCCTGATACTTTCGTCGACGATATAGTAGGCCGCTATAAGGATCAGAACAGTTAGAAGGACCCAGGTCGATTTAAATTTCATATTAAGATTCTCCGTCAGGCTGATTTTCTCTTCCGGACCGAGATGGCGATTCCCAGTGCGCCGATAAAGGCCGGTATCCCTATGACAGGCAGCCAGAAGATCACTCTTCCCTGCCGAGATGTGAGAATTACCGGTTGGGTGATTGGATCCTTGGGGCGAATAGAGATGAGATCCCTCTCCTCGACAAGAAAGTTTATCGTGTTCATGATCAGGTCCCTGTTGCCGCCCATCTCGATGTAGGCGTTGCTGGCAAAATCAGCGTCGCCGAAAGCAATCAGCTTTCCAGTTGTGCCCTCCGCGATAACGGCAAGTCCTACCGGCCCCTTGAGGTCGTTCTCCCCCTCGAACTGGGTCTTGCCCTCATCGAGGATCATATCGATGTTGGATTCGGCGTAGGCCGATTCGCTAGTTGAGGCCAATACGACCAGAGAGACCCCATCGGGGGGAGCGTCGCTCGGCATGATAGATCTGGCCTGGGGAAAGAAGGAAGCGTGTTTGAAGTTCTCGGTGATGGGATGCTCTCCGTATTGATTGACGACCGGGGTCAGAAAGTTGCCCGCCAGCACTTTTCCAAAGCGGTCTATAATAACGTTATTGCCGATCTCGACGCCGTAGCCACCAACGAGCGTGTGGAGCTCGGGCAGCTCGAGGATCGGTTCGAGCATCACGAGCAGGTTTCCGCCTCGCTCGAGGTGACGGGAGATGAGATTCTTTTCAGGAGCGAAGATATCCTTTTCAGCGCCCGCTATGATGAGTAGATCGCAATCCTCCGGAAGCTCGCTCTCTCGCAAAGTAAGGATCTCCTCCGCTTCGTAGTTCTCATCAAGGATCGCCGCTTTGAGTTTGGCGAATCCTTCCGTATCGACGTCCTCGATCGATCGTTCCCCATGGCCGGTCACGAAGAAGATTCTCTTCTTTTGATCCTTCGTGACCTTGAGGATACTGTTGGTGATCTTGCTCTCGCTGATCTCGTAGAGTCTGCTCTCGCGGTCGCCGCTTTCGACGATGGTGGTAGCGTAGGATTTGACCTCGTAACGCCGGGCTAGGACTGGATTCTTGTCGGGGTCCACAAAGCGGTATGTGATGAAGTTGTTGATCTTCCGGTACTCGAGAAGAAGATCCTGAAGCTCCTTCTTGCCGGCAGTCGTTTCTTTGAAGAAGCAGGAGAACGAGATTTTGCGGTCGAGGCCCTTGAGAATCTTCTCTGTCTGCTGCGAGAGAGAAAACCGCCTGTTGGAGGTCGTGTCCAGGCGGATGTTGTGCCTCGAGGAGAGTGTCTGAAGAAATATTATGATCGCAGCGAGAAAGATCACGGAAGCTCCAACGTGCAAACCGAGCCTCGTGGTGCGCCTGGAACCCTCAGTGCGCGGCTCCCGCGCATTGAGGGCGATGGAGATCGCGGTCAGGGCTAGACCCAAGAAGAGCGGGAGAAATGCGACCAATCCGCTCGTGTAGAGGATGCCGTATGTGATGCCGCCGATGAGGATGAGAACGAGGCCGAGCGGCCCTATGATCTTCTTGAATCGTATCATCTCAATTCCTCCACCTTGTCGACTCGAGGGAGCGTAATGTCATGAAAAGGAAAAATAAGGTCATCAATAGATAGTAGGTGACATCCTGTGTGTCGATCAGGCCTTTCGAGAAGCCATCGAAGTGTTGCAGGAGGGAGAATTGACCCAGGACATCGGCGAATCGTGGGCCTACGAACGGCACAGCCCATCCGATGATCAGGAAGAAGAGAGCCACGCCGAAGGATGTGACGCCGGCGACGAGCTGGTTATCCGTCAATGAAGAAAAGAAGGTGCCGATCGAGATGAAAGTGCATCCGACCAGAAATAGTCCCAGGTAGCCGGTGAATATCGGGCCCGGCTCGGGATTGGCATAGAGAAAGATCAAGAGGGGGCAGATGAATGTGCCGCCCAGCATGATAGCGAAGGTTGTGACCGATGCGAGAAACTTGCCCCCGACCGCATCCCAATCCCTGATCGGGTATGTCAGGAGGAGTTCGAAGGTTCCTTGTTTCTTTTCCTCGGCGAGAAGACGCATGGTCAAAAGGGGCAGGACGAGCAGGAGAATGATGCTGATATTGCTGAAAAAGGGTCTGAGGAGCCCGTCCGTCAGGTTGAGGCTCTGTGTGAATTGGGGATTGCGGGTGGCCTGGAAGGAGATGAGGTTGTAGAATCTGAATAGGCTGAAGAAGAAATAGCCGCTTATAGCGAGAAAGATACCGAGGGCCGCATAGGCGGTTACTGATTGAAAGGAATACTTTAACTCACGCTTATATATAGCTAGCAATTTAGTCATTTACCGGGCCTCCTCTGTCACGAGCTGCAGGAATATATCCTCGAGCGAGAGTTCTTCGCTGAATATCTCGAGCAATGGATAGCCCTCTTCGACGAGGCGCCGTGCTATCTCGCGGCGGAGATCTGCATCAGGCCTGGATTCCAGTATGTAGGCGAGTGAACCCTTGACGGCGGTACCCTCCTTTACTAGCGTGATCCCATCGATTCCGGAAAGAAAAGATGCCGCGTCGGCGCTCTTTTCCGAATCGGCGAGTTTCACGTTGATCACGGATGATTTCTTGAGGCGGTTGCGAAGGTTGTCAGGTGTATCGACGGCGACGAGTTCGCCCTCGTTGATGATGATGATGCGGTTGCATACCTGGCTGACCTCGGGCAGGATATGACTGCTCAGGATCACCGTCCGTTCGGAGCCGAGATTCTTGATCAGCTGACGTATCTCTATGATCTGCTTAGGATCGAGACCGAGTGTCGGTTCGTCCAGGATGAGCAGGTCCGGATCGTGGAGTATGGCCTGTGCTATGCCGACGCGCTGCTGGTATCCCTTCGATAGCTTGCCGATGGTGCGGTTGCGTACACTGCCCAGGCCGCACTGCTCGAGTGCTCGATCGACATCGGAAGCGAGGATGTTCTTCGGGACGCCTTTCAGGTGGGCGACGAACTCTATGTACTCGCGAACGCGCATATCGAGGTAGAGAGGGGTTTTCTCGGGAAGATAACCGATTCGCTTTCTGACCTCGAGCGGCTGCTCGAGTATATCATGGCCGCATATCTTCGCCGTGCCCGATGTGGGAGGGAGGTAACAAGTCAGCATCTTCATCGTTGTCGTTTTTCCCGCCCCATTCGGGCCGAGAAAACCGAGCACTTCACCTCTCTCCACGCGGAAATTGAGATTTTTCACTCCGACCGTCAGCCCGTAATACTTCGAGAGATCTTCGACCTCGATCAACGTTGAAACCTCCGGGTTCGGTGTAAATTAGGAGGATGTCACCTGTCAGTATGCGGTGTGTGAGTAAATTAAGCCCTTTTTAATTCCATGTCAATCCTTCTGGAGCTAAAATTTTCTTTACCTACCCGATATCTGTCCATATCATAGTGCAGCGAATGACCACGAAATGTCACGAATGGGTTTGCAGAGTGAAAAGAAGTGTGGGGCGCTGTGTAACAATAGCAGTTGATTCTACGTACCGAATATCAACGGTGCTATAGATTCCGCAAGAAAGGATTCTAATGAAGTTCAGAATAATGATCGCCGCGGCCCTAATTGCGATCTTGTTGGTGCCCTCGGTCGTCTTCAGCGGTGAAGGGATAGTCTATTCGGTAATCTATCCGGGCTGGGGACAGATCAGGTCCGAACAGTATGGCCGGGGCATACTATTCGCAGGCGCAGAACTGGTATCACTCATCGGCCTTATGGTTAGCGATATCCAATATAGCCGAGCAGCAGAAGATTATAATGACGCACGAACCTCCTACCTTGGTGCGGATTATATCGGCGATGCGGTTCACTACTACGATCTGATGAACGAGAAATGGGACGATGCCGAGCGGCTGAACAATTACCGTAATGTTTTTCTGGGCGCCGCAATAGGAATATGGGCCATCAATATCATAGATATGGCCATAGGGGACGACAAGGAGGCCCCCGATCTCTCGCTGAGTGTTTCGGGTGGGACCGTATTTGTCTCAAAGGGTTTCGCTTTCTAGAATGAGGAGTAAAGAATGATTAGATACATACTTATGTCTGCTATCCTCCTGCTGGTCATTTCGGCAGGATGCGGGAAGGACCATTCGGATCTGCCGACAGGTTTCATCTATGACCCGCCCTCCGTTCCGATGGACCTCGATGTGACTGGAGGGGCTGAAATGGCCACCCTGTCGTGGGATTTTCCGAGCGAAGAGATGGATGAGATCTCCGAATTCAAAATCTATTATTACTACGAGGTTTACGGCATTCAGGAACTCATCGGCACGGCGACCGAGACGAGTTATGTCGATTCGTTCCTGGTCGGCAATCTCAATTACTGCTATCAGGTATCTGCCGTTGACACGACGGGGTTGGAAGGATACCGCACAGAGGCGGAATGCGCCTTCGTTGGAACCTCTAACTGATTTTTATACAATCTCGTGGCATGAAAACTGCACCTGGGAAGTATCGGAGGTGTAGTATGTCCAGGAAAAAGGTATCTCTACAGGATGAGATCTTGGATGATCTCGCACTGGATGAGAACGATGGCACTGTCATCGGCTACTCGGTCGTTCTCGATGCGATAAATAGCGACATGGAGACTCTTGATTCATTCGCGCTGAAGTTCTCGATCCTCATGCGGATTCCAGTGACAAAGGTAAAACATATGGTATCGAGGCTGCCGAATACCATGTGGACGGGGAGAAAACGCTCCAAGGCGAATATGCTGCTGGAACTGATAGGGGAAGCCGGGGGGGCGGGGCGAGTCGTGGAGAACTTTGAGCGCCCCGGCGAGATCGACGAAAAGGAGAAGGTGAAATCGCCATCGGACGAGCTTTGCAGGAAGTGCGGGTTTCCCATGAAGGAGGACGAGGAATACTGTAGTTTCTGCATGACTTCCGTGAAAGAGCGAAAGGGCAAACCGGTTGTCTCCAAACCAGTCATCGAAAAAAGCCCGATGATCCCGACTGCCAGGTTTCTGTTCTATTTTGTTATTCTGATCGCAGGTGTCATCCTGGCTGTAGTCTTACGTTGATCCCCCGCCTGTATTATCGGAGTCGAGCAGTCCGATCTGCCCCAGTGTAGGAAGCGATATCATACCGACATCAGGGTATGCCCGCTTTAGCGGTTCGGGTATATCGAATTTACCTCCCTCTAGAAGGTTCCTCATTTGAAAAGCATTGACTGCCGCCTGCCCCTTGAAATGATTGTTCGTCACTATGAATAGTTTTTGAGCCCTGCCTATGATCCTTGAGGCCCGCTCGGCCCACTCTCCGAGTTCGGCCTCGTCATAGAGGTAGTCGTAACGCTCGTCTCTTCCAACGTTCTTGTCGAACCAGTTTCGCCTGTTTCGTCCGTGCAGACGGATGTAGGCCAATCGGTTATTGGTCACGTAATCGGTCGGTGGGATCGAATCCCCTATAACCGGTTGGTCTATGTTGCAGAATGCGAGGTCAGAATCCTCTAGAAGCTTCAAAGTCATTGGGTTGTTCCAGGAGCCGTGCCGCAGCTCCACAGCGACCGGTTGTCCTCCGAACCAGTCGGAGAGTCGCTCGAGCCATTCCCGGTTTTCAGAGGTGTTTTTGAACGACCAGGGAAACTGGAGGAGAAATGCGCCGATTCTACCGGCGGATATCAGTGGTGTGAAGGCTTCAATAAAGCTGTGTGCCTCCTCGCGGCTGACGTTGCGTCCGTGAGTGAATCCCTGAAACACCTTGATGGAAAATTGGAAGTCATCAAGATCAGACAGCCGGTTTGCCCAGCTTGCTACCAGACGTTCCCCAGGCACGCGGTAGAAGGAGCTGTTCAGCTCGATCGTGTTGAACCGGCGGGCGACGTAGAGAAGTTTGTCGATCCTTCCGGCGCCGGGGTAGAACGTTCCTATCCAATCCTTATATGACCAGCCGGCCGGACCAATCCGGAGCTTCGTTGCGCCGCCTGTCTCTGCGTTCATCATTCGTTGGGCCTTTCTCCCTGTTACTCTAGCACGACTCGATCGATCGGTGGAGATAAAACAGTTTTTAGCTTTTACACTGGAAACGCCCGGTCCGTTACGTTATAAGTTTGTCTATGAGATCTAAAGCCGAAGAAAAACGTGAGGTGCTCTTTATAGCCATTATCCTGGCCGCGGCGGCGTTTCTTCGTTTCTATCGCATTGGGGGTCAATCCTACTGGATCGATGAGTTGCTTTCGCTTGGAGCATCCTCCACGCCTATTGGTGTCTCCTTCTGGAAGAAGATCCTGTATGATCTTCACGGGCCTCTCTATACCGTGATCATACATTTCCTGCGGCAGATCTCGACGGCTGAATATCTACTCAGAGCGCCGAGCGCCGTAGCAGGCGTCCTGTCCGTCTACTTTATGTACAGGTGGCTTATCATACTCGGCAGGAGGGATGTTGCCCTTTACGGGGCGCTATTTCTCGCACTGCATCCATACAATCTCTACTATTCGCAGGAGCTCCGGTTCTATTCGCTACTTACGCTCTTTGTGATCCTCTCGATGATAGCGTTCGAGCGCTACCTGCGCGATCCTACTGTCGGGCGGGGGCTCGTTCTCGGTGTGACACTCACATGCGCGAGCTTCTCGCACTTCTCAGCCCTCTTTCTGCCCGTCGGGTTTCTCGTATACCTTCTTGTTTCGAGACGGCTTGACCGGCGCTATATCAAGGCGGGACTGATCGCTGCGGCGGTTCTGCTTCTTGCCTCCTCCCCCTGGATCTATCGCGAGATCAAGTTCCTAAAGGAAATAGATGTCGTCAATATCTCGACCCTGCCGGTCGAAGAGAGATTGCGGGGGAACCTTACACTCAATCCATGGTCATATCCCTATACATTCTACGCCTTCAGCGTGGGTTATTCATTCGGCCCCGACCTGCGCGTATTGCATGGCATCGATTCGGCGACGGATCTGCTGGGAGCCTACTGGCGCGAGATGCTGCTCGTGATACTGCTCTTCGGTTCTCTCATGATAGGGGGATTACGAGATGCCGCGAGACGGATGCGTTTGGCGCTGTTTCTCTCGATAGCCCTTACCGCTGCGGCCCTGATGACCATCATCGCTCTTTTCAACATCAAGGTGTTCAATGTCAGGTATCTCACCGTTATCTTTCCCGTCTATCTCGCTCTGATCGTATACGGTCTCCCGCGTGGCCGGATCGCCAGACCCATCGCAATATGGGCCGCCTGCGCCATACTGGCCGTATCGAGCTGGAATTACCACGTGAACCCCGTCTATGCGCGCGACGATATCAGGGGTGCCGTGGAAAGAATCGACCTGGAGGAGAGAAAGGGGGACCTGATCCTCGCGATAAACTCGAGAAGCGTTATCGAGCACTACTACAAGGGCGACAATCAGGTGAAGGAGATCGTTCCAGTGGAACTTGGACGGAAAGAGATAGATGTCAGAGTCGATCGATATCTGGATCGAGGGCGTCGTGTATGGTATCTCCGTTGCAGGCACTGGGATGCAGATCCTTTAGATATGACGCTGAAGGCTCTTGAGAGAGAATGTGTAACGGTGGAGGAAAAGGAGTTCCCGGGCGTTCGGCTGTTCCTGTTCGATTGTGTGAAGAAGGGCGATTAAAGTGGCAGTTAACTATGAAAAAGTTGGTGATACCAGGTTCTCGGGAGGTTGACAGCGAGCGAAACAGGACTATACTAAGAGCAGGAACCGAGATTCAGGACTGGGAGGTTTTTCGTGTCTGATTGGAGACCCTGCAGGCCCGTAGGACCGGAGTGTCGAACGATACCATGGGGGAGTGTAACCCATGGGATTTTTTTATGCGTGATTGTACAGTGTCAACCGATCACCCTTTACCCCACAGGAAGGGAGTAGGCTATGAAAACGAGACCCCATATGATAGCGGCCCTTCTCGTTGTCTCAATAATGCTCGGGTGCTCCGGAGTCTCCACGGTCGAACAGGCCGACTTGACAAGACTGGAGTCCCGCGAGCATTTCATCGAGTTGAACCCGAACAGCCTGTTCTGTGAGTATGTCCGGAACGGAGAGATAATTCGGGGAATGAATATATACGAGGTGATAGCTTCATGGGGACTTCCCAACGTATACCTCGTATCCAGGCAAGACCACAGTGAGAACTGGGTCTACTATGTCGAAGATCGCGACTCCAGATCGATCTTGATCTATACACTCACATTCAGGGAAGAGATGCTGGAGACGTGGGAGATCGATATGAAACGGTTCGCGGACCAGCGGATCGTGTTTGATACCGATACGCCTATAAGGCTGATTCCGAAAAACGGGGCAGGCAAAGGAGTATCGAAGCCCTGACCTTACTGGGGCGCATCCGGGCGATTGATTAGTATTTAGAGGTGTAGTGGTATATCAATCGGCGGATGTGCCCCCTCTATTTTATCCCTCCTTTTTCGAATTGACTTTACGGGGCATCTCAACTATCCTTCCTACCGATCTGGAGATAATTATCGATGCGATAGGGCCTTCCGGTATCAGGCACATGCGATTGGGGGCCGGCCGGGAGCTTCGAGCTGTTTTCTTCGAATGCCTTCTCGTATTGGAGGGAGAGGATGAAGCTTCACTCTGATCTGACTTGGGAACCGTCTACCGATATCATCGAGACCGAGCACGAGATCGTGGTGATCGTGGAAGTGCCCGGGATGAACGGTAAGGACATCGATGTCGTTACCGATGGCAAGGTTCTCAAGGTCTCTGGAAAACGAAGGATAGTCACCCCTCCGGATCGAAAGCAGTTCCATATGCTGGAGATCCAGGTCGGCCCCTTCGAAAGGCTTATAGAACTTCCAGTACTGGTCGATCATGCCGATGTCTCTGCCCATTATGACAAGGGGATTCTAAATATCCGGCTCCTGAAACTCAAGGAGCAGAAGCGGGTGAGAAGAGTCGAGATCGAATAGCCGGGATTCAGCTGCGAGGTCGTGACCGTGGTCGAAAGTGGAGACAACAGAGTACTGCTCGATGAGATTCCCAGCGAACTCGCGGTCATACCTATCAATGACGGTGTGGTATATCCCTATATGCTCATTCCCCTGATTCTGACCGATGAGAACCTGATCAGTCTCGTCGATGAGGCACTGGCCGATAAGAAGATAATCGGCGCTTTCACCCAGATGAATCAGGAAGTGGCCAATCCCGGCGCTGGTGATATCTATCACACCGGGTGTGCCCTGCTCATACAGAAGATGGGCCGGTTTCCGAACGGCCAGGTGCGTATCGTCGGTCAGGGCCTTGCCCGGATACGCATCAAGCAGTTCACGGACGATTTTCCTTTCATGAGAGCCAAGGTCGAGATAATCGATGAACCTGACGTAGGTGACGATTTGACAAAGGCACTCATGCGAAATGTCACGAACTCCTTCTCCAAGATTGTCGATCTTACAGACAGCTTCTCGGAAGAGATCAAGGGAATCGTTGCGAATATAAAGGAAGCGAGTAAGCTGGCGGACATGCTGGCGGCGAACCTCAATATCGATATCGAGGATAAACAGAAAGTCCTGGAGACGGTGGATTCCGCCGATCGCCTCGACCTGGTGTACCAGTATATCAACAGTGAGCTCCAGATCGTGAAGCTTGGAGAGCAGATACAGAAAGATGTGAGGACCGAGATGGATCGGGAGCAGCGCGAATACTATCTCCGCCAGAAGATTCGGGCTATACAGAAGGAGCTCGGGGAGGAAGATACGACGGTGGAGCTCAATGAGTTCAGGGAGAGGATCGAGCAGAAGGGCATGCCGGAAGAGGTCAGGGAGGCGTCGAAAAAGGAGTTGAGCCGGTTGCAGAAGATGAATCCGAGCTCGGCCGAATATACGGTGGCGAGAACCTACCTCTACTGGATCCTGGAGATGCCGTGGCAGGAGTCGACCGACGATTGTCTCGATATCAAAAAGGCGAGAAAGGCGCTGGAGAGGGATCATTACGATCTCGACAATGTCAAGGAACGCATACTGGAGTTTCTCTCCGTTAAGAAGCTCAAGCAGAGTGTAATGGGCTCGATTATCTGTTTCGTCGGACCCCCGGGAGTGGGTAAGACCTCGCTCGGAAGGAGTATCGCGTCCGCGCTCGGCCGTAAATTTATAAGGATCTCACTCGGCGGCGTAAAGGACGAGGCCGAGATAAGGGGCCATCGGAGGACATATGTAGGAGCTCTTCCCGGCAGGATCATCCAGGGAATAAAGACCGCCGGAAGCAATAACCCCGTCTTCATGCTCGATGAGATCGACAAGGTGGGAAGCGATTTCAGGGGTGATCCCGCATCGGCGCTGCTCGAGGTTCTGGATCCGGAGCAGAACCATTATTTCGAGGATCACTATATCAGCCTCCCGTTCGATCTTTCGAAGGTGATGTTCATAACGACTGCCAATGTCATAGATACGATACCGAGACCGCTGCTCGACAGGATGGAGGTTCTCGAGCTGCCCGGATACATCATGAGCGAGAAGATACAGATAGCCAAGAGATTCCAGGTCCCCCGTCAACTGGAGCAGAACGGTGTGCCCGCAGGCAAACTCGATATAACCGATGAAGCTCTATCGATGATCATCGATAGATACACGCGCGAGGCGGGAGTGAGGAATCTAGAACGGAAGATTGCCTCGATAGCCAGGAAAACCGCCACTCGGATCGTCGAGGGCAAGAGGGGACCCTACCGGGTAACCGCGAGGAATTTAGGGAGGTATCTGGGGCCGGCCGATTTTCCCGGTCAGGAGATCCTGCCGCGGCCCGAGATCGGAGTTTCGACCGGCATGGCGAGAACGACTTCGGGAGGTGTTATTCTCTTCATCGAGGCTCTCAAGATGAAGGGAAGGGGAGCTTTGAAGCTCACCGGTCATCTTGGTGAGGTGATGAAGGAGTCGGCGGAAGCGGCGATGAGTTTTATCAAATCGTTCTGCACCGATGGACTCACGGAAAAAGACTTCTTTGACAAGTACGATATTCATATCCATATTCCAGCGGGGGCCGTTCCAAAGGACGGCCCGAGCGCCGGAATCGCCATCGCTACAGCTCTTGCGTCATTGGCGCTCGGAAGGAAAATACGCAACGATGTATCGATGACAGGAGAGATAACCCTCACCGGAAAGGTTTTGCCCGTTGGGGGAGTCAAGGACAAGGTGATCGCGGCTTACCGTGCCGGTATCAGCGAGGTGATACTTCCCTCGCTGAACCGAAAGGATCTTGAAGAGGTGCCAGAAGCGATAATGAAGAAGCTGGACTTCAAATTTGTTAACAAGGTTGAAGAAGGGATCACGGTGGCCCTTGTCGGCGGCTTGAACCGCTGTCTTACCGAACCTGGAAGGAAGAAGTGATATGGAAGGGAAGGGAAACGGCGGCAACATAATCCCCAGGGTGTTTTCCTTTTTTCTAAAGAGAATGGGCAAGGCCCGGCCATTCAGTATGCCCCATGACTTCACCAGTTCGCGCGAACTGCTCTTTATCGATTCAGGGGATGTGACGGATCTTCTCTTTTCTGCGCCATTCGTAAACTATTTTCACCGGAACTTTCCCGATATTCACATGTCTCTCCTCGTTCACGAGAATCATGCGGAGATCGCCAAGAACATTATGAAGATAAAGCGGATGATCACCTATCAATCCAAGCAGCTTCGTGTATTCAATGCTGATTACATGGCACTCCTCCGCCGCTTCAGGAGCCGGAAGGCGGATTCAGCCGTCCTGCTTGGAAGGAAGTATTCGCTGGAACGGTACCTGATTGCTTTCGCGAGCGGCGCACGGATACGTATAGGATTCGAGAATCCGTTGGCGTTTCCCTTTATAAACTGCGAGATCAGGCTCGGTGAGGATGTATACGAGGGGAACAAGATGTCCAGGGTGCTCAGATCCATCGGTATGCGGCCGGACGATAAGTGGAGCTCGATCGAGCTTTCCCAGCGAGAACGGAACCACGCGAAACAGATGATCCATTTCAGGAAACCGGAGAAGGACTACCTTACGGTCGGTGTAGATCCCAGCAAAGGAAAGGCGAAACATCACGTCATCCCGGAGATCGTAGCATATCTCTCGAATAATCTGGCGAGTCGCAGGAAGGTCAAGTTTCTCGTGCTCATGGACCCGTGGGACGATAAGATCATCGCCGAATTTTCCCAATCGTTGAAGAGCGAGATCATAGATTTGAAGCCCGCAAACATGAACGAAGCGGTTGCATTTCTCTCCCAGTGCGATCTATTTCTGTCGGGCAACACGAATCTTTTCCATTTCGCTGCGGCTCTTGATGTTCCCACTATCGGGCTCTTTACGAAGTATGACGGCCCGAAATGGGTTCCCGCCGATGAGTCGAGGGTGCGGATCTTCAAGGGAATGCGCGGCGAGAAGTTGTCACTCAAGAGATTTTTCTCCAAGGTAGAAGAAGTGCTGGTGGCCGAAGTGACCGTCTAACAAAACGGAGAAGAGGGGAACGTGTACCGTGAGCGATTTGAGCGCTGGAAAGATTTACATCCGGTTACTGGGTTACCTGAAACCGTTCTGGCGAAAAGTCATCATCCTTTTCATCTGTACGACCATCTTTGCTTCACTGAGCGGCATCTCACTCACTCTGATACCTCCCTTTCTGCATATCCTGTTCGGTGAGGCCGGGCAACCGGCTGAATACACCGGTGATTCATCCGTTCACGGTGTGCCTCTCCCCACTTCCTTCGAATCGCTGAAGAACTCGGTCACCTCCAAGGTAAGGGAATTCTTCGATCCGTCCGAGCCGATGGAGGCGCTCGTGAGATTCTGCGCCGTCTTTCTCATCCTGATGGTCGTAAAGAACATTTTCGGCTACGTGAGTACATACCTTACGATCTATCTCGAACAGTCGATACTCTACCGGATACGAAACGAACTCTACGGCGCCATTCAGGCGCTGCCACTGTCCTTTTTCGACCGTCAGAAAACGGGGCATCTCATCTCCAGGATCACCAACGATGTGACGAACCTCAGAGGTGCGGTCGTAGGCAGCCTTGCGAGCATCGTGCGCAACAGCCTCATGGCCTTCATCGCTATCTTCATAGTATTTCTCACATCCTGGAAGCTTTCCCTGCTGACCGTCGTGCTCGTTCCTGTGAATATCACACTGATCGGGATCATCGGCAGGAAACTGAGGAAGGGAAGCCTGCGGGCCCAGGAACGGATGGCGGATATGACCTCGATCCTGCAGGAAACGATCTCGGGTGTGCGGGTCGTCAAGGCCTTCGGCATGGAGGGTTTCGAGAAGGGCAAGTTCGACCTATTCAACTTCCGCTACCTCAGGGAGTATCTCAAGATGCGCCGTTTTGCCGAACTCGCCTCGCCCACGAGCGAGTTACTCGGTATACTGGCGAGTGTTGTCATTCTCTGGTACGGAGGCAGGCTCGTTATCGAGGAAAGTCTCGATCCGGCCAATCTCATGCTTTTCGTGGGAGCGATGCTCTGGGTCGTTACGCCGATAAAGAACCTGAGTAAGCTGAACAGTGTCGTCCAGGAAGCATTGGCGTCGGGGCAGAGGGTTCTGCAGATCCTCGATATCGGATCGGAGGATGAAGATTCGGGCGAGAACGAGATCGACGGTGTCAGTAAGAAGGTTGTCTATGATGGCGTAGCCTTCAGTTACAATGATGGTGTGGAGGTTCTGAGCAGCGTGGATTTCGAGATGTGCCGGGGAGATGTTGTGGCGATAGTGGGGCCGAGTGGAGCTGGAAAGTCCACGATCGCCGATCTACTGCCGAGATTCTATCGTCCGACCGCGGGCAGGATATCGATCGACGGCAATGATATAGCCGATATCAAGTTATCCTCTCTCAGGAGCATCATGGGGATCGTAACCCAGGAGACGATTCTATTCAACGACACGATATTCAATAACATAGCATATGGTCTATCCGACTGTCCGCTAGAAGGCGTCGTCGAGGCGTCGAAGGCGGCGAATGCGCATTTCTTCATCTCGGCGATGCCGGATGGGTACGAGACGGTCATCGGGGACAGGGGCGTACAGCTCTCGGGCGGGCAGAGGCAGAGGATAGCGATTGCTCGGGCACTGCTGAAGAATCCGCAGATCTTGATACTAGATGAGGCGACGAGTTCACTCGATGTCGAGAGTGAAGCGCTCGTACAGGAGGCGATAGACAGGCTCGTGAAGGGCCGGACTACACTCGTCATAGCGCATCGACTCTCCACGATTCGAAAAGCGGACAAGATCATAGTCGTGGAGAACGGACGCATAGAACAGATCGGTACGCACGAGGAGTTGATAGGTGAAGCGGGAACATACCGGAAACTCTACCACCTGCAGATCAAATCGTAGAGGCGTACTCGTATTGGCGCCTAACTGGTTGGGGGATGCGGTGATGGCAACCCCCTTTCTTTTCGCCCTGAGAAGCCGCCTGCGTGATCTGGACATCCATCTGCTCTGTCGCAGCTACGTTTCGCCTGTATATTGCCGGTGCTCGGCGGTGGACAATATGGTCGTGTACGAGAGAACCGACGGGATATCCGGAGCGCTCGGAGCGATCCGCAAGGGGATTTCACGCGAGGGCAGGGATATCTGTTTTGTATTGCCAAGATCCTTTTCCTCGGCTCTTGTCGCTTTTTTCTCGAGGGCAGGGAGGAGGATTGGGTATGGTGGCGAATTGAGGGGTTTCCTGCTGTCCGACACACTACCGAAAGATTCCTACACTGAGGGTCACCTGACTGATGTATATCTGCGGCTCATAGAACGAATAGACGGCGTTGACCAATTGGATCCGCCGATGCCTGTAGTCGTCCCTCCATATAACTGGCAGGAAAAGATAGAGGAGCTGGGTCTCGAGAAGGGCTATGTCGTCATCTCGCCGGGAGCCGAATACGGACCGGCCAAGATCTGGCCCCATGAGAGCTACGCTGAGCTTGTGTCCAGGATCGCGGCCGTGACCGGCCGGAGTATCGTCGTTGTAGGATCGGAAAGCGACAGGCCGTCCGGAGCACGGATATTCGAGAAGGCGGGTATCGATGGGCATAACCTTGCGGGGACGTGCGATGTCGAAGGGCTCCTCTGCATCCTTCGCGGTTCATCGCTGGTTATAGGCAATGACAGCGGTCCGGTTCACCTGTCGGCCGCAATGGGAAGGCCGACCGTGACCATCTTCGGTTCGACCAGCCCCGAATGGACTGCGCCAAAGGGCATATCGACCGCAATCGTCAGGGCCGGGCTGGATTGTTCGCCCTGCTTCGAGCGGGAGTGCCCCCTGGGAGAGGCCCGCTGCATGCTCGATATAGATCCGGAACTGGTCTTTGATACGGCACATTGTTTGTTGAGGGAGGAATTCAGTGAAGATGCTTGATAAGATCAGACTCGAAATGAGATCCGTCATTGAAAACTGGCGGGGGAAGAGTGTGGTGGTCCTGGGAGATATGATCCTCGACGAATTCATATACGGAGTCACCGATCGGGTTTCCAGAGAGGCGCCGGTTGTAATCGTCCGCTACAACAGCAGCGAGTATGTACCGGGTGGAGCCGCGAATACTGTCCGTAACATTTCCTCACTGGGCGGTTCCGCCGTTCCCGTAGGATTCGTGGGTGGAGACGAGGCAGGAAGGACTCTGCTGAACATATTGAGTGATGATGGTACGAAAGCCGACGGGCTGCACATTTTCGAAGAAAGGCCGACGACGAACAAGATCCGGATCATGGCGGGAGATCATCACGCCCAGCGTCAACAGATGGTGCGGATAGACAAGGAGCAGCACCGGCCGATAAGTGGAGACCAGGAGAAGCGGATCATTTTGAACTTCGAACGGGAATTGCCGTCGGCTGGAGCTGTGATACTCAGTGATTACGGCCAGGGCCTGTTCACCGGGAGGATCATCGAACATGCGATAAGATCGTGCAGGGATGCAGGAGTGCCGGTCATAGCGGATTCACGTTTCAACCTAACATCCTTCAGGGGAGTGACAGCGGCGACACCCAACGAGGTAGAGGCCGCGGCGGCGGCGGGAGTGCCGCCTGTCGAGGGTGACGAACTCGAACGAATAGGGCGAAAGCTTCTTAAGAGGCTTTTGTCGTGTTCTCTCCTCGTGACCAGGGGCAAGTTCGGTATGTCTCTGTTCGAGAAGCGGAGAAAAACAAGATCGATCGGCGTGATCGGAAGCTCCGAGGCGACCGATGTCACGGGGGCGGGCGACACCGTTGTCTCGGTCGTGGCCCTGACGCTCGCGGCAGGGGGAACTATGGAGACGGCGATGCATCTCGCCAACGCTGCCGCATCGATAGTCGTGATGAAGCGTGGAACAGCCGTAGCGTCCGTGCCGGAGCTCCTCGATGTAATCGATCAGATCGAATAACAATAGATTTGAGAATGTGTGAAAGTAACTCTATGATGAGATGGAGAGAGCGTTCGAGGAGGGTATGAGAGAGTAGAGAAGAGGGAGGGTATGAGCACTGCCGATGACAGGTATTTCAGTGAAATAAACTCATTGTCCGCAGTCCTTGAGAAGAGGCGCGGTGAGTCAGGACCGATCGTTCTCGCAAACGGCTGTTTTGATGTTATGCATGTCGGGCACATCCGGTATCTGAAAGCGGCGGCCTCTCTCGGAGGTATACTCGTCGTCGCCCTGAACGACGATATCTCGGCGAGGAGGTTGAAGGGAGAGGACAGGCCGATCTTCTGCGAATCGGAAAGGGCCGAGATCCTGCTCGCGCTGGATGTCGTCGATTACGTCCTCCTCTTTGGCGAGGGAACCGTCGATGGCATTATCAGGATCCTTCGGCCCGATTTCCATGCAAAGGGGACAGACTATAAGGTCGAAACGGTTCCCGAGCTCGAAACTGCACGTTCGGTCGGGTGCGAGACCGTGATCGTCGGCGACCCAAAGGATCATTCCAGCAGCGAGATAATCTATCGAATTCGCCCGGAGGATTGAGGTGGATCTGGATCTCGAAGCTCGAAAACG
>DAOUUU010000034.1 GCA_030667985.1 Candidatus Krumholzibacteriota bacterium
CGAAAGAGACGCCCTTGTCCGAGACAATGTCGGGATCGAGAAGACACGGCTTCTTGTCCGGAGCATCGACTATCAGACCCATATCATCGCCCAGGGTACGGAAATTGAGCTCGATATATCCAGGGCCGGTCGCCTCGTAGGCTTCACTGTCCTTCGACAATAGCACGTTACGCAAGTCCCTGCCCTCGTGATCCATGGCCGTTAGCGGCTGGGCCGGTTTCTCGTATGTGAAGACCCGCCCGTCCACCGTGCAGCCGACCCTCGTACTGGGATCATGATCGACGGTGATAAGCTCTACACCCTCCAAGTAGGTGATCTCGTCCTCCATCTCCCTGAGTTGGAAGACAGCCTTGCCGCCAGCTTCAGCGACCGGGCCTCCGACCAGATAGTAATCGGTCACCGCCAAAGTGTAACCGGAGCGCTCACAGGCTGTGAGCAGTGTGTTTTCCATATGGAATGTTCCGCCGTCAAAGCTGTAGAGCACCGGGCATGAGGGCACGATCCTGCCCCTTGCATCGAAAGTCCATACATCCGACCAGGGCCATCCGTCGATATCGACACGTACTCTCCAGTACCAGGTGCCGTTTGTTGGCGGCGGGGATACATAGCAGAGGCAGGTGCCGTTGGTGCAGAGGAAAGCCGTGATCTCCGTCGGATTCACGAAACTCGGATCCTTAGTGACCTGAGCAACATACCCGGGCGCGCCGGCGACCCTGTACCACTCCAGTGTAAAGTCGGGGGCAATCTTCACGCGCGCTCCGTCGGACGGAGACAGGAGCGTAGGCACCGTCACTATGAGACCCACCGAGAAGGAGCGCACATCGGACCATCTGCTGTATGTCGTGCCGTTATTTACCCGGGCCCTCCAGTAGTAGATAGCGTTGCTGAGCGGCTGCGTTGTCCATTCGGAGACGAAGAGCGAGTCCATATCACTAACCGGCGACGAAAAATTTATGTCGTTATCCACTTGAACGTGATAGAAAACAGCCTCGGTGACATCGCTCCAATCGAGCGGTACCTGGGATCCTTCGTCGAAATAGGCGCCCTCGTCTGGCGATACGAGCTCCGGCGGGGGCGGAGGCGGATCGATGTCGCTTATGATCGTGAGCGAGGGCTCGCCGAGCCAGAGATACATCCGCGCGTTTATCAGACCGTACGAACCGTGCAGTGTGATGGCCCTGACCGATGCCTCGTTAGACGCATCGCTGATGGTAACGATCCCCTCGTCGTATATAAGCGAGTAGAGCTGTTTGTCATAGGTGTGGTTCGTCAACGTGTACGAAGGGTCGGAAGCGCCCAGAAAGGCGACGGCGCCCTCGGCGCCCCTGGTGAAGATCTCGCCGAAGCATTCATTGTTATAGAGTAAATCGTTGTTCAGACAGGCGATACTGAAAACAACCGGCGACATATCACCCGCTGCGAGCTGGGCAACGTCGGTGGATGTGAAGTAATCGTTATGGACATTCCAGTTGGTCCATGAAGTCTGGCTCCCGTGGCCGCGATAGTTAACGAGTCTTGTCCCCGCGTTGATATAGTCTATAACATCCTGGTCGGAGGCTTCGTTACCACCTTTAATGTAACTCGCCCCGTACGCCAGATCGAAGTCGGGATAAAAAATATTGTAGTTGCCGGATGGAGTATCCTCCGCCAGCCGCACCTGCTCCTTGCACTCCTGGTATTTGTCCGGAGCCAGCTCCCAGTTAGCGATTAGGAGCGACTTCCCCAGCCATTCGCCGGCCGGCGGGTCGGCTTCATAGTTGATGCTCTTATTCACGAAGTTGTCGACTTCGGACGCATTCGTTACGGAAAAACGCCCTATGCCGATGTCGGCGTAGTCATCGGTGCCGTCGATCAGCGTATAGTAGTAATCGCTGAAGAATCCGTATCCGATATAGCCCGGCATATCGTCCTCGTCACCGACTATAAGGACATACCTGATGTTGGCGGTATCATACTCGTTCTGAATGTAATCTCGTACAGCTTCCGGGCTTGACCCACCGCCGGCGATCTCAGAGATGAGCGTTACCTTCGTCTGCATTCCGAGCGATTCCTTGTGAGTCACGAGCGGCGCGATATTGCTCGCGTAACCGTCGGCCACGATGAAGAGATAGTCATACTCCCCTTCTGTGAGCGAGCGTACATCCTCGTCCCGCACATCTAGGCCTAGCTGGTCGTAGTTGAGCACGGATCTCTTGTACATCCGGTCGTAGGTATCGAGAACCGGCCGATCGCGACCTTCCTTGATGTTCCGCGTGCCCACATCGTCGTACGCGAGCCTGATCGTGATACTCGAATAGATCCTGATCTCGCCGGTCGCCGGATTGTACCTGATCGGGTTGACCTGAAGCCTAGTGACACGAAGGTCCCGCCAGACACCCGGTTCTCCGACTAACGCGGGTTCCTGCGGATATAGTGCAGCGGTACTGTAGAACGCGCGATCGATATCGAATTGTACCCTCTTCTCGCCTTCGAAGAGCGGTTTCTGGAAGGGATAAACCCGGTAATCCGGGAGGACGACCTCTTCGAACTCAACGACACTGACACTCACGCCAGCCCTGTCCGGTATCGCGACTAGATCGGCGATGCACGGAAGCTCCGGCCTTCCGATCTCCATCGTCGTCGCGTACCCGGGGAACCTGAGCTCGTTGAACGTCTCTCCGCTCTCAGAGATCTCCCTCGTCCAGAATCCGTGTATATCGAAGCGTATGATCGTCTCTGTCGCATCCGACTTCAGAACGGTCGCTTCGGGTTTTCGGGGACCCGAAGTTCCTATCTGCACCCATCGGGATGAGGCAAATGAAGAGACCGAAATGAGCACGATTGTGAATATGACCAGAACAGGTATCAATCGCCTGCGCATTACCCCCCGCTTTCATAAAGAGTTATAATGTAGAAGGACTACCCCTGCACTTCTTCTCTTAACCGCTTTAATCATTTGCGATTATACACCAAAACATGGCTGTTTGTCAACTCGGGATATTGACAGGCAAAATACATAAATAAAAGGCGCAGGGGCCAAAGGCCACCGCCAGTCTCTTGTGTACTGTAATGTCAAATCGCTATAGGAGAATCCCCTGACACCAGCCGGATCCATATCAACGTATGAGTATCATCTTTTTCGCAAAGGTTTGCTTGCCCGCAGTCAACCGGTAAAAATACACACCCGAAGCGACCGTTCGCCCCCTATCGTCCCTACCGTTCCACTCGAACTGATGCCGGCCTGCCTTAATGGGCTTATCAACGAGCCTCCGCACCAGACGCCCCGCAAGATCGTAAATATCAATCCTTACCTGTTCTGAATTTGGCAGGGAAAATCTGATTGTTGTTAGAGGATTGAAAGGATTGGGGACATTCTGATCAAGCGCAAGTGGTGGAGCGATGCTAAAGGCTATCACCTCGGGAGAGAAGATCTCACGACCAGCCAGCGTCAGGGCCACTACCAGGTAACGATACTCCTTCCCCGGCTCAATCGCTCTATCTTCGTAAGTTCTCGCATGCGGCGAAAGAGGGTTATCTGTGATGCACAAGAAATCTCCCGGGCTCAGGGCGCGATAGAGCCAAAATCCGCTTAATGCCTCATCCGCTGCAGTCTCCCAATAGAGCACGATTGCGCCTTCTCTTGAATCAGCAGTGATACTACTGAATGCAACGGCGACAGGATATCCGGATTTTAGGCCCAGACTGTGATTCGCGCCTCCGGCGACTGCCACAAAGCCCTCATTCGGCGCGGGGACATTGGACTCGCCATAGTCGTTCAACCCCCAGGCCACAATCGTCCCATCTAGCTTAAGACCCAGGCTGTGATTCCCGCCCCCGGCGACAGCCACGAAGTCTTCGTTCGGCGCGGGGACATTGGACTCGCCATAGTCGTTCAACCCCCAGGCCACAATCGTCCCGTCGGACTTAAGGCCCAAGCTGTGACCATAGCCCGCAGCGACAGCCACAAAGTTCTCGTTCGGTGCGGGGACGTCGCACTCGCCATAGCCGTTGGCCCCCCAGGCCACGATCGTCCCGTCGGACTTAAGACCCAGACTGTAACTCCCGCCCCCGGCGACCGCCACAAAGCCCTCATTCGGCGCAGGCACGACGCACTCGCCAAATAAATTCAACCCCCAGGCCACGATCGTCCCGTCGGACTTAAGACCCAGACTGTGAGAATCGCCCGTGTCGACCGTCACAAAGCCTTCGTTCGGTTCGGGAACGGTGCACTGGCCAGAGTTGTTGCGTCCCCAGGCCACGATCGAGCCGTCTGACTTAAGGCCCAGGCTGTGCCAATAGCCCCCGGCGACCGCCATGAAGCTCTCGTTCGGCGCGGGGACGTCGCACTGGCCATAATCGTTCATTCCCCAGGCCACGATCGCCCCGTCGGACTTAAGGCCCAGACTGTGATTCGAGCCCCCGGCAACTGCCACAAAGCCCTCGCTCGGCGCGGGGGCATCGCACTGACCATAGTCGTTCCGTCCCCAGGCCACGATCACCCCGTCGGACTTAAGGCCCAGACTGTGATTCGAGCCCCCGGCAACTGCCACAAAACCCTCGTTCGGCGCGGGAACATCGCACTGGCCATAATCGTTCCGTCCCCAGGCCACGATCGCCCCGTCGGATTTAAGACCCAGGCTGTGATACGAGCTCCCGGCAACCGCCACGAAGTCTTCGTTCGGCGCGGGAACGTCGCACTGGCCATAATCGTTCCATCCCCAGACCACAATCGTCCCATCGGACTTAAGGCCCATGCTGTGATACATGCCCCCGGCAACCGCCACAAAGCCCTCATTAGGTGCAGGGACGTCGCACTGGCCATAGCCGTTCCACCCCCAGGCCACGATCGTCCCATCGGACTTAAGGCCCAGACTGTGCGAATTGCCCCCGGCAACCGCCACAAAGCCCTCGTTCGGCGCAGGGACGTCGCACTGGTCAAGCTCGTTATGTCCCCAGGCCACGATCGTCCCGTCGGACTTAAGGCCCAGACTGTGCGAATTGCCCCCGGCGACCGTCACGAAGCTATCGAGCGGCGAGGAGACGTCGCACTGGCCCCAGTAGTTGGATCCCCAGGCCACGATGGGCCCGGCGGATTGCCCGTGTACGAGACTAATGCCGAGAAGGAATATACACAGGCACATCAGACCCAAGACTGATCCACTTCGTCTCATAATCCCCTTCCTCCTTCAGAAAAAGAAGTGGTAACCCATGTTTGTAAACAAGTTCGATTCGCTATTCTGCACAGTAAATAGCCCTATGCGGGAAGAGTAGAATGAGAATGTTCGCCTTGTCAAGCACATCACCTGTTGCACAGCCTCGAACGATCGGTACAATGCGCAGTTACGAGCATTCAAATGAATTGAAGTGTAAAACTCAATTGTTAAAAAGACTTCTTTCATTCATAATGGATCGAAACAGGAGAGGAAGGACCCGCATGCAAGCGCTGACATTTCACGGAAAAGAGAAAATCGAATACGAATCTATCGACGATCCGCAGATAGAATCACCTGACGATGTAATCCTCAGGGTGATACTCACGACGGTCTGCGGTTCCGATCTCCACGTCTATCACGAGAGGGAAAAGGGCCTGGACCACGGCACCGCCATGGGTCACGAGTTCATAGGCGAGATAGTGGAGACTGGAAAAGCCGTACGCTCGTTCGAGAAGGGCGACCGCGTCATGTGCCCCTTCACGACAAACTGCGGCGAGTGCTTCTATTGCCGTATCGGGCTAACATGCCGGTGCGTACGGGGCCAGCTCTTCGGCTGGATCCAGGATGGAAATGGGCTGCACGGCGGTCAGGCCGAGCTCGTACGCATTCCTATGGCCGATTCCACACTGATGCGGATCCCCGAGGGCATCTCGGATGAAGAGGCGCTCTTTCTATGCGATATCTTCCCTACCGGTTATTTCTGCGCCGATATGGCTGGGATAGAGCCGTCCGGGACCTACGCGGTCCTCGGCTGCGGCCCCGTCGGGCTCATGGCCGCCGTCGGAGCGATCGCGCACGGGGCGAAGAATCTCTATTCGATAGACCGCGTGCCCTACAGGCTCGAGCTAGCCGCCGCGTTCGGAGCGACGCCGATCGATCTTTCCAGGTCGGATCCGGCCGAAGTCATCAGGGAAGCGACGGACGGACGGGGCGCCGACGCGGTCTTCGAGGTAGTCGGAAGCGAGGAGGCGGCCCGCCTGGCCTTCGTTCTGGTCCGGCCAGGAGGCGTAATCTCGACCGTCGGTGTTCATTCGAAAGAATCCTACTCCTTCTCTCTCGGCGAGGGATACGACAGGAATATCACATTCCGTATAGGAAGATGCCCAGCGCGGCACTACATGGAGCGGCTGATTCCCCTGGTTCAGAAGAAGACCTACGATATCACCTCGATCGTCTCGCACCGCATGCCCATGAGCGAAGGGGTGCACGCTTACAGGATATTCGACAAGAAGCAGGACAAAGCATCCAAGATACTGCTGGAGCCCTGACCGCGGTCCAAGCTCATAACATCGCTACATAGAAGCGACTCCCGGTCACATCCATCGCCCGGCTCCATACCGCGCGTATTTCTGACCTTTTCAGTGTATTAATGTTTGACCCCTATCGATGATTTGGGTACATTCCTATAGAAGCGCAGTTCATAAACATCATCCCGGTCACGATCGGCAATCATTTCGAGGAGGTGTAGAGCAGATGAAGAAAATAACCCTCTGCAGCGGCGACAAGTGTTGTCCCGAGGCTTTCATCGAGGAAGAGAACATCACCATCCGCGACGATGACGGCAACGAGGTCAAGCTGACGAAGGAGCAGGTGAAGATCCTCTGGGAAAACCTAGGCTAACGGCACTGTAATCGTGCACCGCGTTTTTGGCCCGGTCGTATCGACGCGCTCGGGCCTTTTTTATGTCCATCATGTATCGTGATAAGCCTCACGCGTGCTGCTGCGCGGTGGTCCCGAGCCCCTCGGCGCCTAGCTCCGCTCCTCGATCTGTTTGAGCAGTCCCTTGAAGATATTGTCATGAAAGGGCAGGAAGATATACCAGTAGAGCCTTCCGAGTCTTCTCTTTGTATAATAATGAGCCGTTATGGATAGTCTGTGCCGCTGCCCCGCCGGTTCGATGGTGAATTCTAGCCAGGCCTTTCCAGGCAGCCTGAGCTCCGACCTGAGCAGGAGACGCCTGTCGCGCTGCAGGTTCTCTACGCGCCAGAAGTCGATCACGTCGTTCTCTTCCAGTCCCCCGCTCTGCCGCCGTCCGCGCGCCGAACCAACTCCCCACAATACGCGGTCCATGGTCCCTCTGAGACGCCACATCCAGTTTTGATGAAACCACCCCTCATTACCACCGATCCTGCATATAGAACGGAACAGCTTCGAGATATCCTTTCCCGTATCGATGGAATACCGCGCCGAATAATTCGGGCCCTCCTCGAGCTCGTGAAGCTTCATCGCCAACTTATGGGCCGGCGGGTAAGCGTCAGACCATCGCGTGCGTACGCGGTCCTGCTCCTCGCGGTTGAAAGCCCTGACGATCGCCGTTCTGAAACTGATCGCATTTAAAGGAATGTGTAACTTGATCGAATTGTCGAGGCAAATGACCTCGTTCCGGATACCCTCCATCAGGCACCTCGTGATCGGCGCCGGCACAGGTGTAAGCAGACTCGCGAGGTACGAATAGAAATCGAGATTGCCGAAATAGACCGGAAAGAAGAAACGTCTTTTCCGAAGCACCTCCCCCATGATCTTCGCCATCTCCTCGTATGTAAGGATATCATCGCCTCCGATATCGAAGGTCTTTCCGTTCGTTTCGGGTGTCTCGAGAACACCAACCAGGTACTTGATCACATCCCTTACCGCGATCGGCTGACACCTCGTCCTGCCGAAGGACGGCACAGGCATTATGGGAACCTTGCCGACGAGGTCCTTCAGGATTTCGTATGAAGCACTGCCCGAACCTATGATTATCGCCGCACGCAGGATGGTGACCGGCACGGACCCCCCGCCCAATTCACTGGCGACCTCTGTTCTGCTCCTTAGATGATGGCTGAGCGTTCCACGTATGTCCCCCAACCCCCCCAGATAGATGATCCTCCTGACGCCCTTTTCCTCCGCGACACGCTGGAAGTTCGAGGCGGCCTGCCGGTCCGCCCGCACAAATTCTTTGCGTCCGAGCAGCATCGAGTGGATCAGGTAGTAGGCCACAGACACTCCCTCCAGTGCCGCCTCGAGGCTCTCGATCGCGAGCGCGTCGGCGATAACTATCTCCGCTCCGGGCCATAATTGCCTGTGGACCGGGTGTTCCTGGCGGACCATTACCCTTACCCGGTACCCGCGCGCCAGGAGCTCCGGGACGAGCCGGCCTCCTATATATCCGGTCGCTCCTGTTACGAGAACGAGACCTACATCCTGCACAGGCTCGGTAGGGAGATCGTGACAGAAGAGAGCCTCATCTTTCCAGGGCTCACTATGAATGTCGTTACCATCTGGTTTCATTGTGTTTTCTGCCTTCTCGATTGACTTATTATACAGCCACCCTATAATCGACGGTAGGCTAATCTGAACGATCACCGCCAATAGACAGCATATCACTCAATTGGACTCTGAACGCAGATCCTCACCTGGTCGCCCATAGAGGGCGTGCCACCGACATGCATGCTCCTATACCAGGCCGGCTGTGCCGCGCTCGGCGAGGACGATGAGCTCGGCGCCTTCGACAACCTCGATCTTTCGAACCGTACCGGACACACGAATCCAGGATTCTACTGTTCCTGGTAAGCCGTTGTCGAACAAGCAGCCCCGGCAATAACTCCCTTGATCATACGCCTGTATGGAAAGTGCGCGGATTTCTATAAACAAATCGTCATCGGGCCGTGTAGACTATACAGATATGAAAATAGACATCGAGCGCACACAGAAAAGAAAGGATCTCACCGGATGAGCGACGGCGTGGTAAACAGGCTCGCGCGGGCATTCCGTGACGGAGATATCGAGAGCTACCGTTTTCTCGTCGAATCCCTCACCCGGTCACTGATCGCAATGGCATACAGATACACAAAGGACTGGGAGACTGCTCGCGACCTGACACAGGAAACCTGGGTCAGGGTATATGAACGGATAGATCGCTACGATCCGGACAGACCCTTTAGAAACTGGTTCCTCACGGTTCACCGGAACGGATGTCTGAATCACCTGCGCAGCGCCCCGGTGCGGTTCGAGGTGGCCGGCATCGAATTGCCCGAAAGCTCCGACCAGGGAACCGACCGCGGCGCGAATCCTTCTCACCGCTTGGAGCGCGCCGAGTTCATGCAGCTGCTCCATAGATCGATGGACAGACTCTCGGAGCGGGAAAGAACCGTATTTTCACTCGTCGACATAGAACACAACGGCCAGGCGGAGGCGGCCGGGACCCTCGGAATGAATCCGGCTACCCTCCGCACGACACTGCATCATGCGAGAAAGAAACTGGCCGGTATGCTCAGGAAGATGGAGGACATAACATGATCAACCATAATGAATGTGAGGCATTTCAGGATCGGCTCGACCTTCTCGGCGGCAAGCCGCCAACCGGTGATGATCAGAAAAAGCTCGAAGGCCATGCCGCCGCCTGCCCCGATTGCGCCACTATACTCGATGCCTACCTGCATCTCATGGGACCATCGAACGAAGAGCTCGAGGCGGCGGTGCCGCGGGAGATGACCGATACGATGTGGTCTCGCGTCGCAGCAAAAACGATCGACAGGGGCGCATTGCCCGGCTCGCGACGAATCTCGCTCTTCAGGATCCTCGTTCCCACTCTTGCCGCGGCCGTTGTCGTGCTCGTCTTCGCGCTAGGCTTCATGCTAGGAGAGCTGCGGCACCTCAGGGGCGTTGAGAAGCGGATGGCGGCCGAGCTCGAGCGCCGCGACGAGACGATCACCGCACTCCAGATTGGGCGTGATGATACCCCGGGGCTGCTCGCTTCGGAGCGTTTCCGAAGTCTCGTGCGCAGAAAATTCATGCAGGATCGAGACGCGTACAGCGTCGGCGAGCTCATTGCTCTGCTAGAGCAGCTGCCGCCCGACACGAAGCTCCTGAATGCCCACGAGGTTGACGCTCTTGTCGGCTGGAGAGGTAAATCCTCCTTCTCGCCCTACAGCGCGCAACTTCGCAGTGTAGACTACTCGAACGGCCTCGAGGCCCGCGAGGCGATCATGCTCATCGAACTACTCGGCATCGATCCGGATGAATTGATCCCTCGCGAACGAATCGTCACCTTGAGGGGAATATGAAAAACCCACGTTATACAGAACAAAGGAGCAAGATCATGAAGAATTCACTGAAAGCGCTCTTGGCATTAGTACTCACAGTCAATCTCCTTCTCTCAGCGGGTTGCAAGCAGTACAAGATCGAGGTGACTATGAACGAGGACGGCTCCGGGATGAGAACGGTGCAGTTGAGCACACCGACGATCGGCGAGGACAATCTCGAGATCGGACTCGACGAGTTCCGCTCTCTTTTCGGTTTGAGCGAAAAGCGCGGGTGGTCGATGCAGCGCGTGCTCAAAGAGACCGAAGAGGGCGAAGAAAGGGATAAATACATCTTCACGCTTGACAGCAAAGCCAAGCGTATCTCCTCCTGGCAGGCGATGAGCGGAGATATCGAAATCAGAGGCACACTGGAGAAGGGACCGCTCGCGGATGTGTCGTTTTACAACGAGATCGAGGTCGAACGGATCGACGGAGGCATCCTGACGTACCGCGAGACCCTCACCTGGAACAGGCTTAAGGAGAGCGTCATCGATATGACGATCGCCCTCTTCCGGAATAACATGGCACAGGAATACCCGTTTCTCTCGCAGCAGGAACTCGATATGCTTGCGTACTTCACCGCAGGCATAGTATCGATCGCCTGGTATGGGGAAGAAGTCGCCGAGGACCAAATATCCGATGAGATGTACGAGACGTCCGCCGCGGTATACATCGAGCACATTATCAGGAAAAACCACCCCGATGAGGATCTGAGTAACATCCTCTCCGTAGTCAAACGTACTTTCGACGACGAGTATGAAACACAGTTCGACAATTTCCTCAAGGAGAAGCTGCCCGGCGCTTACCTGGCCGGGCATACGGCGATCTCCTTCATGGTCACGATGCCGGGCGAGATCGTAGAGACGAACGCTCAGCATGTGGAGGGCAACACGGCGATTTGGAAGCATGACGTGACGATGGTTGCCTTCAACCACCCGGTCGAACTCTTTGTTAAGGCGAAGTTGACAAAGTAATTAATGTGGAGCTTTTCTTGGTAGTGTGAGAAATTCACAATCAATGAATACCTACTCAAAGGAGGGGAACATGAGCGATGAAAAGATGCTGAATTTTGAATCGGTCACGGCGGCGCTAGACTTCGCCATCGCTAAGGAGCAGGAGGCGTACGACTTTTACACGGAGTGGTCGGAAAAGCTCGAGCACGACGCGATTCGGCAGGTCTTCAGGGAATTCGCCGTCGAGGAGCTGAAACACCGCGACCTCATCACCGATGCAAAGGAAGGAAAGCTGGAACTCAAGATCGATGAGAAGGTGAGAGATCTCAAGATCACGGACTACTTCGTCGACGTCAAGGCTTCGGCCGGGATGAATTACCAGGACGCCCTGCAGGTTGCGATACAGGCGGAGAGGGGTTCCATCGAGCTATACGGGCACCTCGCCTCTACGGCGGCATCGACTGATATCATCTCCCTTTTCGAATCGCTCGTGCAGGAGGAGACAAGACACAAGGTGCGTCTCGAGAAGATCTACGACGATAATTTTCTAAAGGAAGGTTAGGCTGCAATAAGCCGGGAGCGTGAAACAGGATTGAACACTGTGGGAGACGGCCGGAAGGGCGGATGGCTATTGCAGTAACTTATCTAGCTTTTTTGCGGTGATCCCGAGCGCTTCGGCCGCACGTTCGCGGTCACCCCTGAAATGATCGAGTGTCTTGCCGACATGTTCTCGAACAACCTCTTCGACCCTTCGAGGCTGGAACGCGGCCGCATCCTTCTCCGGCTCGATTCTCTTGAGTATATAGGGAGGAAGAGAGCTCGCGCTAATAGTCTCGTGCTGAGCGTTCGCAACGGCTCCCGCCACTATGGTGCGAAGCTCCTGCACATTATCCGGGAACCTGTAGTTGGTGATCAACTCGAGAAACTCCTCCTCGAAACCGGTGATCTTCTTCCCAACCTTCTCCGCCTCTTCCTTCATGAAAAACTCCGCCAGGAGGGAAATATCGACCGAACGTTCCCTTAGCGCCGGTATCTCGATCGAGTTGACCATCAGGTGGTAGAGCAGATCGCGGTTGAAATCATCCGCGTATTCCGGTTTCGTGAGATCCTTTGTAGATGATACGATTATTCTCACATCGACCTTGCGGATCCTCGTCGAGTGCTCCCGGTAGTACTCGCCCGTCTGAATGACGCGTTTGAGTCTGACCTGCACAGGCAGCGCCAAAGCATCGACATTGTTTAGAAAGAGCGTGCCCTTGTTCACCTCATCTATGAGCCCTGGGGTTTCCTTCCTGGTACCACTCCAGTCCCGCGCCTGTCCGAAAAAGAAGGCGGGAAAACTCTCCGTGGTCTGGCTGTCCGCTTCGAGGGCGACAAACGGCTTGTCGCGGCGCGGACTCGCCTGATGAATCGCACGGGCGAGCGCTTCCTTGCCCGTCCCGCTTTCGCCCCATATGAAGATGTTTAGGTCGCTCGAAGCGAGATTTTCAGCCTGGTGGAACAGCCTGATCATCTTCTGGTCCTGTGTCGGGAAATATTCGAAGGCCGAGGCGTAGGCAAGGTCTTTCTTCGTAAGCTCCGTCGGAAGATCGCTGATAGTTCTGCGAAGAACGCTGTGCTCGAGAGCATTGTCGAGGACCTCGAGAAGCTTGTCGTCGTCGATCGGCTTGATAAGATAATCGAAGGCTCCAAGCTTCATCGCCTTGACCGCGAGATCTACATCACTCACGCCTGTCAGCACGACCACGGGAGTATCGTCGCCCTTATCGCGCATCGCCCGCAGAATGTCCATGCCGCTCACATTGGGCATATCCATATCGAGCAATATCAAGTCCAAGTTCTCCCGTTCGAGAAGCCCTTCCACTTCACGCGAATCGTTCACGACGGTCGAATCGAAGAGGCCCGTTTGCATGAGAAAGACCTTGAAATAATTGGTGACGGCGACATCGTCGTCGACGATCAGTATCCTCTTCATTCTGTTCCTTTCGCCGGTTGATTCGGGCCGCCAACCGGTATCCTGATCGTGAACGTAGTACCCGCGCCGGTCTTGCTTCGAACCGAGATATTTCCTCCATGTTCCTCGATGATCCGGTAGGCGATCGCGAGCCCGAGACCGGTTCCTCCCTTGGCACGTTTCGTCGTGAAGAAGGGATCGAAAATCTGCTTTATCGTCTTCTGATTCATGCCGACACCGCTATCCTTCACGTCAACGATGATCGCATCACCTTCGAGACGCGTCCGGACGGTAACGAGTCCCTTTACATCCTCTCGCATCGCCTCACTAGCGTTCACTATGAGATTGATCATTACCTGCTCGATCTTCTGCGCGTTACCGGTGAATATCGGCAGGTCTTCGGCGAGATCGAGCTCTATCTCTGCCCGCTTGTGCACCTCCTTGTGCACGAGGCGAGTGCTCGCTTCAATCAGCGTGTTGATATCTACCGTATCGACAAGCAGGCCATCGTCCTTACGGACAAAGGTTCTGAGACCTTCCACGATTCCCTTGATCCGTTCTGAGCCGTGCGCCATATCATCGACCAGGGTCATGATATGCTCTCTGAAGAAATCGTACTTGAGGCGGGCGACCTGGAAATCGGGATGCGCTTCCGCATACTCGTCGATGATGGGAAGTATATCCTCCAGGGACTGCTTGATGATCTTGACGTTGCCGCGGATGAACTGATTCGGATTGTTAATCTCGTGCCCTATGCCGCTTACGAGCTGGCCGAGCGAGGCGAGCTTGTCCGCCTGCAGAAGTTGCTGGTCGTATGTTTTCTCCAGTGTGATATCCCTGTAGAACTCGAGGATGCCGTCCACTTCGTGATCCTGGTTGAAAACGGGAAGAGCATGGACCTGGAGATATTTATCGTCGTTTCGCATCGTGAGCGTAACGGGAGTCTTGTCCTGGAGAATACGCGCGAGACGGCAATCCTCGCACGGCTTCTCCCGGCCGAAAAAGCTTCTATAGCAATAGTCGCCGGGCTCCACATCCTCGCGGTTCGTCATCACGACCTTGCGTTTCTTGTCGATGAGGACGACCTGATCGGGAATCGCTTTGAACATCGTCTCGAGGCGCCCCTTCGTTTCCTCCCAATTCCCCTTTACTCGATTGAGATAACTGTTCACGATATCTAGGTTGCTCTTTTGTTCCTCGAGTTCCTTCGTGCGCGTCTCGATCTCCTTGGTGAGCTCGATGAGCCGCTCGTTGTATTCCGCCTCCTCTTCCTGCTTGAGGGTAAGGCGCGCCCGGAATTCCTTCCGCTCGAGAGCGAGATGCAGCATCCTGCCGACCTCGTCCAGCATCTTCTGCTCCTCGTGGAGCAGTTCGTGCTTGTCGTCGAGGTAACCGACCCGGATCTCTCCCTTGCGCTCATTCCCTACGACGAGCTGCACGGATATAAATTCATTGCCGGCGGGCTTCTGTCCGTACTCGACTCCCTGATATTCAGAGTAGATAACGGCCTCTTCCGCGTAGAGCATCCCTCGGCTCAGAATGTGCGGCAACTTGGTGAAGAACTCGTCGATCGATCCCGAGACTTCGATGAACTCGGCGACGTTGTAGAGACAGGAGAGCTCCTTGGCGCGCTCCTCCTTTTCCCATTCGTTCCGGCTGCCGAGCTCGGTGAGCTTGTTGCTGAAAAAGATGTACGCCTCTCCCTTGAGGAGGCAAGTATGGCCGGTCTTGAGCGGAATAGAGATCGACTCGTCGTCGGCCGGCGTGAACACCGAGATTCCCCGTCCTCCCGCGCGGGCCTGCGCCATTGCAGACCTGAAGGTGTTGAGTGAACTCGGATTGATGAGATCGCTGATCTTCCTGCCTTTGAGCGATTCTCCGTCCGGGGACGCGTCCCGGGCAAACAGCTTGCTAGTGTAAATGACTTTCTCCGCGTCGTTGATCACGAGCAGGTAATCGAAGTTGTTCCCCATAAATGTATAGAGATCTTTGAGCTTCAGCATGCGATTACATCTTTCGGCCAGAGATGATCAAGGCGTGCCCGTTAGAACCTGACACGGAATCGGTCCGTGCCAACTTCTCGGATCTCGCGTTTGTACCGTTCGCCGTGCGTTAGAGGCGCTGGTATAGCACTGGTCTGCACACCGGCTTCGACCGGAACGAGCCGCATCGATCCATCGTGAGCGCGTTCCTCTCCTCTGTTCCAATAGAAGGATTTCAGGTCGCCGAGCGCGGTCTCCATTATCTCATGCAGCTCGGCGGTCGTATCGTCCCCTGTCTCGATGTTGAATTGGCGCGCGAGCCCGAGGAGCACTTCGGAGCCCGATAAGCCGGCGGCCGGCCTGACCGCTCTCGAGTACTTGACGAGCCTGCCCTCGAAGTTGCAGCGGGTGCCTTTCGTCTCGAGATAGGTCGAGCCTGGAAGTACAATATCGGCGAACCGTGTCGTCTCGGTTTCCGTCCAATCTATCGCGCTTAGAAATTCAATATTCTGAAACCAGGAACCGGTGCGGTCCCAGGCGAGAGGATCCTCGCCGATTACAAGCGCTCCCCTGATCTCACCCTTTTCGAGCAGCTCGCGCAGCTCCGTGTGATTCTTCGCGCCCTTGACCTTTCCGGTCGTTGCCTTTCTTCCCGGCGCATAGGCCGGATCGGCGCCTGTGACCTCCAGGCCAGCGCTGTTCGCGATATTGCGGGGCAGCAGCAGCTCGGCGGCCATCCCAGAACCCCTTAGTAGCGTCACAAAATTTGCAAATGTCCCAAGATCACCAGGCGACTGGTCCTGGAATCTGTCTGGACTGTGTATGAATACTATTCTCTTCGCCTGCCTGATGATATCGGCGGCATTACTCATAATCTCTTTCTCGATTCCCGAGAGCGGCGAAACCTTCTCGGGATCGAAATCCCGCCCGGCGAGGAACTCCTTCGCCCCGGGGATCTTCTTGATCATCGCGGCGGTGAAATACCCGTCGTCGATGAGAAGCTGCATAATGCCGTTCCAGAGCAGAGCCGCGCGTCCGCGCATTGGATCCATAGCGAGGGTCGAGAGCAACTGATCCGTCATATCGAGCGACGAGTTGGATACGATCAGCTTTGCGCCCTTGCGGACAGCATCGATCACCTCAACGGCGAGTATCAAATGATCCGTCTCCATCGAAGTATTGTTGCAGACGATCAAATCGGCATCCCGGATACATGATCTGTCGGCGGTCGAGGCGGTGAATCCGAATGACGCGTCAAGCTCGCCCGCCTCCCTGCCGGCCTGTAGAATCGACAGCGAACCGATGTTGTTCGTTCCCAATCCCTCGCGCGCGATGCGGGACGCGAGGTAGAGCTCCTCGTTCGTGAGCTCCGGAGAGACGAATACGCCTATCTTTTCAGGTCCGTACTTTTCGGCGATCCGCTCCAGGCCCTCCGCAACTCCCCGCCAGGCTTCGTCTATCGCGACCTTTCTGCCGGCGGCCTTCTCCTTGATCTCGGCAGAGACGATACGGCGCTGTTTAACAAAAAGCTCGTGCCCGTGCCGTCCATACCTGCAGAGATACGCTCCCGGTTCTCCGGATGAGCTGATAAAATACCTGTCGCCTCCGAACCGCTTTACCGTTATATCGCAGGAAAGCGAACAGAAGGCGCAGTGCGAGGGTGTATCGTCAGTTACGAGCGACGCCCGTCCGGGGAAGGGGTACTTGACGGAGAGAGCGCCTGTGGGACAAGCGTCCACACAGTTTCCACAGTTCACACAACTGGTCTCGACGAGTGGATCGTTTAGCGCCGGGCGCATCTCGGTACTGAAACCCCGACCGACGAGACCGAGCGCCGAGATGGGCAATACCCGCTCGCAGGTTCTGATGCACCGCGAGCAGAGGATACACTTGTTTGGGTCATAAACGAGATAGGGATGGCGGTCATCGACCTTGTGCTTGCGCGCGTATCCCTTGAAGCGATCCATATCGACGCCGTACTCCTCCGCATAGAGCCTCAGATCGCAGTCGTTAAAGCGTATGCAGCCGCATGAGAGGCAGCGGGCGCACTCGTGAATGTTGTCTTCATAGTCGAAACCTGTTGCGACCTCCTCGAAATTGCCGCGCCGCCCATCCACGCTTATCGTATGGACCTCGTGCCTGGGGCTCTCTGTTACATCACCGAGTTCCGCCGTTCCCGGCTTGCTCCAGAAGCTCTTCGTGACGACGAAAGGTTTCTGTGGGATCTCCCCGCCGCCCAGAAAGGCGTGAATCGCCTTTGCCGCGCGCTGACCGTCTCTGATCGCGTCAATAACGACTGTTGGGCCGTCGTCCGCCACGTCTCCTCCAGCGAACAGCCCTTCGATATTGGTCGTCATGGCGCCGGTGTCGACCTCGACCGTATTCCATCGAGTGAGCCCGAGCTTTGCGCCGCCGGTCTCCGTGAGGCCGTCGAGCACCGCATTCTGGCCTATCGCCGAAACGGCGAACTGGCAAGGAAGATCGAACTCGGATCCCTCGAGGGGAACCGGCCGGCGGCGGCCGGAATCGTCCGGCTCACCGAGCTTCATGCGTATGCAGCGAAGCGCCTTGAGCTTGCCCTTGTCGGCGACGATCCCCACGGGAGCAGCCAGCTCCATGATCTCTATACCTTCATCGAGACAATCCTCAATTTCCATCTCATCGGCGGGCATCTCAGCCTTGGTCCGCCTGTAGAGCACTATCACCTTGTCGGCGCCCAGACGCCATGATGTCCGGGCCACATCCATTGCCGTGTTGCCGCCCCCAACGACGACGACAGTCCCCGTGAGCGGTTTCGGATCCTCCGCCATCTCGGGCAGGAAATCCGCGCCGGATACGATTCCCTCGGTCTCGAATTCTCCCTCGACCCGCATCGGTTTACCCGTCCAGGCCCCCGCGCCGATAAAGACGGCGTCATGCTTTTCCATCAACTCGTCCAAGGAGATATCGGTTCCCACGCGGGTGTTGTACTTTATCTCGGCGCCCGTGCGGCATATATATTCGACCTCACTGTCGATCACATCGTCGGGCAGGCGGTAGGTCGGAATCCCGTACCTCAACATGCCCCCAGAGCGCGCCTTCGCCTCATACATGATCGGCTTGTGCCCCTTGCGGCCGAGGAACCAGGCCGCCGTGAGACCCGCCGGTCCCGCCCCTACGATTCCGACAGTCTTGCCTGTTGAATCGTCGCATAGGGGGTCGCCTTCATAGATTCCCGGCGCGTCTGTCACGTACCTTTTGATCGCGTTTATACCGACGGGACTGTCGACATCCTCCCGGCGGCAGACCATCTCGCATTTTCTCACGCAGACCCGGCCGCAGATGGCGGGCAGCGGATTGGTCTCCCGTATCAGATCAACAGCCTGCTTGTACCGGCCCATCGCGGAGAGGGCTATGTAGCCCTGCACGTCGACATTCGCCGGACACCCTTCCATGCAGGGAGAGATGCAGTCCGCGTAGTGGTTCGATAGCAGGAGTTCGAGCGCCGTCTTTCGCGACAATACGACCCGCTCGTTCCGCGTCTCGATCTCCATCCCGTCGGCGATACGCGTAGCGCAGGAGGGGACCAGATTCGGACGGCCCTTCAGCTCGACTACGCAGAGAAAGCACGATCCATATGGTTCGAGCTCGGGTGAATAACAGAGAGTCGGTATGGTGTCGATTTTCTTTTCGTGCACCACTTCGAGTATCGTCTGATCTGGCGAGCACTCGATCTTCCGGCCGTTTATTGTAACCGTGACCTTCTTCATGGAGCCGCTCCTCAACGCTTGTATACAGCTTCGAAGTTGCAGACCGTAACACACTTGTTGCACTTGACGCATTTCTCGGTGTCGATCGTGTATACTTTCTTCGGCTCGCCCGAGATGCAATCGACCGGACAGTTCTTGGCGCATAGGGTACAGCCGGTGCATTTCTCCGGATCTATAAAGAAATCGACGAGCGGCGAGCAGCTTCCCGCCGGACAGCGCTTTTCCTTGATGTGCGCCTCGTACTCGTCCCTGTAGTACTTGATCGTAGTGAGCACAGGATTCGGCGCCGTCTGGCCCAGCCCGCACAGACTTGCTTCTATGATCCTGGCTCCGAGTTCCTGCAGTTTCTCTATATCCCCCTCCTCACCCTCACCATTCGTGATCCTGGTCAGTATCTCCAGCATCCTCAGTGTGCCGATTCGGCAGAATGTGCACTTCCCGCACGACTCTTTCTGCGTGAAGTCGAGGAAAAACCGCGCGATCTCGACCATACAGGTCGTCTCGTCCATAACGACCATGCCACCCGATCCCATGATGGCCCCTGTTGCAGGGATCGACTCGAAATCGACCGGCGTATCACCAAGCTTGGCTGGGATGCATCCGCCCGATGGGCCTCCCATCTGCACCGCCTTGAACTCACGTCCCTGCTTGATGCCTCCGCCGATCTTGAAAACGAGATCATTGATCGTCGTCCCCATCGGTACCTCGGCGAGCCCTCCGTGCACAACCTTGCCGGCCAGGGCAAAGACCTTCGTGCCCTTGCTCTTCTCTGTGCCGTACTTGGCGTATGCCGCCGCCCCGTTGGAGATGATCCATGGAATGTTCGCGAAGGTCTCGACATTGTTATTGTTCGTAGGCTTTTGCCAGAGCCCTTTCTCGGCCGGGAACGGAGGGCGAATGCGGGGCATTCCCCGTTTTCCCTCTATCGACGCGAATAGAGCCGTCTCTTCTCCGCAGACGAAGGCTCCCGCGCCCTGCTTGATCTTTATATCGAAACCAAATCCGCTGCCGAAGATGTCTTTACCCAGGAAACCCTTCTCGCGGGCGGCATCGATTGCGATCGTGAGCCTTCTGATCGCCATCGGGTATTCCGCGCGGCAGTAGATGTAACCGAAGTCGGCGCCGATCGCCTTTCCACATATTATCATTCCTTCGATCACCGCATGGGGATCGCCCTCGAGGACCGAGCGGTCCATGAAGGCTCCCGGATCGCCCTCGTCGGCGTTGCAGACTATATATTTTTTGTCCGACTCGTTCGCGGCGGCGAAGGACCACTTCAACCCTGTCGGAAACCCGGCTCCACCTCTGCCCCTGAGTCCCGACTCCTTGATCTCTCCTATGATCACATCTGGAGTCATGTCCTCGAGCGCCTTGCGAAGCGCCTGATAACCTCCAGCCTCCTCGTACTCATCTATCGACTCGGGATCGATCG
>DAOUUU010000082.1 GCA_030667985.1 Candidatus Krumholzibacteriota bacterium
GGCGGTAATTTAGACATCTTTTCTCCTTTCGAGAGAATAACCTACTAATTTACTGGTTAATAAAAGGCTAGACTATGTCCCCCCTTCTCGAGACTGGCGCAAATAATTATCTAAGGATAGGTTGTAAATATCAACAAGATGTTCCGCAATCCACATTAATGTATCTGCGAGTATAATTCTACTTTCTGCTTATGTCAATTAGATAATCCAGCGTCCGCTCGGCGAGTATAAAGCGTGACAACCGAGACATCCCGCCGTTCCTAAGAAGCTGTTGTTTCAACAGTTGCGGTTTCGTCTCGTGCGCCGATGCGATCTGATCGATCCGCTGTTCCACATCCTTGTCATCGGCCTCGATACCGTCCCGCTTCGCAATTCGATCGAGTATGAGTAGCAGCTTCACACGTTTTAGCGCTGCCGTCCATTCTTCTCCCCCCGGCTGCACCTCGTCCATACCGTCGAAGGAGAGCTCCTGCCTGACAAGCTCATCTGGGACATCGAGTGTGGTCTTCTCGAGCAGCCACTCCGATATCTCGTCACGCATGCTATCGTCGGACTCTTCTGTCAAGACGAACACGCTGTAATCGGGAAGATCGAAATCTGGCAGCTCGGTGAACTCGGCGGTGAACCGGAACGGCTCACCATGTTCGATCACGAGATCAGTGACGGCTATCGGACCTGTCGCCGTGATTCCTTCGTCCTCCATCGCCAGTCGGCTGAAGCGTCTCGCGCAGCGGACCCCCACATCGTCTAGAATCTCCTGTTTGAACTGACTCTCCACCCGAGCCCTGGGGGCCTTACCCGGCCTGAAGCCTGGAACGGGCAGTTTCATGTACTCGCCGAGTATATCCTCGTAGTCCGCCTCCACACGTTCCCACTCCACCTCGACACAGGCTTCCCTTCTATTATCGCCGATATCACGGATTGTTATCTTCATCGTCGGTGAGTCGCTTTCTCTATCGGTTCATACCCAATATCTCAAATGATAAGCGTCAGCGTGTCACTTCCTCCACCGGCTCGTAGCCCATATCGCGCACGATCCGCTGGATGTAGGGATCGATGTGCGCGAAATAGCGCTTGAGACCCGAGCAGAGATAGTTGAGCCCCGGCTCGCCCTCTGGAGTCCGTATGAAGCGGTTCTTTGGACACTCGCCCGCGCAGGCGAATAGATATTTGCATCTGCGGCACTGCCCGGGCAGTGTGAGATCCTTCGCGTACCCGAACTGCTCCTGGCGCTTGGAGAGAACCATACTATCTATCGGAGCATCGAGTATGTTCCCGAGGCGGTATTCCGGATAGACGTAGTGGTCGCACGCGTAAACGTCACCGTCATGCTCGATGACTACGCCCTTTCCGCAGATCGGCCCGAAGACGCAGAGGGGCGAGATCCGTCCCATCCACTGCTCGACGGCCGCGTCGAAGAAGTGAACGTAGATGCGGCCCAGGTCGACCGTGATCCATTCGTCGAAAATCTTGATGAGAAAATCCCCATAATCCTCCGGATCGACGCACCAGTCCGCCGCGACCGACTCGGGATGCCCGGGCCGTGCGCGCGGATCATTCATCTCCGGCATCAGATGATCGGGCCAATACTGCGGAGCTGTATCGCGGAATATTTTCGGCTCGACGATCGGGATGAACTGCATTCTCTTCGATCCCACATCGTCACGCAGGAACCGGTAGACTTCGAGTGGATGCTGCCCGGTGATGCGACTCACGCAGCTCAAGGTGGCGAATTTGACACTGTGCTTCCTGAGCAGCTTGGAGGCATTAAATACCTTATCGAACGAACCGCCTCCACTCTTGTCCTTGCGGTAATGATCGTGGAGCTCGCGAGGACCGTCTATGCTTAGTCCCACTAGAAAATCGTTCTCCTTCAGGAACTCGCACCACTCGTCGTCGAGGAGCGTGCCGTTTGTCTGGAGATCGTTCTCGCACCGCATCCAGGGCGGGGCGTACTTCTTCTCCAGCTCGATCACCTTGCGGAAGAAGTCGAGCCCTAGCAGCGTCGGCTCTCCACCCTGCCAGGAGAAGATGACCTCCTTGTAGTTCTGTCCCTCGATATACTGTTGGATGAATCTCTCGAGCACCTCGTCCGACATGCGCCAGCTGCTGCCGGTGGAGAGGAGTTCCTCCTTGCTCAGGTAGTAACAGTAGTCGCAGTCGAGGTTGCAGACGGGGCCGATCGGCTTGGCCATCGCGTGCATACGCACGACCGGCTTGCCGCGGAACATCTTGGGTGTGGGTTTGCTATTCTGGTTATGCAAGCATCGCCTTCCAGCCGGCTATCCTACTGTTTAGGGCACAATCGTTGGATCCCTCGGCTAGATCACAGACTTCGCCGCTTTCCTCGCAATACCGATCACATCGATCTGGGCGGGATCGGTAATACCGGCCGCGAGTCGCTGGTGCGCGCGATCCCATGTAATAACGGCGATCCTGGCCTTCCTGAGGGCGGTGTTGTACGCTGCATTCAACTCGTCCAGCTCACGCTGCATCTCCCAGTAGTGTTTGATGTCGGGCGCGAGCTGGTCGCGTACCCGGCTGATCGCAGTCATCTTGAAGATCAACTGCTCCTCTATGGCCCTGAGATCCTTCTCGGTCAACTTTCTGCCCGACTTGACCATCTCACGGATCCGAGGCTCAGTCGCGGCGAGTGCCTCGATAGCGCTTTCATCACCGAGCCTGTAGGCCCTCAACAATCCAACGGCTTGAACCGTTTCCAGCTGAGATGCTCTCAGACCTCTGTCCGTCTCTAATACTTTCCGGTTGTCCTCATCCATCTTCGCCTGGCTTGCCATGATAAAGTTATCGAGAACATCCTTGGTCTGATCGGTGAGCTCACCGGAAGCACGCGCGACCTCACTGATCAGCGGCTGCGCCGCGCCCAGAGCGCCGAGCAATCCCGATTGGGCCCGGACATCCGTGATCATCGTATCGAAATCGGCCCGTGTCAGACGGAGCTCCGGTCTAGGGGCTTCGAACACCGGGGATAAGAGCTCATCGAGGTAGTCGGCGAGCGCCTCGCACTTTTTCTTTCCCGACATCGGAGATTCGGAGAGAGTGACGACCTCGATAGAATATGCTATAGCTCCCGTGACGAGCTTTTTAATCTTATTCCCATAGATGCGAAGTGTATTCGCCTCTGGGATATCGAGATACTCCCTTATGTATATCGGTCGTTTCTGAGCGAGTCCGTACTGTACATCGGCGGCCAGAGTGATCATGTTCTCGGCGAATGGAGTCAGATTCATCCTCCTGTTCCCCTTAAAATAGGAGCACCCGAAGAGCGAGGAGAGCAGCATGAGCACAATAGTAGCGGCAACCACCTGTATAGCCCTACGTGATCGGCCGAACGACATTCTTCCTTCTGAACTTTGCATCATATCTCCTTTAGCCTCTAAAACACATCAAGAGCCTGGATATAATTCATAATCAAGATATCCAACCGGAACATATCATACCGGCAGTCAACTATCAGTACAATCAAAATGCCTCGCCGATCCTGAAGTAGAGCCCCCAGTCCCCCTCGCCCGCGGCCACGTCGATTCCGACATTGATCTTTTCGTCCGGAACGGCAATGAACCTGATCCCAACTCCTCCAGCTGGGAGAACATCACGAAACTGCAGCATATTCACACTGTCTGTCGCGACGGCGGCTCCCGCGAAAGCGACCATGCCCCATCTCTTGTAGAAATTCCAGCGTAACTCCCCCTGCAGCGCGTGGACCTGATCTCCACGGTACTTTCCTTCAGAGTATCCTCTGATATCGGTTCCTCCGACTATCTTTTGGCCGTAAAAGGGTACATCTCCATTTGTTACACTCGAATAGTACCTCCCGGCCATGATCATGCTCTCGGAGAGTTCATGATACGTATTGAGAAAAAATTTGAATGAATTGTACTCCTGCTCGCTGCCCAACCATTCCCTGTAATGGACCGTTGAGAAGCTCGCATGCAGACCCTTCCTGGAATTGTAGATGTTATCCCTGCTGTCGTACTCGGTCTTGAGACCCACGCCGTGATTATCATCGTACTCATCGGCTCCGGGGATGGAAATGGGGATATCAAACTCCGTCTTGACACTCAAAAAGATATAATGCAGTCCAATGTAGAAATTGTCTACCGTCTCTCGAAGACCGCTGACATAGGCGAAACGTGCGGCGGTATTGTAGTCTATGAATCGCTCCCATCCGGGTAGCAGGTCGAAATAGAATTGAAAGTTTACCGAAGTCGCGCCACCGGCAACGGTCACACGGTATCTATCCTCCTTCAAATGCAGCCGTGAAAAGAGAGACCAGGCCCATGTCTCGTTGGTCGTATAGATACCGCCCGCCCCTACCGCAGATGGGGGAGTTTCGGTTTCAGGCGGATCGAACCTGAAGAACCTCATAGCCAGCCCGCCGAAGATCATCTCCAGGGAGCGATCGTAGTTGATCACGGGTATCACAGCCCAGTTTCTCATCCGGCTTCCCTCTTCGGTCTTTGCCTCAGTGCTGTCGGAGGAAACGGGAAGAGCGTAAACCATGGAGGATGAGCCGGTTACAGAGATAAATACAAGAATACCCAAGAATATTCCGCTACGGATCTTCATCATGTCTGATAACCCCTTAAAAGCAGGTGAGCTGTGAAGCTGAATTCCATCGCCATGATGGAAAGCAAGTAAACATGGACCGTATAGTATCTCAATCCATATGCACCGTCAATCGCATACATTGCTCTAAGATATACTAATTATAAGACATAGGATATTGGCGCTTGACCGGATACCACTCGTCGCGTAAATTAGTACAGTCCTTACAGTAATCGTATTATTAAGCTCGACGGATCTATACGATTCTTTCATGGAGGTGGAGGGAATGACCGCCGTACGTTACGTTCTGATCGCAGTTCTCGCTCTTTCACTTGTCAGTTGTTCAGGCTACAAGAAGGTCAAGCTTGGCGAGGAGATCGCCGACTCGCCGATCGTCGTCGAGACGCAGTTCGACGAGGATACCGATTTTTCATCTTATAGCACATGGACATGGCTCCCCGGTGCGGGCATGCATTCGGGAGATTGGAGGATCGATGACAGTTTCTTCACCACGAACCTCCGAGCTGGGATATCTGGCGAACTGTTCAAGAAGGGCTATCGGAAAACCGACGAGAGCCCGGATCTCTTCGTGAATATATACATGGCCATCGACGATATCACCGAAGAATATATAGAGGAGAATTACGGCGGATTCTACGAGCCTGACTACCGTGCCGACCTCCCCGAGAAGACCAAGAAAAAACGCCGGGAGTGGGAAGAGGGTACGCTGTTCATCTTCGTATTCGATGCCAAGACCCGTGAGTCCGTCTGGTACACAGCCGCGCAGGCGGAGGTCGCGCCGGAGCTCGTACAAGAGAAGAGATCGGAAGAGCGCCTGAAGGAGGCGGTCACCCTGATGATGGAGGGCTTCCCCAAGCGTCCCGAGGTGAAATAGATCCGGAGCCCGGATCGAGCGATTCAGCAGAAAACAGGAGAGCCGCCCAAAAGGGCGGCTCTTTTCCTTTAGTGTTCGATCTCCACAGCGGCGAATCCGGGATCTATTTCGGGAAGAGGAACTGTATCTGCGTCCGCAGCGTCCAATCGGCGCCGTACTCCGACTTCTTGACGTTGTTGTAATAGTGCACGGCGCAATTAACTGGAAGCTTACCGACCATTAACAGCTTCGAGACGCCGACACCGAACGGCACGGTCCATTTGTTATCCGAATCCGCTTCCCAGTTCGCCGTTATGATCGGCGCTGTGGTTATAACCCAGCCATCGGGCAGATTGAAGTTGATAAAGTACTGGAGCAACATCTGGTTGATGTCGCCCCGGTCCTCATCGCCGGCAACGGACCAGATGTTGTTGACGAGAGCACCGACGACCCAGGGGCCTTTCATCGTCAGCACGACGGCCGAGGGACCCAGCCCCCACTTCTTCGAGCTGTATTCCCCCTTCGAGGCGGTCGGAAAAAGCATGACGGGGCCGGCACCCCATATGATCTTCCCCGATTCTGCGGGAGCGAAAAAGGCGGTGGCGTTGATATCGCCCAGGAAGTTGCTCCCACCGCTCTCCTCAAAGATATCGGGCTGGTAGATCACCGGCGCGATTACCCTGGCGATCAGATTCCAATTCTCCGTCAGGCCGAACGGGACGACTGGTTGGATATTGAGGACGTTCTGAATACGGTCGTGCGGACCGATCCCGAAATTGGTGTTACACTGAAAGGGAACGCTGATTAGAGCGGCGACCGGGTTCTGGGTCTGCTTCGCCAGATCCTCCACCTCGTCCTCTTGTGCCGCGATAGTAACCGAAAACAGCACCATGACGGCAAATACGATGCAACTGATCTTCGAGAATCGTCTCATGTATACCTCCCTGGGATTTTAGGATCTATCGTAGTTCGGATCTTTTTTAATAACACGGCAACCCTACTTGTCCGAGCTATCATAAGCAATATATATTTCGAACCATTTCGATATCCTATTTTTGTTACACTTGAACCGCAAAAGCGGTATGCTCGAAGCGATACAAGTAATAGAACTTAACAAGGCAGGAGCGAAGCGATGGCGGAAAATGGAGTGGAAAAAGAGAGGGGTATTTTCAGAAAGAACTGGAATATCGGCTGCTGCCTGATGATCCTGTTGGGCTTTATCGTCGTCGCGCAGCACTACGGTCTCGACAAGGAGATCACGGTCCTTACCGTTCTGTTCTTCGGATACGTGACCCAGCTTTTCTCCGTGCTGGTGGGCTATATCGCGGTCATTCCGGTAATCGGCGCACCCATAGCCAACATCATCTCGCTTCCCTTTATCTTCATAGTCAATGCTATCGCCTATATCGTGACTTTCTTCTCCCTGAGAAGGGGGTACGCAAAAGAAGTATTGGGCTCCAGGGTCCTGGTGACCTCCTTCATCGTCGGGCTCATCCTCGGCTACGCCCTGGGTAAACTGATATAGTCACGCTTCCGGCAGTAATTTTGGATCGATATAGGAGGTTTTCTTTAATGACCGCAAATATCATAACACTACTCAGAATAGGATTCGTCTTCGTGGCAGTCCTGCTCTTCGGAACGGGATTCTACGGGCAGCTCGCTGCTTTCCTCCTCACAATCCTGATCATCTACATGGACGCACTGGATGGTTACGTCGCCCGAAAGCTCAACACCGCCTCTGATCTCGGAGCGCTCTTCGACATCACCGGCGACCGCATTGTGGAAAATGTCTACTGGATATACTTCGCTTCGATAGGAATGGTCACGATCTGGATTCCTATAATCGTCATCACACGCGGATTTCTGACCGACTCGCTCCGCAGCATCGCTCTCGCAGAGGGGAAGACAGCCTTCGGCGACAAGACGATGATGCGTTCCGGGTTCACCCGGTTTCTGGTCAGCTCCCGCTTCAGCCGAGGCATATACGGCGTGAGCAAGGCTGTCATTTTCTGTTATCTGGGCGGCCTGATCGCTTTGAGGGGCGCTACAGCGGAGTTCTCGATCATCATACCCAATGGAATAATGTCTAGCCTCGCCCTTCTCGGGCAGATCATAGCCTACATCGTACTTGTCATGTGTGTAGTAAGGGGCATCCCGGTCTTGTGGGACGGACGATACTACATGCTCGAGAAACGCTACCCCAAGGCCGTAGTCAAAGAGGACTAGGAACCGATGAAAAAGACGATCGCCGCATTCGACATAGACGGAACTATCCTGCCCGATAATTCGGCTGAGAGGATATTCATCAAATATCTCATAGGCAAAGGGGAGCTGCGCATCGCCGATGCGGCTCGATACTTTATGCATCTCCTCGCGAGGCTTCCGCTAGGATGGATAAGGGCAACCAAGGGCAATAAATCCTACTTGAAGGGCAAGAGCTCGATCCGCTTGGCCGGCCTGGCGGAGGAGTGCTTTCATGATGGAATAGCGCCCCGGATATCCGATAGAGCGCGAGAGAAGATCGAGGAGCACAGGAGCCGGGGAGATGAGATCGTTCTCCTTTCCGGAACGCTCGACTTGCTGCTCGAGCGCTTCACCGAGCACCTCGGGGCGGATCATTCTCACGGCTCGATTCTAACAACCTCGGATGGGAAATATACCGGGGAAATAGAAGGGATCTATCCCTACGGAAGCGCGAAGGCTGAGATAGTGCAAAGTAATTACAGCCTTGACCTATACGATCTTTCCGCCTCGTTCGCCTACGCCAATCATCTCACCGATCTCGAGTTTCTCGGGCTCTTCGGCCATCCGGCCCTCGCCAATCCAAATCCCCGTCTGGCCGCTGAGGCGAAAAAACAAGGCCTCGAAATTATCCACTTCTAGCAGAGAGTTGCGCGGCCCGGGGAAATTCGAGACCACCTCTCCTGCTACTTCTCGAGGAGCTTCAGATACTCGCCGTAGCCCTCCCTCTCGAGATCCTCCTTCGGAATGAACCTGAGCGAGGCCGAGTTGATGCAGTAGCGAAGGCCGGTCGGTGCGGGCCCATCCTCGAATACATGGCCGAGGTGCGAGTCGCCCGCCTTGCTCCTCACCTCTGTGCGGATCATGTATTGGCTCGTATCCTCGAGCTCCGTCACGATCCCCCCATCCAGCGGCTTCGTGAAGCTCGGCCATCCGCAGCCCGAGTCGAACTTGTCGAGCGAACTGAACAACGGCTCACCCGTCACGATGTCGACATAGATCCCCTCGCCCTTCTCACCCCAGAACTCGTTCTCGAACGGAGATTCGGTCGCGCTGTGCTGTGTGACCTGGTACTGGAGCGGCGTCAGCGTCCGCCTGAGGGTATCATCGTCGGGTTTTTGGAAGCGCCGGGCGCTTGCCCCCGCTCCACCACTCTCCACCTTTTCGGCTGCGCTATCCTTCCCCGGTACCTGAGCCTTATCACTCCAAACCTGCTCGATGAACCGATCACGGCCGGAGCCGCTCCGGTACGATTTGTACTGCACCGGGCAGGTCTTGGAGTAGTTCTGGTGGTACTCCTCCGCCTCGTAGAACTGGGCTGCCGGCCTGATCTCGGCAACGACGGGCCGGGCGAACGTGCCGGCGGCTTCGAGCTCTTCCCTGGACCGCTCGGCGGCCTTGCGCTGGCTCTCGTCGTGATAGAATATTGCGCTCACATACTGATCGCCCCGATCGACGAACTGCCCGCCCGGATCGGTCGGATCGACATGCCGCCAGAAGTGCTCGAGCAACTCTTCATATGTAACACTTGCTGGATCGAAATATACCTGGACCGCCTCGAGATGGCCCGTCCCTCCCGAGCATACTTCGGTATAGGTCGGATTCTTCGTTTGCCCTCCTGTATAGCCCGATATCACCTTAACGACACCCGGGACCTTCTCGAAATCGGCCTCGGTGCACCAGAAACAACCGCCGGCAAAGGTCGCAATACTGTACTCCCTACTCTCGTCCATACCCTTTTCACCCTCCATGGCGGACAAAATAACGTATCCACCTATTATCATCACAATTACTAATAAGATTGTCGACTTCATCGCTACATCACCTGCCATTGGGATAGATTACTCCCGTTAGGGCCATCACCTCTTAATTAATAATAATTATTAACTAATCCATTTCCAATGAAAATCGCCGCGGATATGGGGCGAGTAAGTCAGGCAAAAAAAGCGGCCCCGTTGATGGATACCACCGCTCTTGCAATGCAGCTCCATTATAAAAAAAGGAGCCGCCCCAGTGACGAGGCGGCTCCTTCGCAATATACTGCAGGGCCTGCTATTCCTTTACCTCGATCACATCGGAGGCGGAAAAGCTCCCGCCATCGAAGTAGATTCCGGCAAGGGTCAATACAGTACTCGGAACAGTTACGAATCCCTTCACTTCCACCATATCGAACTTCGCCACCAGTTGTCCCCTGGCATCGGCGAAGGTCGCGATCGGGATTAAAGAACCGGCACCGTCGATGCTTAGCTCGAGTGTAGATACGTTGACGGTACCGGCCGGAATGTTCGAGTGGATCGTTACTTTAGTCCCTTGTGAACTGATGACGAGCACATTCGGAGCAACGTTTATAGTCGCATCCTGCGCCCATCCGATGCTCGGACTCATGGCCATGAGACCAATGGCCAGGCAGATCGTGATAACAGAAATTGTGCTTCTTCTCATGATGTCTGTCTCCTATTCTATCAAGCGATTGACCCTGTCTCTGGCTACCTTTTACTCCGCCAGCTGTTTCCTGGCGGGCCCTGCTTATAGAATGCCCGTTTAATAATCTTCATCCTCATGATCGGGCTTATACCGCCCATCGTAAGAGTGATCCCACTTATAAGAGTTCTGATAGTTGTGCTGGTGCCTGACCTTACCGCCGGCACCGAGGATTATGTTCCACAGATCGTACAGAAAATCCATTCTGCTCACCCCTTAAGTTGTTGTGTCCTGACTGTCCCGATGTACTGGCCCAAGGGCTATGTGTGCACGACTATGCATAATGGCAATCGGTGTGCCATTCATAAATAATTCGCCAACAGCTGTGTTTACAACAAACTAACCTCATATACCCAATTTGGAATTCTTCCGCACTTGTCCCTATGGGTACACTCCGGTCGATACTCCTGCCCCGGTACGAGCGGGGGTATTTACTCATGGAATGGCAAGCAACAACGGAGAATCATTGCACCTTTCACACGGTTTGCCGGGCACAATACTTGCTCTATGTATTTGTGGTTTATGTATTTACACCTGTAAACGGACGAAGGCAGCCGGGATTAAGTCATTAGTTCCAAGGCGATTGGAACCATTTAAAAAAATCAGGGGCGAGGCTTGCCATGCCGAAAATCGATGCATTTCTCAAGGTGATGAAGGAAAAAGGCGTTTCGGATCTGCATCTCGGCGCCGGAACGGAGCCCATGCTGAGGATCAACGGCATGCTCGAGCGAGCCGAGCACCGTGCTCTGTCACAGGAAGAGCTCCAGATACTGATATATGAGCTCCTTACCGATACCCAGATCGAACATCTCGAGACGATTGGCGAGCTCGATTGCGCATACACGATCGAAGGGCTTGCCCGCTTCCGGATCAATGTCTTCAAAAAACACCCCGGGCTTGCTGCAGCGTTCCGGATCATCCCGAACGATATCCCGACACTCGACGGTCTCGGCTTCCCCGATGTCCTGAAGACTATGCTCTCGAACCGGGCCGGTCTCATACTGGTCACCGGTCCAGCCAACTCGGGCAAGTCGACGACTCAGGCGGCA
>DAOUUU010000150.1 GCA_030667985.1 Candidatus Krumholzibacteriota bacterium
CCTAGGAAATTACTTGTAGAGGTTTTTGATCTGACCCCAGGTGGCTTCCTTGGTCGCGATCACGCAGGATGTGTAAACGGTATCGAGGGACGAGCATTCAACGAACGAACCGAGCTCTATGGCACCGCCTATATCCCGTGTCAGCGAGAAGACACTGTAGTATATCAATTCTCCCTGGGGAACAGGCAAATGATAGGTGAACTGGTCGATCCCGGGACTGCTGGGAACCTCCTTCAGAAGCTCCCCGTCGTCGTAACCGGTCGGATAATGGTCGAAGCTGTACCTGACCATCGTCCTGTTGCCGCTGCCCGTGAACCAGCCGATCTTCACCGAGCAACCGGGGGCGGTTATCGCATAGACGTTCGTCGCGTGCTCGTTCGGTTCCTCGCAGATCGGTTCCTGGCATCTGTACAGGTAGTCGGAGCCGGCATATCCGCCGTGCTTTGGAGAGAAAAGATAATGCCGGTTATTGTAACGATCCCGGGCGATCATCTCGCCCGTCGACCTGTTCGGCGCGAGATCGACCCAGATCGATCCATATCCGTGCACGGGGACAACCTCGACCACACCGACTAACGTCGGGCCGCATACCGGCCAACTCGAATCAAGCTTCAGATCTATTCGGTAGATTCCGTCGCCGTACCCGGTCGAACTGCTCTGGATCATGAAATCACCCTCCGGCACGAATCGGGCGATCGAATCGTTCGACTCTACGGAGAATTCCAGATAATCTATGCCATCATGCAGGTTGTAGGCGTAGACGGGAAATTCGACGGGCGATTCTCCCGGCATTATCGCTCTGGCACATGCGACATCGTACGGCAGCGTGTTGACATCCCCGAAATGTACACAGAGTCTTACTATATAATCATTGCCGAAAAAATCGGGCGCGAGCATGAGTGAACCGTAGCACTGGGCATTCGTATCCACCGCGAAAAACGCGACTATCAAGAGGGGAACGCACAGATAGGATATAGAACGGGCCTTCGCCTTACTCAAGATGTCTCTCCTAATGTTGCGGGCTCAAACTAAGACCTAAGGCCTAGCATCTCTTTGTATTACATATATGATTATGACACACTCCGCCACTGTTGTCAATAGAGTGATTTACTTGAAAGCGGAGTGTTTACTCCCCAAGTCAATTACTGACAGTTACTTCCGATACATGCTCTTGATAAAGCCCCAGCTCTTTTCCTCGCTGCCGATCACGTTGCAGTAACCCTCGTCGGCGACGAAGCAGCTGTTCTCGCCCCCACCGTCTACACCCTGGAACTTGGCGGCCAAGGCGGACGAGACCTGCATGACACCCGGCGCGAACGAGCAGAGAGTCAGGAAATCCTCAGCCGTATCGAGATCCGTTCCGAGGCACTCGAGCGTGATCACATGCTTGATCGGGCCAACGATGAAGATCGGCGAGAATACTTCACCCTGAAGCTCACAGTCGATGAGCACTTCGGAATCCAGGACTCCACCCTTCACACCCTCCTGTGTCTCGAGAGATGAAGTGAAGATACCGTAGAATCCGGCAGCCTCCTGGGCCTCCAGCTCGTACCAGCTCGTATAGAGCTCGTCGGCAGAGAGGGTCGTACACCCGCGCGGATAAGGCGCTCCCGCCATATTCGCACCGTTGCTGTAGATCGATGATCCAGCCAGGACCCAGACATCCATCCCGGTGATCACCGCTTCAGGCGTCACATTGAACATGAAGCCTGTCAGGATCGCATTTCCTAGCGGCGGCTCGATGAAATCCGTATACACATTGATACCGGATGTGTTCTCAAGCGTAAAGGAGACTGACGCCATTCCTGTACCCATGAGGAAATCTCCGCCTGTCGGAGTGAAATCGATCGTGACTTCGAGAGCCACGAGGTTTCCGCCGCTGCTCGTACCCGACATCGTACGCACGATCGTATCGGCTTTACCCGAGATCGGTAGAAGCGAAAACACCATCAGGAGACACCATACCAATAGCTTACGACTCATTGCCCCTCCTCGGGAAACGTAAGTTGGTTGCACCCGGGGCTGGTCCTTCCCGAGATATAATTTACAACTTGTTATGTTAGCAGAAATTATATAAAATTTCAACAACTAAATGGCGGGGTGAACATGAGGCTTTTTACCTATGATATTATTCGCCGTCCGACCTCTTCTCGCGCAGCTTGCGCCAGTAATCGATCCGCTTGATGATCTCACGCTCGAAGCCGCGTTCGACCGGGCGATAGTACCGGCGGCCTTCCAGCTCTTCTGGAAAATACTCCTGGTCGACAACAGCTTCAGGGTCCTCGTGGGGGTATTCGTAACCATCGCCGTAGCCAAGGCGTTTCATCAGGCCGGTCGGGGCATTCCTTATCCAGAGGGGGACTGGAAGAGACCCATGTTCATGCACATCACCCGCCGCTTCCCCATAGGCAATATACAGGGCGTTACTCTTGGGAGCCACTGCGAGATAGGTGACGGCCTGAGCGAGCGCCAGTTTCCCTTCCGGAATACCCAGGAAATGAAACGCCTGCATCGTATCGATCGCGACCTGAAGCGCCTGGGGATCGGCGTTACCTATATCCTCCGAGGCGAAACGGACGAGCCGCCGTGCGATATACATCGGATCCTCCCCAGCCTCGAGCATCCGCGCCAGCCAGTAGAGCGAGGCATCGGGATCGCCTCCCCGCAGGCTTTTGTGCAGGGCTGAAATGATATTGAAATGCTTCTCCCCTTTCTTGTCGTAAAGGAGGTTCCGTTTCTGCAGCGCTTCCTCGAGCAGCTCTCTTTTCAGTACTATCTTCTCCGCATTCTTATCGATCGACTGAACCGCCATCTCGAGGGCGTTGAGCGCGATCCTCGCGTCCCCTGCGGAGAGGTGCGCGAGATAGGAGAGATCCTCCCTGTCTATGGCAATGTTCATCGCGCCAAAGCCACTACCCTCCTCATCGAGCGCCCGTCCCAGAAGCTTTAGTACATCCTTCTCCGTGAGCGGCTTCAGCACAAAAACACGGCATCTGGATAGAAGCGGCCCTATCACTTCGAAGCTGGGATTTTCCGTGGTCGCGCCGATCAAGACGATCGTACCCTTCTCTATGTAGGGAAGGAACGCATCCTGCTGCGCCTTGTTGAAACGATGTATCTCGTCGACGAAGAGTATCGTTCGCTTACCATCGAAATTGATGCGGGAAACAGCTTCCTGGGCGATACGCCTGACCTCCGCGATACCGCTGGTCACGGCGCTGAAAAAGATAAAATGAGCCTCTACCTTGGTAGCGATCAGATGCGCCAGGGATGTTTTCCCGCACCCCGGCGGCCCCCAGAATATCAGGGAGGATTCGAGCTTGCCCTGCTCGATTGTGTTCCTGAGAACCGTGCCAGGGCCGACGATATGCTCCTGTCCGACGAAGCCGTCGAACGTACGGGGCCTCATGCGGTCGGCAAGCGGCGAAGGGAGGTTTTGTGAGAAGAGATCCTGCACGGTATTATGTGTAATCTGGAATCTTGTCGAAGAAATGTTCCGTTTTCAGAAAGCGGACTGTACCCGACTTGCCCCTGAAAACAACACTGTTTGTAACGGCTCCGGACGGACGGAATATCACACCATCGAGAAAATCACTGTGTGACACGCCGGTCGCGGCGAACATGATATTGGACGATCCGATCAAGTCTTGAATAGAGTATATCTTTTCGTAATCCGGGGGCAGTTTGTCCAGGCCGAAGGATTCCCCCGGGAGTACCTGGGCCTGAAATCCACCGCGGATGCAGGAGAGCGCCGCAGCCGAAATCAGCCCCTGCTTCGTTCCTCCGATGCCCATCATCACGTCGACGCCGGTCCCGGGAAGAGCTGCCGCGATAGAGGCCGCAAGATCTCCGTCCCTGATGAGCTCTATACGGGCTCCCGCCTCCCGAACCTCGTCGATGAGACGGCGATGGCGCTCCCGGTCGAGTATCGAAACGGTCAGGTTCTCCACATAGGTGCGTTTCGCTTCGGCGATATGGACGAGGTTGTCGAATGTGGAATCTTTCAGATCGATACAATCGGCCGCCTCGGGTCCGACTGCGATCTTTCTCATATAGGGTTCCCCGAGCTTTTTAAAGGAATCCTTCTCGCCAATCGCGATGGCGCTGATCGCGTTCGGCTGACCGTTCGCCAGCGCCCCTGCACATTCTAGGCAATCGAGAGCGACATCCACGTCGAGCTCACCCTCGGCACCGACTCCATCGCCGGAACAGAGGCGAGACACATCTGCGATCTTCTCCTCGCCGATAATGATACGGCCGTTTACCTTGACGCCCCGCATCGCGAGCTCCATAGCGGCAACAGCAGCCTGATCGGCCGCCGCGGGATTCCCTTTTCCAAAGTAGCGCGCCGAAGCAAGGGCCGCCGCTTCGGTTACCCGGACGAGCTCGAGCGCAAGGTTACGATCCATTATAAGACTCCCGTGCCCTGGTTGAAAATGTAAACGAACCGCAGCGGCATATCTGGACTGATTCTAAAAAATCGCGGATTGCCTGACAATCATTTTCTGCCGGCGGAACAACCGGTTTCCGGTGCATGTGTATTGAGGACCTCTTCGAATCACCTCTCCTGTGCTGTCCTGAGCCGCTCCAGATTGATCGATGCCGCAGCGTTATCCGGTTCGATCACGAGGGCGCGTTCTAGCTGATCCCTCGCCTCTTCGAGCTCGCCGCGCGCGGC
>DAOUUU010000094.1 GCA_030667985.1 Candidatus Krumholzibacteriota bacterium
CCAGAGATCGAGCCGGGAGGGGAGCCCTGGGTGCGACGCCGTATAGTGATCTGTTGCGTCGCTGTATGCGTGCGTCATGACGTCGAAATGGTACGGATACCGGTAGGGCATATCGTCGTCGTCTCGAATCGAGCCCTGCACTTTGTCGATCATCGTGATGCAGTAGTCCTTGTAGGGAAAACTCAGGGTTCCGCTAGGGTCGCCGTCGCAGCCGTTGGAGTTACCGGTCAGCTCGCATTCGAGGGACATCGGAAAGACCCGCGCCTGCGGTTTGAGTATGGAGGCGAGTCCCCCATCCAGGTCGCCACGCCCCAGCGTCCAGAGGTGTCCCCCCTTCATCAGGAAGATGGGCAGGTAATTGACCGCGAGCCGGCTGTCCTGACCGATGTCGCTCTCCGGTGTGAAGTAGACAAGCTCCGGCCAGGCGCAGTAAGAAGTGCTATAAGTCCATATGATGTTCTTGTAGTTGCCGATTTCCTCGATTGAAGGCGGCCGCAGGCCGTTTTTTTGAGTATCGTATACATCGAGAAGTGGGTCGAATCCTTCCGCTCTCCTGCAGATGTCGACCCAGAAGGCATCGTGTTGTGTCTCGGTCGGTATCGCCCAGAGGATCTGGGTGAAATCCGCCGAGGGGAAATCATCCACCCAGAGAAGGCTTCTCTCCATCGGCCAGGGTACGATGGTGATCTCGACTCCGCCCCTCGTCACCTTGCCCGCCTGATCGATCGCCTCTATGTAGAGTGTATGGACCCCCGCGTAGAATATTGTCTCCAAAGAGCTCGTGCAGCGGAGGAGGTAGGGCGCGTCCCATGCCTCAAAGTCGGGTATGTCCCATCCGTACCGGTATCCGGCGATCTCGCCCCCGTACGAGCTGGCGTCGGCGATCCATCTGAAAGTGAGCGGTACGCCGGGAGGAAGCTCGCGCTTAAGAGGGAAGAGGGATATACCGATGATCTTATCTCCTCTGAGGATCGGTTCGTAGAGTTTCAGTGTCGGTCCGACCGGATTGGTCACGCCGAATTTCCGCGCGTTGATCTGTGTGCTGAAGACGGTCGTTATCTGCTGCTCGTCATCGATTGCCTGAACGGCGAAGATGTGGTATCTGCCAAGCGTTACCTCCTCGTAGTCACCTATGATCGCCATCCGTCCCGATCCGTCCGGAGCGTCGAACGGCCTCCATGCGGACCAGGCGTCTTCGTAGCGCCATGGATTGCTGTTCAGGTCGCCGAGCAGATTGAATCCCGGGTTATACTCGCAGAGCGTGTCGATCACCTGAGTGAATAGATGCCGGACTCGGCTGATCTCGGTTCCGTAGCCTTCGCGCCACCGGAAGATCGTGTACTGCGAGTAAAAAGGGGTGTTTGTGGGGACGGGCGGCTGATCTATTACGACGTATGGCTCGGGAAGAGGCAGAATCGGTTGGACAGACGATTCGTCGCAGGCGGTCAGCGCCGATAAAAAAAGCGCTCCCAGGATGTATGTTCCGGTCGCAGTGCGCATGGGTAAGCGTTCCTCTGTCAGGGGCGGGCTACTGGTAGTATACGCGCTTGGCGATACGATTTCCACAAAAGAGCGCTAAGTCTCTTGCCTTCACTTTTTAAAAAATGGGATAGCGATGATTTTCGGCTGACTGGACGATTATATCGGAATAAGATAGTTCTCTCTGTGCACCAGTGAGGATAAAAAGAAACAGGGGAGATGCATTTACGAAAGGTGTCTTGTGCAGTTCCCCTGCTCCGCGCTTCTGGATTGATGCGGGAAGTATAGGAAAACAGACCCTCGATGTCTATAAGGTGGATATACTAATTTTAAAATCGATGATATAGATGTTAAGGCATTAATTCTTTTGAAATTGTGTCGTTCCCAGCCGCGTCCAAAAATTGCACATACAAGGGGGGCTGCAATGCAGCGTTATAAATCGGTTGTGACCCTCGGTCTGCTGTTGCTTGTCGTTTTTCTCTTCACGGCGCCGGTATTCGCCGAGCATACTTGGGCAGACGGTCGCGGTAATGGAAAAAATGCGGAGGACCTGCTCGACGAATATCCGTGGGTTGGCGGCAAAGGTAAGGGCAAAGCGGACAATATGCTCACCGCTCACCCATGGACCGAGCATCCCGGCAATGGTCGAGGTGCGGCGGCGGGCATCGACTGGATGACCTATCTCCGTAGCTGCCTCGGCTGGCTCTACAGGTAACGAGAGCCACTATCGAAGCAGCAACATTTTCCTGATTTCGGTTTGTTTTCCCGCCTTAAACCTAAGGAAATACACGCCTGAGGACACTTGCATGCCTCGTGTGTCCTTGCCGTCCCACGTAGTCTCTTTATTTCCTTGTTCAAGGTGCTCATCTACGAGTACACGCACCAGACGTCCTGTTACGTTATATACGGCGAGCCTCACGTCAACCGCGTATGGCAGGGTGTATTTGATGTTTGTCGATGGATTGAAAGGATTCGGATAGTTTTGGTAAAGTGTGAGAGGCAGCTCCGGCACGGTAACTGGATCCGTTTCGAAGAGAAGCGATCTGTCATCCTCGATCTCGACTTCAACGCGATATGTATACGTCATTCCGGGTTCTAAATAGTTGTCTTCAAGTGTGAAAGTGAGACCGTTACACTCGATTGCCGCGTCTTGTATCTCTTCCCAACTCTCTGCCGCCGACTCTTTTCTGAATATGAAAAACAGCGCGTCTTCATCCACCTCAGAGAGTGTCCATTCAACCTTGATGCACGCGTCGCCCAGGGATGCACAGCAGCTCTGAAGCAGGGTCGCGACGGGATCCCCGTTCGGATCTATCCTGGCGGCATAGATGTCCGTATTGTCTATATCCCCCTCCACCCATCCGACAATCACCCCGCCGTTCAGGTCCGAGGCGAGCCGCGGATCGGTTCTGTCTACTATCGACGGGCCTATCGTGACGCCGTTTGACGCCCACAGTGCATTACCGTCGATATCGATCTGTTGCATGTATATAGTATAGTACGTGTCTCGCAGATCCTGCCATGCCAGTACAGCTCCACCCGGATCGGAGAAGATCATGCGAAGACCGTATCCATACTCCGTGCTCCCCTGGTCTTCCGGGGCAACGCATACGGCTACCCCGCTGGGTGTCCACTGCATGCTGCCGTTCGAATCGATCCTCTGAGCGTACACATCGTAGTCGCCGTTTCGCCTGTCGGTCCATGCGATAATAGCGCCACCGGACCCATCCGAAACAATCTGGGGGAACCACTGTGTACTGTCCGCCGTGCAGACGGCGCCGCCGCCGGGTGTCCACTGTACACTTCCGTTCGAATCAAGTCTCTGGACAAAGATGTCGTAGTTTCCGTATCGCCAATCGGTCCATGCGATGATCGCACCGCCTGCGCAGTCCGAAATTATTTCGGGAGCGTAATGCCTTCCTGTCAGGGCGCATACGGCAACGCCGTTCACTGCCCATTCCACATTCCCGAGGGAATCGACACGCTGCGCGTATATATCATTGTAAGGATTTCCATTCCGGGCATCCTGCCAAACGATTACAGCGCCTCCGGAGCCGTCCGCAAGGATCTTCTGAAATGACTGGGAGCCCGAGGCCATGCAGATATCAATGCCGTCCGCCGTCCATTTCACATTCCCAAGAGAGTCCACGCGTTGCGCGTATATGTCGGATCCGGCCGCGCGTGAGTCTTCCCACGTTATGATCGCACCGCCGGAACTGTCCGGTACAATCTCCGGATAGTACTGACCGTTGATCGCCCCACATACCATCTCGCCGTTGACGGACCACGTCATGATCCCATTAGCATTAACTCTCTGCGCGAATATATCAGGACCGCCGTCGCGGTAATCGCACCACGTGACGATTGTGCCGCCCGAACCGTCGCATATAAGCTGTGGCACCCACTGAATATCATCGGCACCGCATACGACGTTACCGTTCTCCGGCCAATGGACACCACCTTGCGAATTGATCCGTTGTATATATATATCCTTCTGGGATTCACCGCTGCGCTCATCGGCCCATACGATTAAGGCGCCTCCATCTCCATCCGAGGCCAACTGGTGAAGCCACTGTAACCCCGGCTCGACGACGATCGGTACGCCGTTCTCCACCCAGAGAGCTCGAAGCGGAGAAACGACGGACACGAACAGAAAAAGAGCCAGGAAAACGGCTGAATACCTGATTGCTTTCATGTTCTTTTCCCTTTCGACAATTACATCAGAGAATGAATGTCCCCTATCAATTGCACAGAATCGATTCGCATTGTACTACGGTCATATCAGGCTTTCAACAAATAGAATTGACTGTTTAGCTTGTTTACACTACAATATTTAGCGATTCCATTAACCGTGCAATATTCCGGTTCTCGATATGCAGCCACGTAACAAATCCATTTACGAACAGGAAGTACCTTGAGGGGAGAGATCATGAGAATGAAAATCTCGTTCTTTCTGCTGTTTCTTGTAGTCGGCCTTATCATCGGTGCCGTTGGTTGCAGAGATCCCCTCGTTCCTGGAGAGGTAAGCCCGTACGTCGTTATCACAAAACCTCCCACGAGTGGTGGGACAGATATCTATTCGACAGTAATCGCATTTCATTGGGAAAACGCTACCTGCTACAATCCCGATAGCGTTCGATACTTCTGGAGCCAGGTTATCGACACGTTCGGGATTTACAATCCGAGTTTCGATATAATCAGGGATCTGAACGAGAATCCGTGGAGGTACGAGGACAAATGGAACCGGTGGATCTCGTATGCGGCGCCTGGAGATTCCGGGAGATCGACAATCCTTGGCGATGATGAAATCATGGAGATAAACAAGTCCTATATCTTTGCCGTACAGGCGAAAGATTACGCCGGAGAATATACGAAAGTATTTGAACTCGGACTAAACACACGAAGGTTCATTGTTTCTAATGTTGCCGGGCCGCTCCTCTCCGTCACGGAACCGTTTATCGGTTTCCGCGAGTTTGTCGGGGAGGCTTTAACGCCTGTCAGCGTTGAAATCCCGCCCGGCATTCCTCTCAACTTCTCTTGGGTAGCCGACGCGAGTTCATATGGAGGGGAGATTGTCTGTTACCGGTACGGCTGGGATATCCAGGATCTGAACGACCCAAGTCAGTGGGACACTGCTTGTTCGCCCTTTGTCACGGCGGCTTTGGAGAAGACGCTATACTCGGGTATCCATACATTATTTGTCGAAGCGAAGGACAACGCCAATAAATCTACTATAGGCGTTTTCGAAGTCACTATCTTGCCCTTCCCGATGGACCGAAACCTGCTCTGGGTGGATGACTTCTACTCGATCGATTTTACCCAGATCATGTACCATATCCCGACCGAGACGGAGCACGACACCTTTTGGCTCGATATCTGTTCCAGGTCCGAGGGATTCAATCAGGGGACCGATGTATACGATACGACACCGATGAACTTCCGGCCGCCCGATCTCTCCAAGATCGGCCAGTACAAGAATATCATTTGGACATTCAATGCCGACGACGGGACCGGGGCGTGGGATAACGTAGTGCGTTTCACTCCAGAGAGCCAGGTCGCAGTTGGTTCTTCATACGATATCAATTACCTTCCGCTCTTCCTGGCAAAGGGCGGCCACCTCTGGACGCTCGGACGCAGTGACGGGGAAGGAGGACTCGCCGCAGTCCTTAGCCCCATAGCCCAGCAGTTCCCGATGAACCTGAGATGCGAGATAACGGGGAATCAGACTGGATGCGACGGCGACACGAGCGGCGTCTACAGCATGCCATATAAGGATTACTGTGTTACTGTACTGGACAAGGTCGTGGGGAACCTTAGAACCGATCCCGGGATGCCTACGCGCAACGTCGACTATGATGCGATGAGCTACGCGTACAAGGACGAGATATTCGGGTACAACGACACATATCCGGGCCTGCCCGATCAACTCAGGCTCTGGAGTGAAATTGTCGCCCCAGGCCGATTTTTCGATCCGGCGGTTCGAGGATTTTCATATGTCGAGATCTACGATCCCGAGTACTGGATGGACATCACATTTACCCAAAACCAGGGGTGCTTCGCACCTATGTACCGTATGCGGGCGAGGAACTCCATGTCAGCACTCGATCATACAACCGTTTCTCTCTGGATAACGAAATACGAGACCATTGTCCCGGATGTTATGTCGGGAGTAGCTGTTCCGGCGCGGAGCGTCCATTTCGGATTCCCGCTCTGGTTCTTCAATCGCGCCGCTGTGGACAGCATCGTAGACGTAGTCTTCGATGAGTGGCAGATAAAAGCACCGTAACACTATTTTTGACTTTGTATGAGTTGATTGGCGATTTCGGATTCCAAGAGAATACACACCCGGCAGGATTCGAACCTAGAATACCTAATCAAAAACAATTACAATTTACATTCCTCTAAAGAATCGGCAGCCAGGCGGCGCGGTTATGCCCTGTTCAATCTGCTTTCTTCTGTTTGAATTTCGCAATCAGTTTATCCGTTGACCGATAAAAGCGCGGTCATGTAATCTGGAGAGGCGAAACCACCTCAAGGGGATCTTTAACAATGATTCGGTACAGTCAAGAAAGGAGTGTCATGAAGAGCGTTATTACCGCTTTGTTGTGCCTGATCGCGCTTGGATTGCTCTACGGTTGCAGTGAGGACTGCGATCCCTGCTCGGTAGCGCCTACACCGGTACAGCCTCTAGCGCAGATCATTCGCGAGTCGGCCTGGGGCTGGCCCGGATCCCTCGACACCCTGAGACTGGTCCTTGTGTATATAGCCGAACAGGATACGCTCTACGATATTCTCGTTACCGAGAGCGATGAGGGAACTACATTCACGGTGGATGGGAGCAACAATCCCGATTTTGCCGAAGCGGTTGCCAGGCTGACCAACGGCGTGGATGAGCAGATGGGGATTTATACATCATTCTATCCCGGAGGAGGGGGAGAAACAGGAATGTTTTCGCCCGAATCCAATTTCCTCGATGGCGGATTGACGAACGATATGTATCCGGATCTCGCGGGCGCCGAAATCACAGAGGTTTTGATCCATATCGACTATATCAGCATCGATGTCGTGGCCGGGCCGTATACAAATTATGACTGTGATATTCGCGTCGTGTTCATGGGCCGGCCGTAGCCGGTGCGCAAAAGGCTCCAGTGCCCAAGGTTAAAGGACTGCCGTGGGTGGAGCCTGCCGAGAACTGGATCACCGAATTAATAGAATAGGAGGCTAGAGTATGGATGAGGTTGGTGTGATATTCATGAAGGTCATTTTCGGTCTGGTTGGGATCCTGTGTATCGTCTTCGCTTATATTGTCGGCGCTAAGGGGAGGGTCGACCTCATCGCAGGTTACAGCCACAAGCCGGAGAAGATCAAGGATCCTGTGGGCCTGGCCAAGTACATGGGGATCTGGATATTGATCGTTGGAATATTCACAGCACTCTATCCTTGGGTGTACGGCCCGATGAGAACGACACCACTGCGCTGGGTTCTCTACTTCTGCATCCCGATCGTCGTGATCATGGTGATTATGATAGCCGGTTCAAAGCGCTACGAGCATAAGGCGAAATAATAGATGGGGATTGCAGGTCAGGAAGAATATCGACACGGACAAGTTTGAGATCGCTGTATTGCCATAGCAGCTTCCACATTGCACAAAACATTGATATTCCCCACAAAAGATAATATTATGTGGAGTCTGAGATTGCGCCCGTAGCTCAGCTGGATAGAGCTCAGGAGAATCGAGGATTGTGAAAATGAAAAATCTATATTCAAGGTTTAGTCTTTACAGATATTTAACAGCATTTATTCTCGCTACAATTACTGTCGGGTGCCAGGGATCAAGCGAGGAACAGCCGTCCGCAGAGCACACAGTTCAGACAAGTATCATAGATACTAAGACGGTGGCACTAGATAGTAATGCACCAGGAATGCAGCAGAGTGAGAGCAAGCCACTTTATTCGGATGATGGACCGATAGATTTTAGTATAAATCGTTCTGTTATCAATCTCCGTTTACATTCAAGTAATGACATGCTGCTCACAGATCCTGAAGGACGGAGAACTGGCATAGATCCGCTTAGCGGAAGTTCATTTGCGGAGATTCCATATTCTTCGTACGAGGCTATAGGATTAGCGGATTTAGTGACCGGCGATCCAGGGCCCACAACGCAGGAGCTCGCATTTTCAGAGCCTATAAATGGGGACTTTTCGATAAGAATTGTCTGCACATACGAGGATATCTACTCGATCGAAATACGAGGATACGATAAGGCTGGAGATTTTGGCCACCTAATCGTAAGGGATGTACGGATAAAATTATATTCGATTCACACCTTTAGCCTTCGATACAAAAAGGGGAACGAGAAGGATTTAGATAGTATGACCTTACGAGGCGGCTACGATGGAACAGATGATGAAGAAGAGGATGCGAATCTCCTGCTTTCCTACTTCACCTGCTCTTCGAGCGAGATAGAGCTGCCGCCCGGCACAAAGAAACTCTCATTCGGCATTTATTACTATATAGGAGTAAACGCAGAAACCTTCTCTGCCACACTGAACGGTGATAATATATCTTCGTTGTTCCATCCTGAGGCGAACAGCAACGAGATCGTAACGCTAGACCTATCGCAGGGCAGCAACAGCCTTGTCTTAACGATCGAGGGCGAGGTGCAATCGCAGAAGCAGATCGACACAGATGCTTTTGAGATCATCATATTGCCATAGTAGAGCCCACATCGCACAAAACATTGATATTCCCCGCAAAAGATAATATTATGTGGAGTCTGAGATTGCGCCCGTAGCTTAGCTGTATAGAGCAACCGACTTCTAATCCCAATCCATTCTGATTTGTAACTCTCCTAGATAACAGTAAATGCAATAATGAATAATTGTTTATGAATTATTTTTATTATCCTGATTTATCCTCTTGTATCTAAGTTTATCGCTCCCTCTTGACACAAATGTGGCACAACCCAAATACAGTCACATTTTATCTTTAAAATTGATTTAACTGAATGTCTGTAGTACAATCCTTTGCGAATCAATCCTAGGGGAGGAGCACTCTTGTACTGATCGCTACGAGAGTTTATCACCTCATTAAAGTAGTTCCACTTCCATCACCGGAAAGGGGTCGCCGGTTATGAAGAAGCTGTTGGATAATTGGCATTTTTACGCCATCCTTGTCCTAATTCCTATCACCTACCTCGTCTACTCCTGTTCCCGACCTACAGAAATTGAGCAGGAAAGAGAAGTGTCCTATAACACTCATGCGATATTCAGTCTTTTATCAGAGGATGCTAAGCAAGCTGTGTCGTCAACTGATTCCGACTATTTCGCAGGATGGTTTCGAGTGCCCGAAAGGGATGGTAGTCCTATTCAAATGATAGATGCCACTGCATATTATTCTGACTATTAAGTCGGAGGCCGCACACATATAACTGCTATAATTGACGGTGATCGATGGAACGCTAGCGTTGTCCTTCCCGATAATACAACCAATGATTGGACAGATATTGTTTTTCATGCTGAATATGAAGGCGAAACGGATTGTTTCGTGAATCTATTCCCATTTTGGGTAGCGTGCGGAACTAGAAATATATATATCACATACTTGAGGAGCGCTGTATGCAATTACCCTGGCGTATGGCAAATGTCTTTTTACAAGAATGACGTTAAATATTTTGAAGGAGAATTCACAGTGCTCCCAAAAATAGAGCCTGAAACAGTTCCAAATGGCCAATTCTATAGCCAGGGGACCTATTCCGATGTTCCTTATGATTCGATATGTCATACTACAGATCC
>DAOUUU010000006.1 GCA_030667985.1 Candidatus Krumholzibacteriota bacterium
CGTCTTTCCCTTCCGGACATGCCTGAATCCGATCTTGGGATCGTCCGAACTCGGAGACCACGCTATGCCGATGATATCATCCGTGGTCTTCGCTCTCTCGTAGACGAGATCCACCTGACCGGAGAGCGTCATACCGACGGCTAGGCCCTCCTCGACGGCCACGGCGAACTGATCCCCGTCAGGGGACCATGCAAACTCCGTTACTTCGCCGATATCAGTCAGCTTATCGACGATCTCACTGCCCGGGTAGAAGAAACATACAAAGCCCTCGACGTCGATAAAGGCCAGGATATCATTACTGCCCGGACACCACTCTAATACCGTAAGCTCGTTGATATCGATATCCGCTTCGGCGAAGATCCCGTAATCCTCTTCCTCCACCATGAGGGCCCTCCGTGTCGTTGTATCGGGGATACCGAGTACGATATCGATCTTGCAGGGCTCGAAGACGCCGGTCGTGTCAACGAAATAGATGATGTAATCATCCTGCTTCGAGAAATGAGGTTTGATATTGCGGCAAAACTCGTACTCCGTTCCGTAGATGGTAGTCGTTGAGTCGAGGCCTTCTGTAATCGTCATCTGCTCGCCCAACAGTCTGTTGTAAAATTCCAGATTGTAGATATCCCACGTGCCGTCCCCACGCTCTCCCACTGCCTGATGCTGCCAGACGATCATATTGAGATCGTCGCTCCCGTCCGGGTTGAAGTTCCGGTTCGCTCTACCACTCACCGCCACGACCTCGTCGGTTATCATGATCGGCGGCTCCGCGCCGAGCATATCCCATATAAATATATTGGCCGGATATAGCCTCAATGTCAGATTTATATAGTTATTGGATTCTCCAAGTATCATCCCATTCCCAACAGAAGGATAATATTTGAAAGCAGATCCTCCACCGCAATTTTGGACACACCCTGTCAGGAAATCGCTGGCCCCCGGCAGATAACTGTAGATGTTGTAGCCATAGAACAACCCCCCCGTCAGATCCAGGTCCAGACCGGTGAAATAGAGCTGGCCCCCATGGACGACAGGGGCGAGATTGATCGGCACATTCGAGTCGAGTTCCTCTTGGTTGGTGACCATGACAGTCTTCTGGATCGTATCCGCGGCGGCTCCAAGAGTCGCTATCACCTGGACACTGACCGTTCCGGTCTCATCCGGAGCCACCCAGGGCACACTGATTCCCTGCTCGGTCTGGAGAGTTCCGGCTCCGACCGTCCAGTAATAGTCCGCCCAGCTTCCCTCTCCGGTAGCCTGGACCGTGAGCTGCGTGAGCTCGCCCGCCCTGGGTGAGAGCGGGCTCGGGATGATCAATAGTGTGGAGATGTGTGACTCGTCAGGAATGATGATTGCGTCATCCTCGCTGCAACCGCCTACAGCCAATACACCTAAAGCAAGAACAGCTATTAGATAGCAAGCTCTGAGTTGTTTGAATCGACTCAATGGGAACCTCCAATTCAACGAGAGCGGAGCGCAGATCTTTTAAAAACCCTCATAACCCTTTTGGACAAAGGAACGGCAGGATAATAAAGTCTTTCACGGCAATAAAATATAAAGGAATCCTACTGATTTCAAGGGAATTTTTAAAAAAGGCGCCCCGGTCACACAACCGGGACGCCATGTTACCTTTCAGTCAACATATCAGGATCAGTACATATCCGGTCCCATACCGCCCGGAGGCATGGCGAGGGCCTTATCCTTCTCCGGAATATCGGTGACCGTCGCCTCTGTCGTAAGGATCAGAGCCGCGATACTCGCCGCGTTCTGGAGCGCTGAACGGGCGACCTTGGTCGGATCTACGATACCCGCCTCGAGCATGCTCTCGAACTCGCCGGTGGCTGCGTTGTAACCCCAATCCGCCTTGCCCTTCTTGAGCTCCGCTACTACGACAGAGCCTTCCTTGCCGGCGTTCTGAGCGATTATCCTCGCAGGCTCTTCGAGCGCCTTCATTACTATGGCGGCACCGATCCGCTCTTCATCGTCGAGTACGAGCTTGCCGATCGGTTCTATGGCGTGGAGCAGCGTGATACCCCCGCCCGGCACGATACCCTCCTCGACCGCGGCTCTCGTCGCGGCGAGCGCATCCTCGACGCGCGCCTTCTTCTCCTTCATCTCGATTTCGGTCGCGGCGCCGACCTTTATAACGGCTACACCGCCGGCGAGCTTGGCGAGACGTTCCTGGAGTTTTTCTCGGTCGTAATCCGAGCTGGTCTCCTCGATCTGGACCTTTATCTGGTTTATGCGCTCCTTGACCTTCTGCGCCTTTCCGAGACCCTCTATGATCGTCGTGTTCTCCTTGTCGATCGTGATGCGCTTGGCCTGTCCGAGATCGGTCACGGTGGCGTTCTCCAGCTTGAAGCCGGTCTCCTCGCTGATCACATTGCCGCCCACAAGGATGGCTATATCCTGCAGCATCTCCTTGCGGCGGTCTCCGAAACCGGGAGCCTTTACGGCTGCTACCTGCAGCGTCCCGCGGAGCTTGTTGACTACAAGCGTGGCCAGTGCTTCGCCCTCTACATCCTCGGAGATGATCATCAACGGCTTGTTTAGCTGCGCGACCTTCTCGAGAACGGGCAGCAGGTCTTTCATAGCGCTGATCTTCTTGTCGTGTACCAGCACGTAGGCGCCCTCGAGCACCGTCTCCATCCGCTCGGGGTCGGTCACGAAGTAGGGACTCAGGTATCCGCGGTCGAACTGCATGCCCTCGACGACATCGAGCGTCGTCTCCATGCCCTTCGCTTCCTCTACCGTGATGACTCCGTCCTTGCCGACCTTCTCCATCGAGTCGGCGATGAGATTGCCGATCTCGTCGTCGTTGTTCGAAGAGATTGCCGCTACCGAGGCGATCTCCTCACGCTTGCGGACCTGTTTGCTTCTCTTCTTGATAAAATCGACCGCGCAGTCTACCGCTTTGTGAATACCGCGCTTGATAAACATAGGGTTCGCGCCGGCCGTGACATTCCTGAGGCCCTCGGTAATCATCGACTGGGCCAGGATCGTCGCTGTCGTCGTTCCATCGCCGGCGACATCCTGTGTCCTCGTCGCGACCTCCTTCACCATCTGAGCGCCCATGTTCTCCCACGGATCCTGAAGCTCGATCTCCTTGGCGATCGTGACACCGTCGTTTGTGATCGTCGGCGAACCGAATTTCTTGTCGAGAATGACATTCCGTCCTCTCGGGCCAAGAGTCACCTTGACTGCGTTGGCGAGAATGTCCACGCCGGCCTTCAGGCGATCCCTGGCATCAACATCGAATTTGATCTGCTTAGCCATGAACTTCCACTCCTTCCAACATTAGACAATAGCCAGAATATCGCTCTCTCTCAATATAAGATACTCTATATCGTCGAGCGTGATCTCGGTGCCCGAGTACTTACCGTACAGTACACGGCTGCCCTTCTTGACCTCGAGCGGAACACGCTGGCCGGTCTGTTCGTTGATACGGCCCTTCCCGATCGCTACGACCTCGCCTTCCTGCGGCTTCTCCTTTGCCGTATCCGGAATAATGATACCGCTCTTCTTGACCTCTTTTGGGTCGACAGGCTTGACCAGTACCCTGTCAGCGAGAGGTGTGATCTTCATATCACTCCTCCTTTCTCTTTAGTTCTCAGTGGTTTAGCACTCAACCTACCGGACTGCTAATTAGAGATTAATATATTTGACGCATCTCTAAATTGCAAATCAAATCTTATGCTTACGAAATATTTCGTCAATATCCGGGTTCGTGGGGGAATATCGTTTCCTTGCAGGCATGCTTCAGCCTGAGTTTATCGTGTAGATCTCCAGAAGCCCTTTTAAGACCAAGTCCCTGTCGATATGCAGGTCGCCTTCGAGTAGAGGCGCGTACAGATCACATTCTCCGCCTGTCAGCCAGACGGACGCTCCCGGAGGCGAGGACCGTCTTATCAGCTCTGTGACGGCGCCTACCGACCCCCATGCGATTCCAGCTCTTATGGCCGCTTCAGTGCTGCGTCCAGGAATGACCGCTTCCCCTGCCGCACAGGGGACGAAAGGGAGAACGGCGGTTCCATCGCTCAAGGATCTGGCGAGAAGTCCCGAGCCCGGGAAGATCGCCCCTCCCTCGAACACCCCACCCTTAAGGACATCGACCGTCACCGCCGTACCGGCATCGACTATCACCGCCTCCCTGGCACCCTGCGCCCAGGCTCCCGCGGCGGCGGAGATCCGATCCGGACCTAGCTCCTGCGGCTCATCGACCCCGAGCACGAAAGGCAGGGCGATATCGTGACCGACTTCGACAACGACGCCCGATCCGGCGACATCGAGCAGGCGTCTGAGCTGGACGCTCCAATCCGGTACAACGCTCGAGAAGACGACCCCGTCGAGACTCCGTCCCCCGCCAGACTCGTCGATCAGGGTCTTGATACTCTCGGGCTCTACACTCATTCCGGGGCCGATCTCTCCCGATTCTGCGATTGCCGCCTTGAGGAATCGATTGCCCCTGTCCAGAAGAAGGACCCTGTTCATTTGCGCCGCCTCCTCATGGTCAGATCTCCCGCCGCGAAACATCGCTCCTCCCCGGATATATCGAGCCTCAGGCGGCCGTCATCGGTGATCCCCGACATGATTCCCTCCACGCTTGCCCCGCCGCTCTCGAGCGAGACCTCCTCTCCCATGCATAGCATCAATTCACTCAACTCCTCGACATACCGGGCCAAGCCCGTTTCGCTCCAGCCCCTGTATAGAGACCTGAGGATCTCGATCAGCTCGATGAGTATATCATGTCTCCGGTGCACGGCGCCCGTCTCGATGCGTATCGAGGTGGCGATCGCTCTGAGCTCCAAAGGGAAATCGTCCACAGTGCCGTTTATGTTGAGGCCGATCCCGAGCACGACTCCCCCTCCCTTTGATTCGGCCAGTATTCCCCCGACCTTCCTCTCCCCTATATATAGATCATTGGGCCATTTGATCGAGATCCCGCCGACCCTGCTACTTAGAGTACGCGCGCAGGCCAAAGCGGCCAGCGATGTCAACCCATCAGGGCCGCGCTCCGGCCTGAGCGTGAACGAGACGATCAGATCCTTGCCCGGTGCCGAGTTCCATCGTCTCCCCTTCCTGCCGTACCCCATCCTCTGCCGCTCGGAGAGAAAGAGGATGCCCTCCTCTCCTCGAGCCGCAGCCTGAGCTGCCGCACGGTTTGTGGAGTCGATCTCGTCGAACAGCACGATACTTCTGCAGAGCCCCTCAGCCGAACACCGCTCGAGGATTGCCGCCGGATGCAGACCCATCATAAAGGAACCCCATGTTCAGTTATCCCGATACTCACGTGACACTCTCTATCTTCATGCTCATATCGACCGACGGAGCCGACGAGGTCAACGAACCTATCGATATGAAATCTATACCATCGATCGCGTAGAGACGGATCGATTCCAGTGTGATACCCCCGGAGATCTCGATCTCCGGCCTATCTTCCCATCTCTCGAGTTCACGAAGCGCCCCTGCCGTCATCTCGGGAGTAAAATTATCCAGCATGATCCTCCAGGGAGGCGTTCGTTCCAACACTTTCAACTCCTCGATCGACGAGACCTCTATCTCGGCTCTTGCGATCTCCTCCCCCAGCCTGTCTATCACCGCTCCGAGGCTTCCTGCCGCCGCTATATGATTCTCCTTGACGAGGACGAGCTCGGAGAGGTCACGCCTGTGATTCAATCCGCCCCCGTGTATGACCGCCTCTTTCTCGAGATCCCTGAGCCCCGGTGTCGTCTTTCTCGTATCGAGGATCCCGATTCCAGTTCCCTCCATGAGCGCAACAAAACGGCTCGTGAGCGTCGCCACGCCGGAGAGGCGCTGGAGAAGGTTTAGAGCGGTCCGTTCGCCGGAGAGTATCGCACCGATTGGGCCTTCCACCTCAGCCACCGTCTGACCGGGGCCGACGGCCGTCCCATCCCGCCCAAGAACGGTGTACTCGACCGACTCGTCCAGCAGATGATAGACACCGATGGCCGCCCTCTGCCCCGAAACGACACAGGCGCTCCGAGCCGTCACCGTCGCACGACCGATGCCGTCCAGGGCGAGTCTCTTTGTCGTTATATCGTTCGCGGCAGCGTCCTCTTCGAGAGCCCGCTGTAGGAGCTTTATTAGATCACTATCCGGACTTTCCACGGCTTTTCCTCCTGCTCAGGTTCCACCTGATCTCTTCGATCCTGTCGCGGATACTCGCCGCGCGCTCGAAGTTGAGCGACTCCGCCTCCTTAAGCATCTCCTCCTCGAGGTAGCGGAGCATCTCCCAGTCATCGACTTCATCCGGCAAAATCACCTCGCCCCGGGTCGTTTTTCTCTCTTCGGTCCACTTCGCGTCGGCCACCGAGGTCGATAGCTTGACCTCCTCTATGGATTTGACGATCGAGCGTGGTGTGATATCGTGAGCCTCATTGTATGCGATCTGTTTTTCTCTGCGTCTGCTCGTCTCGTCTATAGCTCTGCTCATGGATCCCGTCATTTTGTCGGCATAGAAGATAACCGTCCCGTCGATGTTGCGCGCCGCCCTTCCGGAGGTCTGGATAAGGGAGGTCCGGGATCTGAGGAAACCCTCCTTGTCTGCATCGAGAACCGCTACTAGTGACACCTCGGGAAGATCTAGGCCCTCCCTCAGGAGGTTGATACCGACCAGCACGTCGAATTCTCCAAACCTCAGATCCCTGAGTATCTCCACCCTGTCGAGCGCCTTGATATCGCTGTGCAGGTACCGGACACGGACACCGAGTCCGGAGAGGTAATCGGTCAGGTCCTCGGCCATCCGCTTCGTAAGCGTCGTGACGAGGACCCGCTGGCTCTTCTCTGCCCGTTTTCTGATCTCGGAGAGCAGATCGTCTATCTGCCCTTTTACCGGTCTCACGTGAATAACCGGATCGACGAGCCCGGTAGGGCGGACTACCTGCTCGACCACTTCACCCTCGCTCCGCCTCAGTTCGAAATCCCCCGGAGTGGCCGAGATAAATAGGACATACTTCATGAGTTCCTCGAATTCCTCGAACCTCAGCGGCCTGTTGTCGAGCGCGGACGGCAACCTGAATCCATGCTCGATGAGTGTCAGCTTTCGGCTCCTGTCCCCATGGTACATCGCTCCGATCTGAGAGACGGTCACGTGCGACTCGTCGATGACGGTAATAAAATCATCCCCGAAGTAGTCAATAAGGGTTGCGGGTCGATCTCCAGGCTTGCGATTCGAGAGATGTCTCGAATAGTTCTCGATACCGTTACAGTATCCCATTTCACGGAGCATCTCGAGGTCATACAGGGTTCTCGTCTCGAGTCTCCTCGCTTCGAGATTCTTGTCTTCGCTCTCGAGTTCCTTCACTCGATCCTTCAACTCCTGTTTGATGCTTCTGACAGCCGCCTCTACCTTGTCCTCTCCGATCACGAAATGTGAGGATGGAAATATCATCACCTGCTCCACCCTCTTCAACACCTCCCCAGTTATCGGATGAACCACCGATATCCGCTCGATCTCGTCGTCGAACATCTCGATACGGATCGCGTCCTCCGTATAGGCCGGCCTTAGCTCCAGCGTATCACCCCGTACCCTGAAAGTGCCCCGCGCGAAATCGAGATCGTTCCGCGCATACTGCAGCCGAACCAGCTTTGCTAGAAGCTCCTCTCTTCCGATTGCGTTTCCCTCGGCGATACCGAAAGTCATCTTCTCGAACTCATCAGGCGACCCGAGACCGTATATACAGGATACGCTCGCGACGACGATTACATCCCGGCGGGTCATCAGAGAACCGGTAGCCCGCAGGCGCAGGCGATCAATATCCTCGTTGATGGACACATCCTTCTCGATATAGGTCTCGGTCGACGGTATGAATGCCTCCGGTTGATAGTAATCGTAGTAACTGATGAAATATTCGACGGCATTTCGGGGGAACAGGCTTTTCAGCTCGCCATAGAGCTGCGCGGCGAGCGTCTTGTTGTGAGATATGATCAGAGCCGGTTTGCCGCACCGGGCGATCGCGTTGGCGATCGTGAAGGTTTTTCCAGAGCCGGTGACCCCGAGAAGGGTCTGAAAACGTTTTCCACGCTCGATACCGTTAACCAGGGCTTCGATCGCTTGAGGCTGATCACCGGTAGGCTGATACGAAGACTTGATCTCAAAGAGGGACATTATAAAACCATGAGGGATTATCCGGCTTGCGCCGTTTATCGAGGAATATCGTCTCTCGTGATTTGGATATTATTCGCGGGCTGACCTTTCTTTCCGAGGGGCTCCATTCTGTGCCCATCGAGCAGGATCGTGAAACCACCCGCGTTCGAGACCTGTTTGAATATAAACGCTTCAGTCGCTTCAAAAGTCCGTGATCTGCCGGGTAGAAGCAAAAAATTGAAAGTCGTCGGCTCTGAGCCTTGATCGATGGCCGATATGATTATCAGTTCGAACCAGGTGCTGTCCGTCGGATTCGCCGAGAGGCGGAGCTGCATCGGCTCGAGCGGGGCATCCGGTAATGCTGCCTCCTCCACCCTCTGTTCGGTCGGCTGCACGTTGACCGTATCACTAACTACCGGCTCTTCGCTGGCAGGCTGGATCAGGGACCTATCCTCCTGCCGGTCCCATCTGGTCACCATAAAGATGACTATGAGTAGAGCAATAATTACCAGTATGATTGGAAGCAGGAGGCGCCTGGCCGGAAATGCCGATCCGAGCTTCTCCTCGACGACTTCGGCCTCTATCTCCCACAGGTCACCCTTGGTCTTGTGTGTCTGTCCCGTCTGGACCTCGTACTTGTTGAGCAGGTGCTCCACGTCGAGATCGAGGAAAATCGCGTATGTGCGTATGAATCCCCGGACGTAGACTTTGGCCGGTACAGCTTCGAAATTATCCGTTTCCAAGTACTCTATATTCTTGACGGCGAGCCGCGTTTCCTGACTCACCTCTTCTGGCGACAGCCCCGCCCTCTCACGAGCTGCGAGCAATATCTCGCCAACAGTCTCCTCGGACGAAAAATGATCGGGACGCCCGTCGGTCCGATTCCGTCCGTCGTCACGCTCCTCATTCACTCGAGGTCCTCCAATATCTTCTTCATACGCCGCATCCTCTCACTCATCTCCGCGAACCGTTCCTTCTCCCTCTCGATGACATCGGCGGGCGCCTTCAAAATAAACCGATCATCCCCAAGTCTCGCTTCGATCTTCTTCAAATCCCCGGAGAGCTTGTCGATTCCCTTGCTCAGCCTCGATTTCTCCGATTCTATGTCAATGATCCCCTTCAAGGGAACATATAGTTCTAGCTCGGCGAGCCCCGCCGCCGCAGAACCCTCCGGCCGGGCCGATTCCTCCCCGATCTCGAGCCGGCCGATACCGGCAAGATTACAGATCTGCCCGCGGAAATCCTCCAGTTTGCCGGCCAGCCCTATTCCAGGTTTGCAATTCACAACGACTTCGATCTTTTGCGTCTGCTCGAGCCTGAAGGTCTGGCGGATGTTTCGCACCGCTGCGACGATCTCCTTGAACAACGTTACATCCTCTTCGAGCTCCGAGTTTTCTAGATGCTCCTGCATCCCTTCGAACACGAATCCCGCGAGAATCGGCTGATCGTCGGACAGCATACTCCAAATCTCCTCCGTAATAAAGGGCATGATCGGATGGAGCATCACCAGTGAAACACCGAGAACGGCCCGTGCCGTCATCGCCGCCCCCTCGCCCCTCGAGCCCCCACTCCTGAAAGCGGGCTTCGAGAGCTCCAGATACCAGTCACAGTACTCGTGCCAGAAGAAATCGTAGATGATACGGGAGGCTTCGTCAAACCGGAATGATTCGAGGGCCTGCTCGTACTCTAGAAAGCGGCTCCAGAGCCTGCTCGCTATCCATCTGTCCTCCCACCCGAACTGCCGGTTCCCGGAATAGGTCTCCCCGAACAGAGCGGAGAAGAGTTCTCCTATCGGCTCTTGCTCCTCGGCATCCATTTCTCCGCCGCAACCCGGCTCCTGGCTCAGGACGAATCTAGCTGCGTTCCATATCTTGTTCGCGAAGTGCCTTCCGACTTCGACCTTCTGCTCGTCGAAGAATAGATCCTGGCCCGGAGGAGAAAGCATCATAAGACTGAACCTGAATGCGTCGGCTCCTGTTCTCTCGATGACATCTACCATGTCGGGGGAGTTGCCTAGCGATTTGCTCATCTTCCGCCCTTGCGTGTCCCTGACGATACCGGTGATGTAGACCGTAGAGAATGGTATCTCCTCCATGAACTCGAGGGAAGCCATGATCATGCGGGCGACCCAGAAGAAGATGATATCTCCGCCTGTGACGAGGACATCTGTCGGGTGAAACACTTCGATATCGTGTCTCTTTTCGGGCCAACCCATCGGAGAGAATGTCCATAGCCAGGAGGAGAACCAGGTATCGAGGACATCCTCCTCCTGCCTCATCGAGCTCTCCCCGCATTTCCCGCACGAGTCTGGAGTATCGACCGAGACCATCAGCTCATCGCACTCAGTGCAGTACCAGACCGGTATGCGGTGTCCCCACCAGAGCTGCCGCGAGATGCACCAGTCCCGTATGTTCTCCATCCAGCTGAGATAGATGTTTTTCCATCGCTCGGGGCAAAAGACGACCTCTCCCTTCCTGGCAACATCTATCCCGGGAGCGGCGAGCTCTTTCATCCTGAGGAACCACTGTCTCGAAACAGCCGGTTCGGTCACAGAATCACACCTGTCGTGGTGCCCTATCGAATGGTCGTAGTCCTCGATCTTCCTGATGAGTTGGCGTTTCTCGAGCTCTTCGAGGATGCGCGTCCTCGCATCCTCGATCCCGAGCCCGGCATAATCGCCCGCGGCCTCGTTCATCAGACCGTCGCGCCCAATGACGATAAAGGGCTCTAGGCCGTGTCTCCGGCCGATCTCAAAATCCGTCGCGTCATGAGCCGGCGTAACCTTGAGACAACCTGTCCCGAACGCGGGATCGACCGCATCATCGAGAATGATAGGGATGCGCCTTCCGGTGAGGGGAAGCTCGAGCATTCTCTCCTCCAGCTCCGAGGCGCGCTCGTCTTCCGGGCTCACGGCAACCGCAACGTCACCCAGCATCGTTTCGGGCCTCGTCGTGCCGACGACGATCTCCCCGCCTCCATCGGCGAAGGGATAGGCGATATAGTAGAGTTTGCCCTTTCTGTCCTTGAAAACGACCTCTTCGTCGCTAATCGCAGTCATGCATTGGGGACACCAGTTGACGATATAACGGCTCCTGTATATCAGTCCCTTCTCGTAGAGTCGGACGAATACATCCCGAACTGCAAGGGATACTCCCGCATCAAGTGTAAAGGCCTCCCTCGTCCAGTCAAGAGAGGCGCCGAGCGCTTCCAGCTGATCGACGATACTCCGGTGATATCGCTCCTTCCACCTGAAACATTCCTCGATAAATCCCTCTCTGCCGAGCTCCTCCTTACTCGTGCTCCGCTCCTCCAGCGACCGCTCCACCACCTTCTGCGTCGCAATCCCGGCGTGATCGGTCCCGGGAAGCCACAGGGCGTTAAAACCCCTCATTCTCTTCCATCGTATGAGCAGATCCTGCACGGTCGAACCGAGAGCGTGCCCGATCGTCAGCTTGCCGGTAATATTGGGTGGAGGCAGTATGATAGTGTAGGGGACAGCATCACTCCCGGAATCGGCGGTGAATACTCCCGCTTCCCTCCAGATCGAACTCCATTTCTTGTCGACATCCTTCGGTCTGTAGACCTTCTCGAGCATGCAATATCCTCCGAAAGAGGGATGTATGAGAATGCATCAACGTAACACAGTGCAGCTCGACGGTCAACCATCAGAGAAGGAATCAATGGCTTAGCCTGAAGAACAGGACCATCGCGAGCCCGACCGGGATGAGATAGTAGGCGAAACGGTACAGCTTGCCTCTCTTCAGGACGCCGAGAAGGAGCTTGAAAGCAACGAGTCCGGAGAAAAATGCCACGAGCGCCCCGAGAATCAAGACCGGTATCCGGCCGTCGGAAATATCCATCGGCTCCATGAACATTTCTAGACATAGCGCTCCAAATACCGCCGGTACCGAGAGAATGAATGAAAACTCTGCCGCCTCTTCGAATCCGAGTCCCAGAAGCAGGGCCGCCGTGATCGTCCAACCGCTCCGGGAACATCCCGGTAAGACGGCGACAGCCTGAGCAGCGCCGATCACAAGCGCCATCCCAAGGGTCAGTCCCCTCTTCTCCCTTCGCATCCTCGAGAAGAGGAGAAACACCCCGGTCGCGAGCAGCATGGATGAGACGAACCCGGGAGAATCGAAGGCTGCCGAGATCGAATCGTGTATAAAGAAACCTACGAGAACGATCGGGATACTTGCCACGATGATATAGGTTATGAAACGCAGATCGCCCGCCGTCGCCTCGGAGGTCCTGAACCCGGAGCTGGAGAAGATCCATGCAGATCGGATCAGCGAACCGATCCTGCGGCGGTAGACATAGAGAACGGCGGCCAGGGTGCCGGCATGGACCGCCACCTCGAACATGACGCCCCCGAGCCCCCCCTCCCCACTCAGGTCTAACAATGTCTCTACGAGCACAAGATGACCCGACGAACTGACCGGCAGATACTCTGTGAGTCCCTGAACAATTGCGAGAAGTATCACTACCCAGAAACTCAGCTGCATAACATCCCCCTAACCACGAACGGGGCCAAAGTAAAATGCCAGGATCCCGAAGAACATACCAAGCTTTAGCAGACCGCTAACGAGAGCGGTCCTGCCTGATCTCAGAACGAGATATACCGATAGCACGAGTATGGGAACAACTGAACATGCCATTATCATTCCATATAAGGGACTGTAGAGTCCGATCAGGCTGGGCAGTGGAAAGGTGACGGCCAGTACTGCGAATATAAGAGCCGCCGCTATGAGAACGAACCGCTCGCCATGTACGATTGGCGCCGTCCTGGCGCCATACTCCCTGTCCCCCCCGCAATCCTCAGTGTCCTTTACGAGCTCGCGTCCCATCACGAACAGAAAGGTATAGACCGCCGGGATGAGCCCTGTCGATATCCGGCCCGCCGCCAGCGCACCGAGAATAAAACCGGACGAGGAGACCAGGGCGACGAGCAGGTTCCCGGCCAGGTAAACCCGCTTGAACCTGGCCGAGTAAAGATGAAGCAGAATGATCCAGGATACGATCCAGAGGCCCTGCTCCAGGGGCAGACGCACTCCGATCAAGAGTGATAGAAATACGCAGACGCAGTAAATCGACCATGCCGCCGGAACTGAAAGGGCACCGGAAGGGATCGGCCTCCGGGGTTTGTTGATTCGGTCGATATCCCTGTCCTGAATATCGTTTATGACGTTTCCGGCAGCGGTCGCCGTAACGACTCCGGCGAGCAGCCACCAGGGGAAATCCACAGCCAGGGCCATGCGGTATCCGACCAGCGTCGAGAGGGTCGCTGCGGCGATATTATGCGGCCGCGTGATACGTATAAGAGCTACAAGAATATGCATCAGAAATCCAGTATCGCTTCGAGATAGAGGAACCAATCCTTCTCATCGAGATCCTGGGCACCTTCCTTGACGTGCCGCCAGCCTCCGCCCGCCCGTACATAAGATCCTGCTCCAAAATCGAACGTCCCGAACAGGGAGAGGAGCGTCTCCCTTTCCACCTCGCCACTCGGAAACGCCGGACCGGGATCGGAGATCCTGTCCCATTCCCTCAGATCGTTCCCCTCGCCCTTCCGCACAAAGGCGGCCTCAAAAACGGCCTCTAAGCGGTAATGCAGGGGGGTCGAGATCCTCGCGTTCCAGCGATCGGCATCGGGACCGAGCGGGGAGCCGATGAGGAAATCGATCGATGGATCGCCGGAGCCCGTCACATACCTTGTGAAAAGGGAATCCTTGTGCGCGTACGTATAGATATCGATAAAAGTATATCCGGCGAGCAGTTCGATCTCCCGTCCGCCTACGGTCACCATCGCCTCGGCCGTAAAGTTGAATCCGAGCCTGTTGGGCGCTGGCGGATCGGATTCATATTGAAAATCGTCTATGAGCAGCTCCCCGTAGAGAATCAATCCGCGGGTGACGGGCACCTTCAAATCGAGTCCCCATAGGATATTGTCGTCTTCGGCCTCGTTGTACTGATTTGCATAGAATATGCTGAACGGGAGGAGATAGGAAAATTCAACGTCCCTACCTGTATAGACGACCGTCTCTCCTACTCCCAGAAAGATCCCCCTGGGCAAACGGATCGTCAGGCGATGCCCTGAAAATCGCCGAGGAAACTCGGGATCCAGCAGCGCGTGCACGGCATGAAAACTCAATCGTCCGATCGAAAGCATCGCAGCGACATGATCGATAGAATGAGCCGTCTTCGACAAGAGGAGCCCTTCCTCCCTGCCACTACCCCAGTGCAGGTAGTCCCTCCCGGCACTGAACCTCCAACTATCACCCGATATGGAGATCACACTCTTTTCGAACTCACTCACGAGCCCGCGCCAGGAGCGTTCCCTCGGACTCGGCTTCCCGCCCGATATGTTCGTCTCCCGCTCCGGACCAAGACGCCAGCTGTATACGACAGCCGCCGTGACCCGCTCACCCAGCCCAAGCAACAGCTCCGGCCTCGCCAGCCCCCAGACCTCCCCATCATTGCCGCCGATCTGCTTGCCCGCGAGAATCCCCGCTGGAACATCCAGCGCTATGTAATTCTCTCTTTCCTGATATAGAAGCAGGGGACTGTCCTCACGCTCGGCTGGAAGATCGGCCATGCTGACAAATTCCGCCTCGAGCCTCTCGAGCAGGAACTGCTTTCTCCGCGTAAGGATTCGTCCATCTGCCTCGACGGCTGATAGAATTCTCTCGACATAGAGTTCCACTTCCCTCCTCGAATAAGGAGTCGTCGGTCCGAGATCTACGTATCCGGCGAGCTGGAAAGAGCGAAGGGCAGGGTAGACCCAGCTATCCGGCAGGATAGTCTCATCCGAGGAAAGAGCGGCTTGCGGACAGACGGACAAGAAAAAACCGGCGGCGAGGGCCGTCACCGGTGATCTGATGAATCTAATTACACTGGTATGTCGTATCGAGAACCTCATTCGGAAGTTTGCGCGTCTTCTCGCGATACAGGCGATGATTTCATGGCGGCCATCCGGTAATACTCCCTCGCCTTCTGCTTGTTATCCTGTTTCTCGTAACTGATCCCCATGCTGAACAGCACTTTCGGATCAGCCGGGTTGATCTCCTTGACCTTCTTGAAATATTCGAGCGCCTTTCTCGGCTCCTCCACTCTGCTGAAACACTCGCCGATGTAGTAGAGTATCGTCGCATTGCCCGGATTCAGCATGGCCGCGCTCTGCAGGAATTTGAGGGCTTTACCGTACACACCCTTCCTGAAATAGAGCAGCCCCATGTAAAACAGGGCATTCACATTATCGGGCTCGAGCTTTAGTATTCTCCTGAATTCATCCTTTGCGTCCTCGTACTGACCCTCGTTCACCAACGCGACTCCCAGGTTATAGTGCCCCTCCACACTGGCCGGATCGAGTTCCAAGCCGATGCGAAACTCCTTGATCGCCTGGTCTCGCACTCCCTGGTCGCCGTAGAGGGCCCCCAGATTGAAATGAGCTTCCGCATTCTTCGGGTTGTGATGAACCGCCTTGCGAAACTGCTGCAGCGCCGCGCTTCTCCGGCCTGAAAGATCGAGGATGTATCCAAGATTCGTGTAAGATTTCCAATGTGTGGGATCGATCGAGATCGCCGTACGGTATTCCTGTTCGGCCTCTTCGAACATATGTATTTTTGTGTAGGCGACACCAAGACGATAATAGCATTCAGGATTGTCCGGCTCTATTGAGATCGCCCTCTTATGGGTCTCTATTGCATCGTCGAATCTGCCCTGTATCTCCCTCAGCCTTCCCGCCATGTAGACCGGAAGAGCAATATCCGGCACGAGGGCATGGAGCATCTTGTATCCATCCATCGCGAGATCATACCTGCCGATGCTCTCGAGCATCGTGCAGGCTTCGCGCAGGATGAATTCGTCCAGGTCATCAATCGTGAGCAGAGCCCCAAGAAGATCCTCGCAAGCTTTACTGTTCCTGGTCCTCAGATTGTGGTGGGCGAGCTCGAGGATCTCGTCAGGGCGGGCCGATCCTTGTGTATACCGTTTCTTGAGCCTCGATACCTCTCTTGAATCCTCGGTCGGTTCACCCCTTGCGAGCTCCATCAGCTTATCCCACCGCAGCACTGCCACCCTCCTCTTTGATGATATCAAGACGTAGGATTTCTTGCTGGTAGGCTAGAACAGTGCAGCACCTCATGTCAAGGTTAATCTATGAAATGTATCCGACGGATGTTGAAGTAATTAAGGGAGTTGAAGCGGGAAATGGGTGTTTCATCTCCAGTATCTGTATGAGGTCGGATACTGGTACTGGTTGTACTGGATCCTGAGGAACAGCTTATCGCTGGGACGGTAGGTGAGATCGATATTTGGAAGGAACAGCTGCGGCTTCTGATCGACCTGGTGCCCTGCGAGCATAGAGCGTATGCCGACATCCCAGCGCAGGGTCAACGATGGCCTCAACTTGAGAGAAAAGTGACCCATGTAGTATCCCATACCTGCGGAGCCGTATCCGTCGCTCGACATGTAGCTGAATCCCATCGAAGAATTGAAATCGAGACCCGGCACGTGGAGGAAACCGACCGCCGAGCCGACATTGAGATAATCGCTGAACACGCTGGTTGCATCGACCGTCTCCTGGGCATATAGAGGCATGGAAAAGCAGATGAGCATTGTCACCGCTGCCATGGTCCTCGATATCATGTTTCGGCCCTCGATCCGTTCTCTTCGAGCAACTCCCTGATCTTTTCCTTGAGCGGCCCGAGATCCATCGACTTGACGATATAGGCGTCTGCGGCCCATGTCTGAAAATTGTCCTTGTAGACAGAGTATGCGGAATTGATGATAACCGGCAGATCTTTTCTGTACTCTACGATCTTGAGCAGGCATTCGATACCGCTCTCCTCGCCGAGCTTTATATCGAGAACAATGAGATCGGGCTGCTCTTTCTCCAGGATCTCGATCGCCTCATCGATCGTCGCCGCTGAAAACGCCTTATAGCCCTCTCTCTCCAGCTCCTCGCTGTAGAGTTTCCTTACATTCACCTCATCGTCGACTACGAGGATCTTCGCCATACTCCTTCCCCCTTACAACAAAAGCCGTGATTCGTATCGAACCCCGGCTTCAATATTCACACGTCGACGCGCTATGGTCAAGAAATTTCAGGCGGTCTTAATCCTTCTTTACCTTGATCTGCAGAAGAAGTTCGACCTGCACATCCTTCCCTATGTCATCCACCGATATCTCCAAAGGCACCTTTATAGTCTTCTTCTCTTTGGTCAGGACCGCAGAAGCTATCCCAGAGCCCTGCTCTTTCGAAGCCTCGCAGGCCTCCTTCACCGGCTTTGGCCGTTTCGGTTTCGCTTTTGGCTTGCTGATGGAGGGCTTCTCCAGAGGATTGACGATGATCTCGATATCCTTCTCATCCTTCTCTCCCACCTGCTCCTCCGGTTCCTCGTCTCGATCCTTTCCGGCTCCACTGCCGTTCAGATCGACTACATGACCGTACTCCTCGTACCCGCCCCTCGTTGCCCCCAAATCCATACCTTGCCGGTCGGAGTCCTCCTCGGTCAGTACGCTATCCACAAACTCAGAAACAGACTCGTGTTCCTCTTCCTTCTTCTCTGCTTTATTTAGAGACTCACTCTCATCTATCTCGGAGTTATTTATTCCCGATGTTCCTTTCGCAACGACCTCGACATCGATCTCCTCTTCCACCCTGCTCTCCTCGACCTCTCCAAAACCCTTTACGTTCTTCAGATCTTCACGGATCTTACGGAAAACGAGTTGGGCGATCCCTTCAAAGGTCTCATAGACTCCCTCGCCCGTCGACGCGACGGCGTCGAATGAGGGAGCGCCCAGATCGTTCAATTCCGTCTCGAGCGTCTCGCTATCCATCGTGTCGGGCAGATCGCGCTTGTTGTACTGTATGACCCAGGGAACCTCGCTCAAAGACATTCCGATCTCGTTCAGATTCTCTTCCAGGTTCTTGAGGCTCTCCTTGTTTTCGGATATCCTGTCGGAGGCGGAATCGGCCACGAATATGATGGCGTCGACTCCCTTGAGCACCAGCTTTCTCGTAGCGTTGTAGTAGACCTGTCCAGGAACTGTATAGAGTAGGAATCTCGTCTTCAGTCCGTTGATCTCGCCGATCTCGATCGGCAGGAAATCGAAGAAGAGCGTCCGGTCGGTGCGCGTCTTCATCGAGACCATCTTGCCCTTGTTCTCCTTGGGCATCTTCGCATAGATGCTCTCTAGATTCGTCGTCTTTCCGCTGAGTCCAGCACCGTAATAGACGATCTTGATGTTGACTTCGCCGCTTGCGTAATTGTAGACTGCCATTCCCTTTTCCTCACTTTTTACATCGGGGGGGGTCTTCCCTCCCGCTCTCTCGTTGCACAGACAAGGAAGCAATATCCATGAGCAGGTAATTCTTTATCATACCTTCAGATGCTAACACAGTTCATAGAATTCAGGAAGCCACCCCCCAGCATAAGTCTTTGCGCGCAAGGAATGTGCCATACGGACAGGGCGCAAGCGGTTTTGTAATCCTTTATCCCTGCTTCAATTATACAAAAAGTTTTTACAGTGTAAAAAACCCTTTCTCGAATAAGAGAAAGGGCTGTGAAATTTGCAATTGTAGAGTGTTGCTCCGGGGCCGGATATCGCCCCTATGCCTCTAGTTCGTACTTCCGGTACATTCGGCTCCCCTGCAATCGAGCACGACCGTCGTGACATTACCGTCACTCACCGAGAAATCGAGAGACCAGCACCAGTAATTATCCTCGTCCATCGCGTTGCTGCGCGCGAATAGAGAGTGAGGTCCGCTAGCGATATCGAAAGTCACCGCCTCCTCGCTCGAGATGATATTCATGAAATTATCATCCACCCAGACCCAGACTTCGAAGGTCAAACAATATTCGCATGAGATCGTGACTCCGGTAGCCTGCACTTCCACTGCTTCATCGCAGCCGCTGGTGAATGTCAAAAGTGCTATTGTCAATAAAAGTAAAACACCCACCCGCTTCATCGAAACCTCCTGTATCCGGACTATATCATAAGACGACTCATAAGGATAGAATAGATCACCCTTCCCTGGAAATGTAACAAACGGCAGGATATCCCACAACTGAAAAATTTTTAAGTTGCGCTTCTCGCGGCGGAACTACCTGGCAGAATTCTGATGGAATGGATCCGGGGGGTCTAATCGGAAAGCGTTTCGCCGCACCAGGGACAATAGCGGTAGATCTGATTGACCTTCTTCCCGCAGGAGCAGTAGCGTCTGCCGAGTTCGGATTGGCCCTCCACATCATACTTCAGCGGATCGCTCATCAGATCACGCAGCCTGTCGTAGAGTTCCTGCCCCTTGGAGAGGACGAATTCGTGTTTTTTGTCCGCGATGACGACGACCTTTGGATGTATCTCTCCACCTTCGATCTTCAGATCGCTGATATGGCAGAGATCGATGGTAAGATCCTTCATCCCGAACGAAGCATCGAGCGGCGATACCTGGAAATTGAGGGATCGGTCCGTCAACTCGATCATACCCCGTGCGGCGATCAGCTTACTCACGAAATAAATCGCTTTTTGCATGAAAATCGTCGTTTGCATCGAAACTTGCAACATTATCTCCTCCCTGGGTTGTTCTTCCGATTGATTGCCAGAAACGTGCCATTGCTATACGCTTGACATGGCACCGTCTACCGCTTTATCCTCTTGCAGGTTATGGACAATTTTGGTCGGCTCATGTTCAGAATGGCGGCATTCCTACTCGACCGGCTACCCGCCGGCCTTAGGCATATCCTCGCCAGTGCGGGAGCGCAGCTCGATTACGCCTCTTCGTCTCGGAAGAGGCGCAATGTTCGCAGCAATCTGGAGGGAATAGGCACGAACACGGATACATCGTCGGTATTCAACATTTTCAGGCATCATGCTGCAAATATGACCGAGATCCTCGCGGCGAGCCGCTGGGACGCAGAAACAATACGTAATCGTATTCCGAATGCCGACACATCGATCATCGAAGAGGCGCTCGGGAGAAACCGTGGCGTCATTCTTGTGACGGTACACACGGGAAACTGGGAACTGGCGGGCCTATATCTTAATCACGCAGGGTACCGGATGCATGTCGTTGCCGGAGTGCAGATGAATAGGATGCTGACAAACGCGGTCAAGGACGCGAAACAGCGAATGGGAATCGAAGTGATCAATCCGGATTATTCCTACAGAAGACTTTTCAAGGCTCTTGGCGGCAACGGTATTGTGGCCCTGCTTCTCGACGGCGATCTATTCACCGGAGGTGCTCCGGTCGAACTCTTTGGCAAACGGATCAACATGCCCCGCGGAGCGGTCCGATTGAGCGAGAGGACAGGGGCTCCAATCATCGGTGGTTACTGCCGTAGACTCGATAACGACCGGTACCATATCCATCTCGAGAAAATATTGGACCCGGAGACCGACGGCCCGATCGGAGAGGAAGAATCGATGAAACGGCTCTACGGCCGGGTCGAAGAATATATCGCCCAAAACCGTGACCAGTGGTGCATGTTCAGGGATTTCTGGGGTGATCGGAATTGAAGATCGGCATCGTATCACAATCCTACTATCCGAAACCGGGCGGCGTGACCGAGGTCGTGCACTATACGGCACGGGAGCTCCGTCGCTTGGGACACGAGGTCGTCATCATCACCACAAACTACCGGTGCAAAGAGGAACCGACCCCCGACATCGTCAGGATTGGCAGGAACATGATCGTGCCGGTCAACGGAGCCTGGGTAAATGTAACTATCGGCCGCCGCCTCGGAGACCAGTTGGCGAGGATATTCCGTGAAAGGGATCTCGATCTAATACAGACACATTGCCCGCTCGTCCCGACATTACCCCTTCTGGCGCTCCAGGCTGCCGGAAAAAACCAGAAGACGGTCGGAACCTTCCATGCAGCGGCCACAAGCAACGCTTGCTACGCTTTCTTCCGCAAGCCGTTGGGTAGACGCGCTGAGCGTCTCGACGTTCGAATCGCGGTTTCAGAACCTGCCAAGAAATTCGCGAGTCGCTATTTTCCAGGTGATTACGAAATCGTACCGAACGGGATCGATTGCAAGAGGTTCAATCCGCATGTCGAACCGTTCGATCCACCCGATGACGATGCTCTCACGATACTCTACGTCGGGCGGATGGACAAACGAAAGGGAGTACCCTACCTCCTCAAGTCTCTTCCCCTGGCGAGGAAAAACATGAACCGGAATATCAGACTGATACTCGTCGGAGAGGGCAAGCTCCGGAGCATTCTTCTTCACAGACCGATTCCTCTGCACGGAGTCGAGATAGTCATGGCCGGCCACGTCAGCCCGGAGGAACTCCCGCGCTACTACAGGAGCGCCGATATATTTTGCTCCCCCGCAACGGGCCGAGAAAGTTTCGGCATCGTCCTGCTGGAAGCGATGGCTTCGGGTGTTCCCGTGATCGCCTCCGATATACCCGGCTACCGGCGCGTCCTATCACACGAGCGGGAGGGCCTGCTCGTTACGCCGCGGGATTCCCGGGCCCTGGCGGAAGCCATCTTAAGGCTCGAATCGGATTCGTCGGGAAGAACCGAGCTCGGTATGCAGGGAATCGACAAAGCTCATCTATATGACTGGTCGATAGTCACGAGGAGACTCGAGAAGGTATTCGATCGGGCCCTCGGAAAGACCGGGTCCGAGCGGGAACCCGCCGCGATCTATCAGGGCACAGGATGAAGAACAGACACACCAACCTGCCCCTCTACCTCCTGACCCTCTTCTGGATCTCCCAGACGATATCGCTCTTCGGTGATCGATTGAACAACTTTTCCCTCGCCGCCCTGATCAACCTGTTCGCCGCGAACCCGAGTCTGACCCTGACGAAGCTCTACCTCGCCATGTATCTGCCCGTATTCATACTCGCACCGCTCATCGGTATCCTGATCGACAAGCTCGACAAACGTTGGGTGCTCGTGCTGACCGATATAGCGCGTGGTATCATCGTCCTTCTCATTCCTTTCTTTTTCCTCAGAACGGGTAGCTTTCTTTCGGTCTTCATACTCGTCTTCCTCCTCTCGACTGGAAATCTCTTCTTTCTCCCCGCCAAGTCGGGCCTTATACCCGAGCTCGTACCACATGACAAGCTCGTCAAGACCAATTCGATCCTGTGGATCGCCGGAATAGTAGGTTTCATAGGGGGTTTTCTAGGAGGGGGACTCATTTTCGACTACCTCTCATGGCCAGCCTGTTTCTTGCTGGACGGATTGACATATTTTCTTTCCGCTCTGCTACTCGCCTTCGTCGCTTTTTTCAGCAGGGGCGCCGGCAGACAGCCGGCCATAAGTCCGAGTGGCTCACTCTCGATCTTCTCTGCCCTTCGCGAAGGCGTTACCGGGATACGAACCAACCCGGGAATACTCGCCCCCCTCGGAATCCAGGCGATGATATTTCTGGCCGGCGGCGGATTCAGCGTCCTCGGCATCGTAGCGATCAAGGCTGCGTCGCCGCCTGGGAGCTCCATGGGAATCAGCATGGTGGGGCTCTCGACCGGACTCGGCATGGGCTTCGGATCGATATTGGCAAACCGTTTTCCCGAATCCCCCATCAGCAGAAAATGGCTCGAAAGGGGCCTTTTCGGGCTCTTTCTCCCGGCTTCGGCAATCATGGCAAGCGGCGGGTTGTCATTGCTCTGCCTCGGGGGCTTTATCGCCGGATTTGTCGCGTCTCCCCTGATCATCATATCCGAATCGGAACTGCAAAAGAGCATATCGATCTCGATGAGAGGCAGAATATTCGCCTTCCGGGAGATACTGACGAGAAGCATGTTTCTCCTGTCCGCCTTTCTATTTACATCATTCCAGAAATACTCCGGAACAGCTATTCTGCTCGTTATACTTGGACTCTTTCTTGCATTGACGGGAATCTATTGGATTGGATTTCAATCGAGCCGTCGATGATTCGACGGGATATCGAACAACAACGGGGGTTGTGAATGCAGATCACGGAAAAGATTTTACGAGAGGTCTTTCACCGGCTGCTCAGTACCGAGCCGAAGGACGAAGTAGTGAACAAGCTCCAGTCCGTCATAGACGGGATGATCGACAAGTTCCAGGATACCTTCGAGCTCGATACCGTTCAACGCCAGAACACCTTCAGGGCGATCATCTGCAGCATGATCGTTCATGGCTGGGGAATCGGCATGCACCCGTTCAACAATCCCGACACGAACATGGATGATAAGACGATCGAGGTGCGTGTCAGCAAGGATATCCTGATTCCAGTCGAGAACATCAAAGCATTGAGATACGTGAAAAAGGACAAACAGGGGCGCGTGAAAAAGGTACTGTTCGAGCCGGACCAGGACGACCGGATCCGTCGTCAGATCGATAATCTGCTTGAGAAGATCTCGAAGGAGAAATGGGGCGAATCCTAGTCAGGCCCCTCGAAAGAGGGATTACGTTTTTCCATCTCCAGCAGCCTGCCGCCCTTCTTGAACTCGACTTTGTCCATGAGCTCGTTGATGAGATAGATCCCCCTGCCCGAATCTTTGTATATGTGGTCTGGCTTCCTCGGATCTCGTCCCGCCTCCAGCTCGAAGCCTTCCCCCTCGTCCTCGATCTGTACGACGATCCGGCGGAAGCTGATATATATCCGGATGTGGACCTTCAACTCCTCGTTCCCCTTATTCCCGTGCAGTATCGCGTTGCTCAGCGCCTCGTCCATTACGAGCGGCAGGTTCACAGTGCTCTCTTCCGTCGGAAAACCGAACTCGGTGGTGAGCAGCGAGACAAAGCGGTTGATACCGAGTATCCTCGATAATTTGCTCGGAAACAGAAAATCAAACCGCACCTGCCCCTCCCTCGCCAACTCTGCATTACGTGGAAAAACGATCTCCTCATGGGCTTTGCCGTTCAGAACATTCTGCATATCGACCTGGTCAAAAGGGGGATGAATGATGCCCTGCACGCCGAGTGAGAGCAGGAGAAGATAGTATTTCTCACTGCACTCTTTCATAACGACATATATCGGAGAATCGATCCTCGCCAGGCGGATCTGCCTGAACTTCTCTGCACCGATCTTCTCCCCAGGCAAAAATAGGAGCAGGCTAGAGGGTATCTCGTTCTTTGACTCGACACCTTTGAGGAACCTCGGAAGGGTCTTGTAGATATGCACATCTATTTTGTCGGATAGTTGTACTTCGGCAAAGAACTGCTTATAGAGTTCCGGGAGCAGAGTGAGAATATGAAGTGAATTCCGTTCCACTCTATGAAACTAGAAGATTTCTTGCCCATCCGCAAGAATCTCATTTAAAGCAGTACGGAAATACTCGCTCGATTCGGACACTTCGGAACCGATCTTCTCCTTGTACGCTTCCCATGCCTTCTTTATCTCGGGTCCGAGTACCGCCATGAGATCGCCGTCTGCCAGCCCTTTGTCCCTTTTTTCCTTGTTGTATATGAGGATATCGCTAACGAAAACACGCGCGAGCCGCCGGGCGCGATCCTTCTTCTTGCGCATTTCGGGCGACTCCGTATCCGCCTTCTCTTCCGGCTCGAAACCCTGGATAGGGATCTCGACCTCTTCGACGCGCGGTTCCGTCTCGGTTGCAACGCTCTTCGTATCCGGTTCCATCGAGGCCCAACCGCCCTGCGGCGCATCGTCCTTTACCGGTGGTGTAGAGGCGAATTCACTGTTAGAGACCTCGAATGCGGAATCCCTCGAATCTAAAGGACTCAGCCTCCAGACAAATCGGCACTTCGGGCACCTTACGCGGATTCCGTTGTCGGGAACCTTTTCGTCACCAAGCAAATATTTCGTCTGACACTCATCGCATGTGACGATCATCTCAGCAGCTCCTTGGGATGTGATTGGCAAGCAGGCCCTCCTCTAAAGCCCCAACTCGTCGGCGATCGAAAGCATCGCCACGAGCGAAAGTTCAAGAAATTCATGCAATTCGAGGCCCAACTCGCTACAACTTGCAATTGCTTCGCGGTTCGCACCCGCAGCGAACCTCTTTTCTTTGAAACGCTTTCCCACGAAACCGGCATCCATGCCCATAAGACTCTTCGTGGGATGCATTAATGCAGAAGCAACAATCAAGCCAGTTACCGGATCGCTGCAGTAGATGGCTTTCTCGATTTTCGATACCCGCTCCGTGTGCCCCGCATGCGCGAGAATCGCGTCATGGATCTCTTTCGGAAGACCCAGGTCCGATATGATCTCGAGCGTCCTGTATCCGTGCCTGCCCGGCTCCTCCTTGGTCTGCTCGTAGTCGGTGTCATGCAGAAGGCCGGCGAGTCCCCATGATTCTTTGTCTTGCCCAAACTTATCGGCAAGGGCAAGCATTATGCTCTCGACTGCCAGCACATGCTTGATGAGGTTCTTCTGCTTCAGATGCTGTTCGACGAGAGCCAGGGCCTCTTCTCTCGATATCACGCTCTTCCTCCTCGTTCCTGTGAGACCGGGTCTACCCTATCTCCGCGAGTTCCAACTTCGTTTTATAATACCGTCGAAAGTAGTCCGAGACAACCCTGTTTTCCCGATTCTCGAGGCCTGGGTCCGTTTTGAGCAGGCGGTCGGTCTCGCTCCAGGAACGCTGCACGATATCGTTGTCGCTCAAAGGATTGATCAAGCGAAATACGGGATAGCCCGATTGGCGCACGCCCCATATCTCGCCCGGCCCCCGCATCCTGAGATCCTCCTCGGCCACCTTGAATCCATCGCTTACACGAGCGAAATAGGCGAGCCGGGAACGGCTCCTGGTTCCCGATTCTTCGCCCGTTACAAGAAAGCAGCGGCCAGGATCCCCTCCCCTGCCCACCCTGCCTCTGAGCTGATGCAGCTGCGCGAGCCCGAACCGCTCCGGATTGTTGATGACGAGGATCGAAGCGTTCGGCACATCCACGCCCACCTCTATCACGGTCGTCGTGACGAGACCGAGGATCTTCCCCTCGCGAAATAGCCCTATCGCCTTTGACTTCTCCTCGAAGCTCATCCTGCCGTGCAGCAGCCCGATGGGAAATCCGCTGAGTTCCTCGCGCTGCAGGCGTTCGAATTCCTGGGTCGCCGCCAAGAGATCGCTCCGTTCGCTCTCCTCTACCAGCGGGTACAGGACGAAGGCCTGTCTCCCGCGCGAGAAGGCCTCCCGCACCGTCTGGTAGACCGACTCTACCTCGTCGCGCGACACGATCTCTGTCGTCACGCTACGCTTCCCGGTCGGGAGCTCATCGATCAGGGACAGCTCCAGATCTCCGTAGACGATCTGGGCGAGACTTCTCGGGATCGGCGTCGCAGTCATAACGAGAAAATGGGGCAGAACATCGCCACTGCCCAGCGTGGCTCTCTGCCGGACCCCGAAGCGGTGTTGTTCGTCTATCACCGCAATACCGAGCTGTTTGAAGGAAATCCCCTCCTGTATCAGTGCGTGGGTCCCGATCACGATATCGACGCTTCCGTCACCCAGGCCCTTCTGTACGCTCGCCTTCTCCTGTTTGGGGTTGGAGCCGATCAGCAGCTCCACACGAAGACCGAATCCTTCCAGATACCTCTGTGTCCTCTGGTAATGCTGCTGGGCCAGGATCTCGGTCGGCACCATCAGTGCAGCCTGGAATCCACTCTCGACGGTCATGAGCATGGCCGCGAGCCCGACTATCGTCTTTCCCGAACCTACATCGCCCTGAAGAAGCCTGTTCAGCCCCCTGGAGTCCTCGAGATCGGCCCGGATCTCGCCGATCACGCGCATCTGCGCTGCGGTGAGAGTAAAGGGCAGGGACCCGAGAAATCGTTCGAACATCCCGTACGGCGGCTCGACTTTGGGCCTTCGGCGTTCCCTGGTGAAGCCGCACCTCCTCTCCTTCAGGAGCAGGTGAAGAAAGAAGACCTCCTCGAACTTCAATCTCGCCCTCGCCCGTTCCAGATCGTCCCAGCTCTTTGGATGATGTATCTGGCACAGGGCTTCTCTCCTACCGATAAAGCCCTCCCTTTCAAGCAGACCCGAGGGCAGGTTCTCCCTTATCGAGTTCGAGCTCTTTTCCAGGGCCGCCGAGATTACCTTCCGCATCATACGCTGAGATATACCGGATGTGAGCGGGTAGACGGGGACGATCCTTCCCGTATCGAGAAGGGATCTGTTCAGATCCCCCGATATGATCTCGTGTTCGGGGGATACGAGCTGCCTGGCGCCCTTGTAGAGGACCGGCTCGCCGCTCACCAGAACCCGGACACCCGACTTGAACTGCTTTTCGAGATAGGGCTGGTTGAAAAAGACCAGGTTCACCGTTCCGGTCTCGTCGCCGACCACGACTGTCATCATGCTCCTGCCGCCTCTCAACCTTCTAGGCGAGGCGGCCAGCACAGTCGCCACAAAGGTCGACAGTTTTCCAGGGGCGACCTTGGAGATGGTGATCAGGTCACCGCGGTCGTAATACTTCCGGGGCACATGCAGCAGAAGATCCTCAACCGTCCCTATTCCGAGCCTCGAGAGCAGGACCTGCCGCGCGGGACCGACACCCCTGACGAACTGACTGCTCTCAGAAAGCGGATCTTTTGATATGTACCGTTTTTCCATAATTCGCTTGCCAAAGGGCCGACAATAGCTTACATTACTCACTCTTTGGAATATTTCGGAGGATAGATATGAGTAAAGAATGCGCCATATGTGGAAAGAAACCGAGAACCGGTAATAACGTCAGCCACGCTCACAACGTATCGAAGAGACGCTGGCTGCCCAATCTGCAGAAGATACGGGTCGAGATCGACGGCAAACCTCGAAAAGCATACGTCTGCACACAGTGCATCAAGGGTGGAAAAGCCAAGAAGGTCTTCTAGGCACTCTCCCCGAATGCGAATCAGTCCGCCGTCTCCGCGCCTCACTTCACCCATCCGTCCCATCACGTGGTCTCTCCCTCTATGGATCGGCGAATAGCCCTCAAGGCCCCTTTACCTGTCCGGTATATAGCTATTCGAACGACGAGTATAGAAAATGGGGGCATGTATGTCAATGAATGAGCCAGATCAGGTGCCCCGATCCCTTTGTCACCCCGCTTTTTCATCCCACGGGCACAGCGCGCCGCACCGTTGCCTGGATCCTCCTAGGCGGGCTCATGGAGGTGTGATGGGGAGGCGGGCAGACCCTGTGAGTCTTCCGGGCGGAAGACAAGCCAGAGGAGAAGGCTCAGGGGCCAGTTGAGCAATAGTACGAGCAGGACCACGAGGATCCCCGGTTTGTTGCGGGCTTCGGTATCCCGATAGACCCATATCAGGCTCGCCACGAGCAGCCCCAATGCCGCGACTATGAAGGGGAGACAGACGAAGTAGAGATAAAGCGCGTTCATATACGTGACCTCCAATGTTCTCAACAAACTCAACTTATAAACCCTTTCTTCTTTATATATCCATGGTTAGTTAAATCACCTAAACTATTTTCTATCTCCTGCGAGTCTTCGTATCTCACTCAATTCGCCGAGTATCAGCTCTAGTGTCTCCCTCTCCGGGCGCCCGGCGCGCTCTTCTTCTGTTACCTTCACCGAGGCGATGCTATTCATTATGGTCTCTTTGAGGCCTTCGAGGTCCCTTACGCCATATATGACCAATTCTGCAGGCCCACCCTGAGATCCAGCAGCTCCGGCGGTCTGTAGATGAAGGTTTCCGATGCCATAGGCCCTCTGGAGAGGACCCTGCGTGATGTCGATATTGGTTATCTTCCCGTACGGGACGGTAACTATCCGCTTCCAGAAGACGCCCCGCTTGCCCCTGACCGCGGCGGAATCTATCCGGTACTCGAGGGACCGGTAATAGGCCGGGATCCAGGCCAGAAACGGCAACGCTATCAGCGTAAAGGAGATGGTCATGACCAATGTTGGAATCGATCCGTTGAACTGCGCTCCAAAGACCGCCTCGGCGAGCCATGGCGAAATTCCACCGATCATGGAAAAACAGTAATATATGAACCAGACGGTGACCCAGACGGTTCTTAGCTCCTTCTCAGGTCCAAAGGTCACTTCATTCATGTCCGTCTCCCCTATTGAGTTTCCTTCTCTCCTATATTAACCGAACAGACTGGCTTCGTTCTCAAATGATATACAAGTATGAACGGGAAAATATTCAAAAAAATATGCGGGCGAACTCAATGAAGCTGCTTTCCCTTCAACTCACCACGCCACTCTCCCCCATACGCTCGTAGATATCGATAAGGGTATCGCGGCTCACCGGTCCTTCGATCGCCTCCCAGGCGAAACGGGTCCCTCTTCCCTTTGTCTCGTGAGGAAAATCGATATCGACCTTCTCCATCTCGAGTGCCTTTTTCCATGAGGTACCGTCAGTCACCATCCGGACGATGGCGTCTCCGACCCTACTGTCGCCGGTTGAGAGCAGGGCCTGCCTCAGGGCCGACCGAGTAGATTTTCTACGGATGCGCATCCCTAGTTCCCTGCAGACTGCCGCAATCTTTTCGATGCTCAGTTCGAGATCGTTCGCACGGGGCATAGCGTAATACTGCATCGGCGTCCATGGCTTCGGAACAAGAGGGTTCAGGTGCACACTTATCCTGCTTCCCCTCACCACCGCCTTGAAACGTTTCAGGAATCCCTTTGTCTCTTCGACCATCCGCTCCTCTTCGGCCAATGCCCCGGCCAGAAAGTAGAGTGTGAAATTCCTCACTCCCGCGGCGGCCAGAAGATCTCCGGCCAGCATATATGTATCGTCGGGAACGCGCTTTCCAATAGCAAACCGGACCCTTTCGCTTCCCGACTCGGGTGCGAGGCTCACGCTCCTCGTTCCCGCCCTCGAGATCGCAGCCGCCTTCGATTCGTCTATGTCCTCGGCCCTCAGCGAACTGAAGGAGACCGAGATCTCCCTCTCGAGAAGTGAATCGACGAGCCGCTCGAATTCAGGATGGGCGGCTACTGACGTGCTGACCAGCCCGACACGCCCGACCTGCGAGGCGCACCTCCCGATGTATCGGTCGAACTCGGCCACCGGCAGCGGCCTGAAGGGATGGTAGAGGCTCCTGGCAAGACAAAAGGTGCACCGCCCGGGGCATCCCCTGCCCGATTCGGCGAGAAGGGTCTCGGGAAATACGGTCGAGGGAGTTAGAATAGCCGATTTTGAGAAATTATCTGCCGAAGCCCTTTCGGCGAACGAGGCGCCGTGCCCCGGCACGAATATGCCTTTCGATCCCACGAGCCGGTCACCGAGCCCCTCGACCTCACCTGGGCCCATCTCGGCCAGAGCGTCCTTAATCGCTCCGATCGGAGCCTCCCCCTCTCCTATGCAGAAGAGATCGGCGATATCGAGGAGCGGAAAGGGATTGCCGCTCACTGCAGCCCCTCCCGCCACGATAAGAGGAGACCCGCCCCTCCTCTCTCTCGACGTTTCTATGCCCGATTCAAAGAGCATCCTTACGAGATTGATATAGTCCTCCTCGTACGATATGGAAAAGAATATCACTTTGAATCCGGATAGGGGCGATCCGGACTCGAGGGTTACGGGAGCCGTGTCCCTGAACGCGCGCTCCACCCTGAGTCCTCCGCTTCCGGAGAGTTCGCCGAAGAGGAAATGAAAACCGAGATTGGACATGCCTATCCGATATGGAGCTGGATAGGCCGCAACGACATCGATAGCACGTTTTGACGGCATGGGAAATCGCCCAAGGCGAGTCTCCTGCGCAATCAATCCGGCACGTGCGCTCTGGTTGGAATATCTCATCACGTGGGTTTTCACATCATTGCGCCGGCTCGAGGTCGAGCGGCCCCCGCCCGATCAAGTTGCGGGCAATGACGTTTTCAGGATCCTGCTCAAGCAGATCCATGAGGACCTTCTCGGCATCTTGCTCAAGACCTTTTTTCCTCAAGGTCATCGCGAGGGATAACGATGCTTCTTCATATCCCGAGTTGATCTCGAGGCTCTTTTTGTACAATTTTTCCGCCCGATCGTTGTCACCTTTAAGAAAAAAGAGATCCCCTTTTATCTTATACAGATCTGCGAACTCCCTGTCGAGCGAAGCGAGCAGTCTCTCCGACTCTTCTAACCTGCCTGTTTTCATTAGGATATGAGCCAGCTTGGCCTTGGCCCTCAGAAAATCCGGATTTGCCTCGATCGACTCCTCAAAGAATCTCTCAGCCTCTCCGTACAGCTCCGTCCTGAGATAGATCTCTCCTATGAAATATAGCACGTCCGGGCTCCTGTGACCCGCATTGAGGATCTCGTGCAGCACAGCCATCGCTTCCTCGAGGTTTCCTTCACGCAGATGCACAAGCGCAAGGCTCATACCGGCCGGTTCTATCTTCTTCTCGCCGTCGATTGCCTTCCCCAGCAGTTCCGTCGCTCTCTCCTTCTCCCCGAGCGTGTATAGAAGGAGACCGTAGTAATAACACACTTTCTTGTAACGGGGCGAGAGCTCCAGTGCCCGCTCGAAGTGCCCTTTCGCGGAATCGAGTTCGCCGAGAAAAAAACAGGTGGTGCCGAGATAACACCTCAGGTCGGCATAATCCGGTTTCTCATCCACAGCTTGCTCGAAGAAGGGCAGCGCCTTTGAGAAAAGTTTCTCGTCGAGATAGGAGACACCGAGGTAGAACCTGGCTTCTGTATACTGCGGATTTATCTCGAGCGCCTTCTCGAATCCGCGCCTGGCCTGCTCGAACACTCCTTTGCGAAGATAGGAGAGACCGAGCTTGAACCGGATATCGGCATAATCTTCATGGATCGATACCGCCTTCGAAAACGCCTCTATGGCGGTGTCGAACGCACCCGTGTTAAAGGACTCGATACCCTCGTGCACCAGCTCCTCAAATTCGGAATCTGTCGTGATGAGCTCGTTGAGCTTGGCCAGCTGGGGTATATCGGTCTCTTTTCCCTTGAGGTGCTCGCTGAGGAACTTGCTGATCGGGCTCGGTGTATTTGCGCCGATATCTAGTGCCCGCGCGAACATTTCGTCCGCCTCCTCCTTCTCTCCCTTCTCATACAGGAGCATTCCGAGGTAGCAGACAGCTTCGAAATAACGGGCGTTCAGCCCGATCGCCTTACGGAGTATCTCGACTGCTTTGTCCACATCCCCCCTGCCGTGATAGATAACACTCATACGGTAAAAAAGATCAGGGTAGGTGGGATTCTCCTGAGCCGCCTTATCGAAATGCTCAAGAGCTCCATCGAGGTCGCCTGCGTGGTACTTCGCCATACCGAGGTGGGCGTGCGACTCTGCTGCGTAGAACATGCCGAGCGCGTGGACTGGGTCGCTGTGGCCGACATTCTCGATGACCTTCTCGAGTTCGCGAACTGCCAGCTCGTAGTTGCCCTCGTTGAAATACTGGATGCCGAGCTCGTACTCATGGTTATTTTCGAGCCCGAATATCCTTCCCCACAGCGACATTTTCGTCTCCCCTGTCAATCGAGCTGCTTGCGAAGAAAGGTCGGAATATCGAGATTCTGATTAGTGCGGTTGATTGCACCCACCGCTTCCGCTCCGACCCCGATGCATCTCTCCTGCTCGACCTCGGCGGATTGTTCCATCAATCCAGCCAGCTCGAAAACCTCAGTTTCACCGGTGCGTGCGGTGAATGAGGGCGCGATCTCCCTCTCGTGCTGCTCGAAACCGGTTGCGATGACCGTCACGTGGATGCTGTCCCTGTTGGAATCACTCACGACAGCTCCGAATATGACGTTGGCATTCTCGCCGGCTTCCTCGCTGACGATCGACGTTGCCTCCGAAACCTCGTGAAGCGACATCTTCTTGTCGCCGGTGATGCTGACGAGAACCCCCCTCGCACCCCGTATCGAGACATCGTCGAGCAACGGGCTGCTGATGGCCATCCTGGCTGCTTCGGTTGCCCTGCTTTCGCCTGAAGCGACTCCCGTGCTCATGAGTGCCTCGCCCATGCCACTCATGATAGAGCGTACATCAGCGAAGTCAAGGTTAATGAGTCCCGGAATCATGATCAGGTCGCTTATGCCCTTGGTCGCGTGATGGAGTATTTCGTCCGCCTTCGAGAATGCCTCGGTGATAGGCGTATCCTGAGGTACAAGCGAAAGCAGCTTATCGTTCTGTATGATTATGAGGGTATCGACCTCTTGCTTAAGCGCCTCTATCCCCATCAGCGCCTGCTGCTCCCTTCTCTTTCCCTCGAACGAGAAAGGCCGCGTCACTATCCCGACAGTCAGCGCGCCCTTCTCTCGTGCCATCCTGGCTATCGCTGGGCTCGCCCCGGTTCCCGTGCCTCCTCCCATACCCGAGGTGACGAAGACCATATCGGCGCCATCGAGCAGTTCACTCACGAGATCCCCGTCCTCCTCGACGGCACGGAGACCTACTTCTGGATTCCCACCCGATCCGAGGCCCTTGGTGAGCCTCGTACCAACCTGGACCTTCTTGTGAGCTCTCGAAAGCTCCAGTACCTGCGCGTCGGTGTTCACCGCGATAAACTCCACGCCCTCGAGGCCGGATGAAATCATCCTGTTGACGGCATTTCCGCCTGCACCTCCGACACCGACGACTTTGAGACTTGCCAATTCGTCAAACTCGTCGAACTCGAACCTCATAATGTGCCTCCTTCTAAGTTAAAACAAACTCGCTATTCGTTTCAGTTTACCGATTATTCTCCTGACCTGCTTTCCAGCACCACCCCATTCCATATCCGCCAGAAGGCTGTCACGGCCGTAGACGAGCAGGCCAACGCATGCGCTCCACCCCTCTTCGTAAACAATCTCGGCGAGGCCTTCGAGCCCTGCGGGTGAAGCAACTCTGACCGGTAGATCGAACACCTGTTCCGCCACTTCGACCATTCCTCTTATCTTTGATCCTCCGCCGGTCAACACGATTCCGCCTCCGAGCATCCTATAGTATTTTTCGCCGACGACAGCATCCTTGACCATCGTGAATATCTCCTCGCACCGCGGCTCGATGATTGCCGCTACTATCTGCCTGCGGACCTCCTGAGCCTTTCTACCTCCCACGCCCGGGACCATAACCGTATCTTCATCGCCTGCCAGCTCGGCCAGCGCTATGCCATACTCCTTCTTCAGGCCTTCTGCCACCGAGGCGGTCGTCCTGAGACCGACGGCCAGATCTCCAGTCAGCTGAGCGCCTCCGACCGGAACCGCGCCGCTCAACCTTATGCAGCCGCCGTGATAGAGGGCATAACTCGTCACGCCCCCTCCCATGTCTACCAGCATCGAGCCGCTATCCTTCTCCTCCTCGGTGAGAACCGCCTTAGCGGTAGCGACTGGCTCGAATACAAGATCGACCACATCGAGCCCCGCTTTCCTTATCACCTTCGCGAGATTCTCGATCTGTGTCGTGTGACCGGTGATGATGTGTACATCCGCTTCAAGCCTCATCGCCGACATGCCGACCGGATCGCGGACCCCATCCTGGTCATCGACGACAAAATCCTGAGGGATCGTATGAATGATCTCGCGGTCGTAGGGAAGCGTTATGCTCTTTGCTGCCTCTGTGACACGCATGACATCTTTCGTGCTCACTTCTCTCTTGCTGTTTGGAATCGCAATCACGCCGCGGCTGTTGAAACTTCTGATATGCGCACCCGAGACGCTCGCGCAGACCCCACGTATCTCGACTCCGGCCATCTTCTCGGCCATGAGCCTCGCGCGGATAATCGCCTCAGCGGCTCCATCGATATTGACAACGACACCCTTTTTGATCCCATCGGAGGGACTGGTGCCGGCCCCGATGATTCGGATCTCGCCATCCGGGCTTATCTCTCCTATCAATACGGAGACTCTAGTCGTTCCCAGATCGATTCCTACGACATACTCGCTGGATAGACCCAAAACCTCACCCCCTTGCATAATATCAGCGGACAACGACCTGGCGGTTGAAACGGAGGTCTATCATATCGGGAAACGACCCGTTATCATCGAGCACTCCGTAAACCGCGTATAGTTTCTGTATTCTTCTCGCGAAATTCTCGGAACCGAGCCGCACCAGAGTCCCGGTTCTCATCAAAACGAGCATCACTTCATCATTCTGTATGTGTATCTCTGATAGTTCTCCGGCAGTAGAGAATCCGTAATCGTTCAATGTCCCGAGGGCCGACATGACCATCCTCATTCGCCGGGCTCCCTTTTCGGTCTCTAGATCCTTTGGGCTGATGCCGGTGATGACCGGCAGATCGATATCTGCATTCCCTGCCCTCCACGGGATGACGACGCCCTCCGAATCCACTTCGTAGAGATGCTTCCCGGCCAATATCGCGACCGGCTCACGCTGCATCAGATAGCAATCGATACGGCCCCAGAGCCTTCTCTTGAAGACAACATCCCTTATCTCCGGGAACTTGAGCAATCGCTCTCTAACCGACGCCAGGGATATGGTCAGAAGATTCTTGCCGAGAACGCTCGACTCGACCAGACGGAGCGAATCGGCTGGAAGGCTCGAACCGCCGTAGAATTCCACCTTCTCGAGCGTAAACCGCTCCGTTCCGAACACGAGAAAAAGAGCCGCGCCCATAACAATCCCGGCGAATATACAGATCATTGTTCGCGCGACACCAAGCCGCACCCCAGACCTTCGAACAACCATCGACCTGCATCTTCTCGTTCTCATGAACCGCTCACCTTTCTCTTCTTCTCGAGGATACGCTCTCCCAGTCTCCAGATATCACCGGCGCCAAGAGTCAGGACGAGATCGCCCTCGCTCAGCGAGGAGAGCAACGCTCTCTCGAGCTCTTCTCCGTCCGGCATGTAATGAACGTTTTTCATACCGCTCCGCATGACCGCTTGATAGATCAATTCACCGCTGACACCCTCTATAGGAATTTCTCCAGCGCTGTAGATTCCTGTGATAAACAACTCATCGGCCGCCTTGAAACTCTCCTCGAACCGCTTGTGTATATCACGCGTCCTGCTATACCTGTGGGGCTGGAATACCACGACGAGACGGCGATCGAAATTCTCCCTGGCCGTTTCGATCGTCGCGGCGATCTCGGTCGGGTGGTGTCCGTAGTCATCGATGAACAGAACGCCGTCTGCCTCTCCCTTTAACTCGAAACGACGCGAGACTCCCTGGAAACTCTCAAAAGCCCGTTTGACCGAATCAAGTTCTATTCCCAGTTCATCGGCGAGCACACAGACAGCCAGTGCGTTCAGAACATTGTGCCTGCCGGGCAGGCTAAGGAATAGCTCGCCCCGCGGTTCGCCTCCGGCCAGAAGCGTAAATGTCGTTCCCTCACCGCTGGATTTCTCGACTCTAGCCCTGTAATCGGCCTGCTCGCCGAATCCGTATTTCAGAATGCGCCTCTCTATCCTCGGGAGGATGGCTCTCACCCGGCTGTCATCGACACAGCAGATGACGGCGCCGTTGAACGGCACTCTATTCGCGAAAGTGACAAAGGCGTCGTGTATTTTATCGAGCCCTCCGTAAAAATCGAGATGCTCGGCGTCAATATTCGTGATCACCGCGAAGACCGGTGAGAGGCGTACGAAATTTCCGTCGCTCTCGTCCGCCTCCGCGACAAGAAATTCACTCTGTCCAAGCCTAACATTGGTCCTGAGGCTCTTGATCTTTCCCCCGACGACGACCGTCGGATCGAGTCCCGCCTCCTCGAGGACCACCGCGGCAAGCGAGGTCGTCGTAGTCTTGCCGTGAGCGCCAGCGACGGCTATGCCTGTACGCATCCTCATCAACTCGCCCAGCATCTCGGAACGGGGTATGATCGGTAGACCCAATCCTATGGCCTCTTTCATCTCCGGGTTTTCTGAACCGATGGCCGACGAGAATACGACGACGTCGCTTCCCTCAACGTTTCCCTCCTTGTGACCGTAACGGATCGTTGCCCCGATCGATGCGAGACGCTCGGTGATAGCGCTCTTTTCGATATCGGAACCGCTCACCTCGAAACCGAGGTTTATGAGCACCTCGGCGATCCCGCTCATCCCGATACCACCAACACCGATGAAATGTATATGTCTGGCTTTACCCAACATCTCCACTCTCCTAAGATCTTTTTCTATTCTCCTCGACAAAGGCATCGCTATTAGGATCAAGTATCGAACCTATATCGTTGCAGATCATCTCGTCGGCGTTCTTCAGCGCGACCTTTTCCAGCGCTCTCTTCATGGTCTGGAGCCTTTCACCGGAACTGTCGAAGAGCCGGTCGAGAATTCCGCCTAGTGTCTCACCATTCAGATCACCGTTCTCGATCATCACAGCGCCTCCGGCATCGACGAGCACCCCGGCATTGAACCGCTGATGATCGTCCGCCGCGAAGGGATAGGGCGCCAGGACGGCAGGCAGTCCGACCGCTGCGAGCTCGGAAACGCTGAGTGCTCCGGCGCGTGCGAGCGCCACCGTCGAAGCGCGGTAGGCAAGATTCATGTCCGAGATATAGGGAGTGATGTGGACCCTCCCGCCCAGATCGCTCAATTGTTTCTTTACCCACTCGTAATCCCTGTCGCCGGTCTGGATGATCCCCTGGATATCATCATGGCTCGCCAGGTACTCGGCGGCAGCTCTGTTCAGTCTATGCGCTCCCTGACTGCCTCCGAACACGAGGAGAACGGGGCTGCCGGGTGAGAGCCCAAACAGGTCCGAAGGATCATCTGCGACAGGCGCGACGATTTCCTTCCTCAGCGGATTGCCAGTATGAATGACGCTGTCTCCCTTTTTGAAATAATCTCGAGCCCGTTCGAATCCGATGTATATCCTGCTCGCTCTCGAGGCAAACAATCTGTTGGTAAGTCCCGGAATCGAGTTCTGCTCCTGCAACACTATAGTGATTCTGAGCATCGAGGCGGCCATCACGACCGCAGCGCTCGCATATCCACCCGAACCGAATACGAGATCGGGCCTGAAACGCAAGATCACCTGAAGCGACTGAAAGAAACCGACTAGAAGACTCGCCATGGTCAACACTTTTCCGGCTATGCCCCTGCCGCGCACCCCGCGGGAAAATATAAAGCGTATGTCGAATCCGGCCTGTGGGATCACCTTCGCCTCGAGACCGCTCTTCGTTCCTACAAAGAGAGCCTCGAATCCAGGGTACCGCCGCTTGAGCTCCATGGCGACCGAGAGTGCCGGGTAGACGTGCCCACCGGTTCCCCCTCCCGCGAATAGAACCTTGAGTGCCGTCATTTCTTTCTCCTCACATACCGCGACTGTACTGCATAGACCTTCTTCTTCTTCGTTTTTCGTTCGGGCGTCCTGGCCATCCTGCGTCCGCCATCCTTGCCCTGCGAGGAAATATTGAGAAGAATGCCGACCGTTGCTAGAGAGGTGACCAGCGAGGTTCCGCCAAAGCTTATAAAGGGCAGAGGCAGACCGACGACCGGAAAGATACCGAGTGTCATGGCCATGTTGATCGCGGCGCTCAGGAATAGCGAGCACCCCAGTCCAAGCGACAGAAGATATCCGAAATCATTCGGCGCCCTGTGCGCGTTCGATACGGCCCGAACGAGGATCAGGACAAAAAGAGCGAGGACGAACGTCGTTCCTATGATACCCATCTCCTCGCCTATGATCGAGTAGATGAAATCGGTATGGGCGTCGGGCAGAAAGTAGAACTTCTGAAGCCCACCTCCGATACCCCGGCCGCCGATGTAACCGACTCCATGCGCTATAAGCGACTGATCGATGTGATAGCTGGGCCCGAGCGAACTCCTCGTCCATCCGAACAGGACATTGATGCGCTCCAGGATATTATCCTGTTTCCAGAGAATAGGCACTGCCGCTGCGGCAAGTGTCAATCCGGACAAAGCAAGATGATGAATCCTGCATCCGCCGACGAAGAAGAGGATGAAAGAGAACCCCACGATGTAGGCGGCATTGCTGAAGTTGGGCTGGAGAGCCACCATTATCGCCATCGCGATGCAGATCGAGAGCAACGGGAGAAAACCATTCTTGAATTCACCGATCCTCTGCCTCGCGTCGGTGAGCCTGGCGGCCAAGAAGATTATAAGCGTGAGTTTGGCGATCTCCACCGGCTGTATGGTTAACTTGTATATCCTGAGCCAACGGACCGCTCCGCGGACCCGGATCCCGCATATGAAGAGAGCGATGAGCAGGATAAAGGATGCCACGAGCATCCATGTCGAGAACTTCTGATACCGATTGAAATCGAACTTCATGAACAGGATCAGCATGCATCCGCCCAGTGCTATCCTGATCAGGTGCTGATGCATGAAGAAATAGGCTGAGCGGAAGCGCTCGTGCGCAACGATCTGGCTTGCCGATGTAATCATGACCAGCCCGAGAGCCACGAGCACGATCGTCGCGTAGAGCATCTTACGGTCGATTCCCGTCAACGCGCTGCTTTTTTTATTAATTCCCGAACGCAACTCTTGAACACCTCTCCCCTGTCTTCGAAATCGTCGAACATATCGAAACTCGCGCAAGCCGGCGATAGAAGTACTATCTCGCCCTCGAACGCCTTCCCGCCCGCGATGTCGACCGCTTCCCGCATCGTCGCCGCTCGAACGACCGGCACGGCCGAGCCGACTGTTTTCTCGATGAGCGATGCGGCCTCTCCAATCGTAACGACAGCCTTTACCTTGCCGAGGGCCGGAATGAGGAGCGAATAATCGCTTCCCTTGTCCTTGCCCCCCAGGATAAGCACGACCTTCCGGTCGAGCCCCTTCAGGCTCATTACGGCCGCATCCACATTCGTAGCCTTGGAATCGTTGTAATAGGCCACGCCCTCGATCTCGGCGACCAGCTCCATCCTGTGAGAAAGCCCCTCAAAACGTGTCAGAGCCGCCTTGCAGGCTTCCCGGGATACGCCGAGCGGCTGCACCGCCGCAATAGCCGCGAGTGCGTTTTCGACATTGTGGAGCCCTATCACCCTCAGATCGGATCTCCCGAGGACCGGCTCCCTCTCGCCTTTCCATTCCATAACGAGCATTTCACCGTCGAGAAAGGCGCCCCCGGGAACCGGCCCGCCGGACGAAAACGGGACAGTCGCTCCCTCGAATCTATCGGCTATCAGCCTGCATCCCTCGTCCTGAGCGTTAAAAAAGAAGAAATCATCCTCTCCCATGTTCTCTACAATTCTCGATTTGGCTGCGATGTATTCATCCATATCCCCGTACCGGTCGAGATGGTCCGGTGTCAGGTTCAACAGTCCCGCCACCATCGGATGGAATCGGAGAACGGATTCGAGCTGAAAGCTGCTCACCTCGAGAACGAATATCCCGCCGGAACCCAGATCGTTCACGACCGAACAGAAGGGCAGGCCTATATTGCCCGCGACCACCGTCTCGTATCCCGCTTCCTTCAAGATCATTCCTATCATATTGACCGTGGTGGATTTTCCGTTTGTTCCTGTGACGGCCACGATCCTCGCCTCACAGTGCCTGTACCCGAGCTCGAGTTCGCTCATGACCGGGATCCGCGAACGTTTCGCCGAAGCGACTATCGGA
>DAOUUU010000099.1 GCA_030667985.1 Candidatus Krumholzibacteriota bacterium
GCTCCCTGATCCCCCGGCTCTCGAGCAGATATATACCTGACGTCTCTCCGGATGTTATTAGGCTAAATGTCTGTGGATCGTTCATTGACTCGGGCAGCCATCGCTCTATCCCCCGGTCATTCTCGGCGGCCATTCCCCCATTCGCCTCTATCTTCATCTGCCTGACCGTCTCATCGATTGCCGACAGAAAATGAGAATGCTGGATGCCGAGCAGCCACCCTCCGAGCGATTCAATCGCCGCACCGCTGCATAGAACAAACCTTCCATTATCAGAGCTGGTGACGAACGACACAATTTCCTCAGTACCCGCGGGAAACACGACAAGCCGTGATGCGTTCAGATGAAAATGACAGATTCTGCCATGAAGAGCCTGGGCGGCATGTAGAGCCTCCTTCACGTCGGGATCGCTGTTGAAGAGGTGCATGAGAGGCTCGGAATGCTCCAGTATGTTTACCAGTGTCTTTTGTTTTCTGTCGAAGGTGAGAAGCCGCGCCAGTTCCTCACGTACGTTCTCAGACGTTCCGCGCAGCTCGAGGATCTCCTTTGCGATCGTGTGGAATGACATCTCCTCCTGCTGGACATGAAACGACGGGCTGTATCCTGATAGGTGCTGCTTGACGAGCCCGAAGAATGTCTCCTTGTTCTCTTCGCTCGTGACGAGCTCGAGAGAGGATGGCACTCCCTTCATGGACGATGAAAATGTCTCGAGAGAAAGTCCGTATTCAGCTGGATTGAGGGGAACGATTCCCAGCATGTAGGCAACAATGCTCTCTAGAAGATTACCACCCATCACCTCTAGCCAGATGCCCTTATGCACCGCTGATTGAAATAACTCCCTGAGAAACAGTAGAAAATCACTGAGACTTTCCCTCGAAGCACACTCGAGCTCCTTCTCGATAGTGTGCCTCAAGGACGCTGTCTCGTCCCGCGGTTTACTGTGAAATTTTAGCAGAAACCGTCGCTCGCACATCTCGCGCAGTGTCTCCTCCGGCTCAAGAGCATGGCTGAAGACGATCTTGCGCCTGTCAAATACATCTACATTGCATCGCTCGGCTATGAGTCCGCTCTGGTGAACCGCCTCGGCAGAGCTGTAGAACAGTGGCTCGATATCCTTTTCCCTCTTGAGATAGTACTCGGGCGGCAGTGGTGGTTGTTTCTCATCTTCACCCTTGTCCCTTATCATGAGCAGCAACTCGTGAAACCGGCTTTCATCCTTCAGGAGATAGCGGTCGTTGTTTGTGACGACGAGCGGCAGCCCGAGACGGTTTGCCTGGATCGTGAGGTGATCCAGAACGAGTCGCTCTTCCGGTAACGTATGGTTCTGGATCTCTATGAATAGATTTGACTCTCCGAAGATATCGAGGAGCCTCTGAACGGCCTCCCGCTCCTTGCCGAGGTTGCCATGGAGGATCGATTGCGCCGCTTCCCCGTGGATGCATCCGCTCAACACGATCAGGCCCTCACTATGCTGGGCCAGCTCCTGTGGTGTTACGAATTGCTCCCTACCCTTCTCGTAGTGCGCGCTCACGATCCTGCAGAGGTTGCGGTAGCCCGTTTCATTCTCCGCCAAGACCGTCAGGTGATAGAACTCATCTCCTCCAAGTAATGATCCGTGCCTGATCTCCGAGCCGAAAATCGGCTTGATTCCCGCTTCCCGTGCAAGTTGGTGAAACTCAAAATGCCCGTATGTCGTCCAGTGATCGGTAACAGCGATCGCTGGTGTCTTGAGAAATGAAACGCGCGATACGAGTTCCGGCAGCGTGATCATTCCCTCGTACGGGCTAAATATGCTGTGAAGATGTAGCGGTACGTAGGTCAAACTGGCATCTCCTCCGAGGATCGGCCTGATCGAGAAATACTGCTGATAAATGATAATACTAAACATATGTTTAGTTATCAATATTATTTAACACTCATTTCCTTGATTTATAGTACTTAGTATGTCTAAACTATCCGCAGGGGAATTAATCGTAATAGAAAGAACGGCGGTAGATCCATGGCTGACCCTGGGCAGAACGATGTTCGAAAGCTCGACAACGAGAACATGCGCCTTCGTGCAGCGGTCGAAGAGCTCTCTATTCTCAACGACATCGCCACGACCATAAGTTCAGCATACACGCTTGACCAGATCATCAATCTCATCGTCCAGAAATGCATCAAGCATCTCAGGGTGGAACAGGGCGCTGTGATGCTTCTTGACAGCAAGGAAACCACGAGCGAGTTCAAGACCATGGTTCGTAAGGCCAATTCCTCACACGAGGTGCTGCCTTTTCGGCTCGACGACCAGCTCGCCGGCTGGATGATCACCCATAAAGAGCCTCTCCTGATAAACGATCTCGGCAATGACAAGAGATTCACGCTCGGCAAGGGAGAAAATATCCCCTACCGTTCGCTCCTCAGCGTACCTCTCTGTCTCAAGGGACGGATCGTCGGAGCGATCAATGTTTTCAACAAGAGAGCCGACGAGGGTTTCACGGACGCGGACAAACGGCTCCTGACAATCATCGCGACACAGTCGGCTCAGGTCATCGAGAACACGCGCTTATCCCAGGAAGAGATTGCGCTCCAGCTCATGAAGGAGGAAATGAGGCTCGCCTACAACATCCAGATGACCCTTCTCCCGAAGAATCCTACGGTCGAGGGTTACGATATAGCCGGCAAGAGCATCCCCGCCAAGACGGTGGGCGGCGATTACTTTGATTTCATGGAAACCGGACCGAATTGCCTCTGCATCTGCCTTGGAGATGTATCCGGAAAGGGAATGCCGGCGGCTCTCCTAATGTCGAACCTCCAGGCGACCCTGCGCGGCCAGGCAATGCAGGACTGTATCCCTGACAACTGCATCAAGAAATCAAACTTGCTCCTATACCGAAGCACCACAACGGATAAATTCGCGACACTCTTCTACGGAATGCTCAATACCGAGGAGCATAACCTCTGTTACTGCAACGCCGGCCATAACTGGCCTTTCCTCTTCAAGGCTAACGGTGAGACCCTACGCCTCGATGTCGGCGGACCGGTCCTGGGCATCATCGAGGATTTCGCCTACGGAGGGGATTCAGTCCAACTCGATCCGGGTGATCTCCTCGTTATCTTCAGCGACGGCATCACCGAAGCGATCGACGAAAAAGAGATCATGTTCGACGAGGAGAACCTCGAAGAGGTTATCCGGCAGAACATGGCCAACAACTCCGTCGAGATCATCGACAAGATCATCAAGAGCGTCGAGGATCATGCCGGCAGCACGGCGCAAATGGATGATATGACGCTAGTTGTGTTGAAAAGAAATCCCTCGTAGATCCATCCATCAATTATCCCATACTCTTACCCGAAAAAACCCCGTGCTTCGGCGTACTATGCCTCGCCTGCCCGACCCCAGTCCAAAGAACAGAGTATATCTTATTTGACTGATATAAATAATAGGCATATACTAAATACACACCTTTGCGCACGCTATACAGGACGCGGCAACCAGATCAAAAACCTTTTAGCAGGTTCGTTTGAATGATCGGCAAGACCGTATCACATTACCGGATCATCGATGAAATCGGTGCGGGCGGAATGGGTGTGGTCTACAAGGCTGAGGATATAAAGTTAAAGAGGACCGTCGCCTTGAAATTCTTGCCTGAGCGCTCGGTCAGCAGCGAGAAAGATCTGAGGCGCTTTACGCGTGAAGCCCAGGCCGCTGCGTCTCTCGACCATCCCAATATATGCGCGGTTCACGAGATCGAGGAAGCCGAAGGAAAAACTTTTATCTCGATGGCCTTCTGTGAAGGCAAAAACCTGCACAACCTGACCAAAGAGGGTAAACTGGACCTTGAGAACTCATTAAGCATAGTGATCCAGGTGGCGGAGGGTCTCTCCGAGGCTCACGATAAGGGAATCATACACAGAGATATCAAACCGGCGAATATCATGATCGACGAATCGTTTCATGCGAAGATCATGGATTTCGGGCTTGCGAAACTCTCCGACCGCACGGGACTTACCAGGACAGGTGCGGCGGTCGGAACCGTTTCATACATGTCTCCGGAACAGATCCGCGGAGATGAGACTGACTCACGGTCCGACATCTGGTCCCTGGGTATCGTCCTGTACGAGCTCATAACCGGTAAGCATCCGTTTGAAGGCGAGTATGACGCTGCCGTTCTCTATTCGATCCTGAACCAAAGACCTTCACCCTCGGATAAGGTAAACGTCGCCATTCCACCCGACCTCGCCGCCCTAGTCGAACGCACTCTCGAAAAGAAACCTGAAAACCGTTACCAGAGCATGGATGATATGCTTGAGGATCTGCATACTGTGAAACATCTCATAGGTCACCCAGCCGAGCCGAGCGAGCACGTCAGGAGATTCGGCAGGCGGAAACGCTTAATGAGATCTGCCATAATCGCGTCTTCGATTCTCGTCTCCATTCTCATCCTGTATATTATTCTCTCGACCATGGTATTCACAGAGGAGATCGAACCGATATCTGTGATGGTAGTCAGTATCGATAACAAGACCGATGATCCCGACCTCGCATGTCTGACCGATTTGCTCATCAGGGATCTTGCGCAATGCCCTCACATCGAAATCATGAGTCGGCAGCGTTTCAACGAGCTCTGCCGGAAAACCGGTGCCGCATCACTCGATGATTCTACCGTCTACTCCCTGGCAAATATGGCCGGAGTACAGGCTGTCCTCTTTCCGACCATCATCAAACTGGGCGACACGTACAGGATCAACGCAAGCGTTCACGACCCCACCTCGAAAGAACTTCTTTTCGACGAAGCCGTCAGAGATAGAGGGGATAATACTCTCTTTGCCATGGTCGACAAGTTGAACGGCATGATCAAGGATGAGTTCAGAAATCTGGATCTCATACCGAGCAAGGATGAAGGACAGACACTTCCTCTCCAACTTCTAGCGACATCCTCGATGGAAGCATACAAACACTATTCGAAGGGACAGGAACTTTACAACAGCGGTCGCCAGCTCGATGCAATCCCATGTCTTGAAAGAGCCGTCGAGATCGACTCCACCTTCGTCCAGGCGTTACGCCGCCTCGCAATCATATACGACTACAATGGCGACAGCGAAAACGCTCTGTTATGCGCTAGAAAAGCGACGGAGTTCTCACGGGAAAGGGGTGAGCGGGAATATATCATCTCCATGATCACCGAACACCTCGTACTGAATAACTGGGATCGAGCGATAGAATTGATGCGTACCCAGCTCGAAGAGGATCCGAGCGATATCGTGACCAGGCATCAACTCGGTTACTACCTTGCCAGATACAAGAAGTCGTATGACGAGGCGATCGAACAATACAATATGGCACTTGCTCTAGATTCCAAGAACCTGTCGGGACAGCGGGGACCCTTGAATAATTCACTCGGTAACGCCTACCTCTTCTCAGGGAAGATCGATAATGCGATGGAGGCTTTCGAGAAGTACCGAGAAGACGCACCGTACGGGCCCGATCCGCTTCACAGCATGGCCTATGCCTTGATGTATAGCGGACAATACGAGCAGGCGACAAGGCTGTATCAAGAGATCATTGATAATGATCATACTGACCCGCCTTTCTACATCGTTTACGAGGATATCGGCTCTACACACCTCGCCTGCGGAAAATGGCGGGACGCACTCTGCTCTTTCGAGCGTTATCTGGAGAAGGCGCCCTCGACCGCCCGCGCAAGAGGATGGGCGAATATAGCCTATGTTCATAACATCCAGGATAATCTCCCTCAGGCTGAAGAAGCTATCGAGAGATCCCTCGAGCTCGATCCCTACTGCCCAGAAGCGCTCCGGCTTCAAGGCCTCATCGCCCTGAATCTTCATAAAGATCAGAAGAGGGCGTTGCTCGCACTCGAAGCGATCGGCCACGGAGAAATACCGACCGGGTATACACTCGCAGCGGCTTGCTATCACAACCTGAGTGGATGGATACTGATCGAGAGAGGCGATCCCGAAGCGGGGCTCAGATCCATGCGCCTCGCCATCAGATCGGCCCCGAATAAATATATTTGTTTCGAAAAGGATCTCGTCCGGGCCTATATAGCCGTCAAAGACTCCGGAAAAGCCATCAAGAGAGGAAAACGAATACTGAGCCTGAATGCAAACGACGCTGAACTTCTTTGTCTGCTGAGTGAAGCCCACGATATGACAGGCGAACCGGAAATGGCCGAGCATTACAGGAAGAGGGCACTCGAGGTCTGGAAGCATGGAGATTCGGACTTCTGCCCACCCGAACGCTTAAGAAGAAAATCAACTATCTCTATCTAAATTAATACGTGTCACTTTCTAATAGGAGGCAATCATGGCAATGAAAGGATCAATACGGGAAATGCTGTCTAAAAAAAAGGACGAAGGCTGGGAAGGATGGATTGTGCCGATACCGATTCTGATGAGAGTCATAACGACATGTCTAGAAGAGGGAGAAAAGCATATCATCCTGGCAGTAGAAAGCAAAGGGAACAAGATCGGTAGACCAGAGGAAGGCAAGCTCAATATCCTCGGTCATACCATGGACAAGGAGCTACGGGATTCATACTTGAAGGAATATGTTTCCAATCCTCCTCCAATTCCAGAAGATCCACCGGGGCAAATCGACCAATTTCCTCCGTGGTAGACAAGAGGGTTCACACCACTCTTATATCTTCAGCTCAATAAAAAGAAGAGGCGGATGAATATCCGCCTCTTCTATGATGTAAAAAACATTATAAATCAGATTTCCCACTCAAACCGGTACCTGCAGCGGGAGCCTCCCTTGGCCCGGCACTCCTCTTCGCACGCCCTCACTTCGATCGCTCCGCACATCTTAAGAGCTTCCTTATACCATCCGATCACAGTCAGGCAGTCGGTAACAGAATAGGTCTCAGCCTCATATGTGGTAACCACACCTGAAGTAGGCCCGGTCTCTTCATACTCTCTTCGCCCCATGTCATAGTAAAACTTGTAGATAACCCCCGACTTCTTCATAAAGGCCTGCGGATCGCCCGGCGTAATAAAGGTCCTATGCTCTTTTGTGAGGTTCCTCTGAGCCGATTTGACGCCGATTTCCTCGAAGATCCTGTTGCTCCCGTCTCCCAGGACATCAACGATAGCTCTGTCCAGATGCTCACCGACCTTGAAGGGATACCAGCGAGCTGTTAGAAGGTCCTCACTCAACACGATTCGATCTTCTTCGGGTAACGTACCGATAACCTTGTCCCAGGATTCCTCTCCAAAGTGATCCTTGACGAACTCCTTGCGGGCATGAAGAATGACTCCCTTGATCTGCATACACTCACTCCTTGAATGAAAACGTTGCGACCTTTGGCTTAACCAATCGCTCAAAATCCGCATAAGACAGCTGGATCAGCTCTGTATGGGTTCCCGCGTTGAAAGCTATATGCTCGTCCTCGACTAGACTCGATGCCACGAATACATCCATTTCATAGAGGTTCCCGAACGGCGGCATCGCTCCCGTTTCACACTCTGGAAACAGATCCTTGAAATCCTTCTCGTTGGCGATGTTGAGCTTTTTAGCCCCCGCGGCTTTCTGAAGCTCGTTTAGATCGATACGGTAGGAAGCAGGCAATACAGCCATGGCGAGTCGGCCATCCATCTTGATCATGACAGTCTTCGCCAGCTCCTTTCCCTTGATGTGCGCCGTCGAGGCGACCTCCTGCGCCGTATAGGCGGCTGAATGCTTCAAGGTGGTGTACTTGACCTTGTTCTTATCGAGAAACTTTTTCAGCTTCTTGATCGGCATAATCTCCCCCTTTTTCTAACGCCGCTCGTACTATTGACCTTCATCCCACTGATAGGAGTACAACACATCCGGCGCTGGATTATCCAGTAAGAATTATCCAGCATCCAACTCATCCGCCCGGCGCATGACTAGCGCCTCGAGCCTTGTAAAAAACTCGTTTCGCACCTGCTCTATATGAAGCGCTTCTTTGTAGTCGATAAAAACCCTGTCCTTCGACTTGTGGCGGTCCGGTTCCACCTGGATCGCGTAGAAATTCGGGATATCTTTCCAGATCCATCCCGCGCTCCCTAGTTGGATATTCATCGGATCTATTCGCGTTAGATTCTCGATCTCCTGACGGAGACTCCTGCCCTGCTCACTGTTCTCGACACAGAAAGCTAGATAGGCAATCCTGTAATCGACCTTCTCGATTATGTTTTTTTTGGGAAGGGGTTCCGTATCGTGGTCATTGCCCTGACCCTCGTAGAGGAAATGCCCATAGCAGCTCTGTAGCGTAAAACTATACTGTAACGTATTATACACAGTTACAATCTCCATAATAGGAGAATCTATTTCACTGATATCAAAACCCCTGAGATTCGCTGTGCGCCGTTCATGATAACCGGGGTCATTCGAGAATGGTTTCGCCTGCCGGAAGGTCTGCATTCTGTATCGCCCTCCTTTGCTCGGGACACACTTCCACCAAGATCATTGTAAACCCATGAGTGTGAGATTATCAAGCAAACAGGGTGAGGACTATTTCTCTTCTGGCTCCAATTCGAGCCATTTGCGGGCCTCGCCGATGTCTCGGAACACCTTTACATTAGCCGGCGCCTGAGATAGTTCGTACAACACCTCGTAGATCTTCGAAAGCCCGTAGAGCAGCTCGCGCGGGGCGACGATAGCGGTCTTCTGGCCGGCCAATTTCTCACCGTGCTCCATATCGATATTTATTACAACGCCTATCGAATCTGTCGAAGCATCGACCGTATCAACCCCCCTGAGATCGACTATCTCTTTGACTCCGGGCTTGATTCTGGGATCATCGACTACTGCCTGAGCCTGATTTCTGAGATCCTCATCTGTCATAACTCCATAGAATCTCGAGTAGAGGAAATTGGACTCCTCGTTGAACTTGTACTCAACAGACATCTTGATCTCTCTTGTGAATCGGTTTGTGACAGTCCCCAGCAAAAATCAGTGTACCACTACTGAAGAAATTTCCCACAATAAAAGTAAATATTTATTCCCAGGCGTGCCCTTGGTTCCTGAATTAATTCTATCTATCGATATCCTTCGCAATTACCTCAGCAGTATTATCTTTCTGGTCTGTGTCATGTGTACAGTGCTGAGACGGTAAAAGTATATTCCGCTCACAACCTTCGAGCCCCGCTCGTTCTCGCCGTTCCAGGCCGCCTCGTAGCGGCCGCAGTCACGGTGCCGCGCTTCGAGAACTTTAACGAGCGCGCCGGTAACGCTGTAGATGCGAAGGTTCACCATGCCAGGCTCGGCAACATCGTACCGGATGATAGATGATTTCCAACAATTTTATGGTAGGTAGTGGCATTGATCAAAGCCGTATGATCAATGTTGTCTGCCTTATAGGTGGTTTTTTATAGTTTATTACAGCTCGGAGATCGTTTCCTCGAGCCGTATATTGCGCTTTTCGTATTCTTTTAGGAGATTCTCGTAGCAGGGTTCCTCCCGGCCGATGTATTCAGGCGGGCAGATGCCCTTTCGGCTGAATAGCCCAC
>DAOUUU010000029.1 GCA_030667985.1 Candidatus Krumholzibacteriota bacterium
CGACTGCCTTGGCCTGTCTGAGGGATAGGAGCAGTTGATGCGGAAGGCTGTCTTTGCCCTCGATGATCTCGGCGATCATCATGCCCTCGAGCGAGATGTTCAGGCCATCGGCGATTTTTTCGAAGTCGGAGAAGATCTCCTCCAGGCTTGCTGTTTTCTTCAAAGTGAAGCGAATACCGCCGTGCTCGAACCTGTGAGTCAACTCCTCGCTGATCATTTTGCATACGACACGCTCACCGGGGAAGATAGAAAGATCCAGAGACGCGATATCCTCCGGTCTCTTGATCAATGCCGCTACAGGCGTTCGGAAGCCGAGTATATGGAGCAGTTCGTAGACTTCGTCCTCGCGTAGTCTCGTTCTGTTCTCTTCGAGGACTTTCGATAGTCTTTCTCCGATGCGGGCGAGCCGGTTGTCACTCATCGGAGCCACTGCTTTCTTCCTCTGTGAGGTCCAGGCAGATTCCGCTCTTTTGCACCAATCTCTTGTATTTATTACAGTAGAGTGCGATAAAGGTATGGCAGGCACCGTCTAGGTCGCTCTCCTCGGGGAAGGAGGCGTGGGGGCATGATGGTTCACACCACTTAAGAGACTGTTTTTTCATGATTCGAGAGGTTTTAGCAACAAAATGGTCTCCTAATATTTTACTATTTGGAACAATATATGATAAATCTTATACCCGTGTCGATGATTATTCTACGGTGTCTGGTTTGCGGAAATGGATTTATATCAATGATCGGACAAGCGAATGCCGCAGGATAAGATAATCAGTGCAGAGATCGCCGAGCAGCGGCGTCTGATCCAGCGGATGAAGCGCGAGATCTTCGGGATAGACAAGACTACCAGATCGAGCTACATCAAGGATTTCCTCTCCGAATTCAGCACGTACCAAAGTGTCTGTACGACCGGCGAGGTCCTCGAGCGGGCGGCGCTGAGCGATATTGTCTTCTTTGGAGACTATCATCCCCTCGAAGAGAGTCAAGAATGGCTCCTGCGCCTGATGACAGAGCTCTCAGCCAGTGACCGCAGGGTCGTACTCGCGATGGAGATGCTCTATGTACAGCAGCAGGAGCAGCTCGACAGATGGATGAAGGGAATGCTCAGCGAGGAGGAGTTCCTCGAGCAGATCGATTACAGAACTGAGTGGGGATTCGATTGGGAAAGTTTCAAACGGATTTTCGAGATGGCGAAGGATCCCTTCATACCGATATTCGGCATCGACACTGAGCTGAGGGATCATCTGAAGTACATGCGGCAGCGCGACAGGATGATAGCGAGCAGGATCAAGAACATCAGAAGATTCTTCCCCGGCCATCTCATACTCGTCATGATCGGCGAGTCACATCTGGCATCCGGCCACCTGCCCGCCGAGATCGAGAAAGTGTGCGATGAGAGTCTCCGGAAGACTATCATCGTGCAGAACATGGACGAGATCTATTGGAGACTGCTCCGGGAGGGAAGAGAGCACATCGAGGCGGTGAGGATCGACGAGGATAAGTATTGCGTTTTCAACGCGTCGCCTATAGTCAAGTACCAGTCATACAGGAGAATCATAGATTTTTGGGTGGAAGGGGAGGATGCGAACAGCTTCGTGCCGGTCCTCGGAGAGATGGTCGGTTATATACTAAATTTCCTTATAGGGCCGAAAAAGAGCTTGAATGTCACAATCGACGGAAACGATTTTAAGAGCCTCGACGATATTCTTCCCGAGATTCACTGCAGGCAGACCTACACTTCTTTCGCCTCCTTTCTCCGTTCACAGAAGATAAGCCAGCTCGCAGTTGTCTCGGTCACCGAGAGCCTCAGAAGGTACGGAGTGAGCTACGTTCCGGGTCTCAATATGTTTCTTATCCTGAAATACTCCTCATCCAGCGCTGCGATGGAAGCTTCGAGGTTCGTTTTATCCACGATGAGGGCCAGGATGGGAAAATGGAAAGGGAGGCGGAAATCGGTGGAGGATCGTTTTTACGAGTTCGTGATCGAGGAGACTCTCTCATTTGTGGGCGCCAAGATCGTCGACTCGACGATAGACTGCTCGAGGATGGATCCCCTTCTCCAGGTGATCGATGGGAGAGGTGTGGTTCGGAAACCCGTTGCGGGTTTCTCGATCCCGGAGACACGGGCTATGGTCAAGATGCTCGTGTATCATTTCCGGCGGGACCGCTCCCGCTCCGGGATCGCGAGGGTGACCGAGCCGCTTCGCGCTATCCATCGTCTAGGCATCAAGAAGAGGCAGCTCATTATCAGGGCCCTCGGGCACACGCTGGGCGAGGCTGTTTACGATGCCCATTACAGCGGCCTGGTCTCCAGGGAGGAGATCCATGCATTTTTCCGGGACCGTAACGATTACCCGGGAGCGGCGAAGAAGATATACTCCGAGTGGGTGGGCAGAGTGAAGCCGTTCAGGGGTGACTGGAAGGCCCTGCGCCGGTCCTGACCCTTCTATTCGCTCGTTTTTGTTTGAATTTTTCACTGACAACCTGCACAATTGACGATATTTGAATCTGAATACGCAAAATTGAGCTCGGAGGACATGACGTGGAATCTGCGCAAGATCTCATAGGTAAGACCGTACTGGTCAAGCTCGAGAGTAATGAGGGGTATACCTTTACCGGTGTTCCGGAGGAGGGGCCTTTCTTTTGCAAGGTCGTCGGTGTTGATGAGGTCGGGATGTGGGTGGAAAACAGTAATTTCCTCACGGTCGAGATAATGGACTCGAGGGGGCGGATCGTCCCCAAGAAAAAACAGAAACCGGAGCAGCACCTGGTCAATGTACTCCTGCCCTGGAGGAACGTACAGACTGTAGTGATGTACGGCGAGGGTGAGGGTGAGGAAGTGGTAAGGAAGATCATCGATGAGGCGGAATCCGATAACGGACGGATCGGATTCATAAAGTAAGGACAGAAAGTTCGAAACGGCCGGCGCGAGGCGCCCCGATATGAGACACAGGACAAGAAAATTCCTCCAGAAGATGCCGCCCGCGGCATTGGTGATCTTCAGCTACCTGGCCGCGGCACTGATAGGCACCCTGTTGCTGACTCTGCCCGCCGCCTCGACCGGAGACAGCCTATCAGTCATAGACGGCCTCTTCACGGCGACGAGCGGGATATGCGTTACCGGCCTCGTCGTGGTCGATTCGGGAACACAGCTCACAGTATTTGGCAAGACGGTGCTGCTGATCCTCATACAGATGGGCGGACTGGGTGTCATGACCTTCTCAGTCTTTCTTTTCCACTTTCTCGGACGCGGCCTGGGACTGAGAGGGCGCTGGATAATAACAGAGACCTTTACCGCGACGCCGGTTCCGGACATCCGGAGCCTCTTGAAAGCAGTGTTCCTGTTCACGTTCATCGTGGAGGCCGCCGGCGCGATTCTTCTCTACTTCTTCTGGAGGGGCGAGATGGCCCCTTCACAAGCCTTCTTTACAGGGCTGTTCCACTCGGTATCCGCTTTCTGCAACGCCGGCTTCTCCTTCTTCAGCACGAGCTTCATGGCTTACAGGGGGAGCGTGCTGCTCAACGGGACGATAATGATCCTCATCGTCGTCGGAGGTATCGGATTCCCCGTCATGTATTCCTTGGCCGACAGGGTCCGACGTTGGAAAGATACGCGCAGGGTTCCCTATACGTTGCACCTGCGGATCGTCGTCTGGACCACGGGAATCCTCATACTCGTAGGAGCGGCGCTGGTGTTTCTGCTCGAGCGGAGCCATACCCTCGAGGCACTTCCATGGCACGAGAAGATATTCGTCTCGTTTTTTCAATCCATCACGGCGAGAACGGCCGGTTTCAATACTATCGATATTTCGATGCTTGGAGGAGCGACTCTATTCATTATAATTATCCTCATGTTCGTCGGCGCGAGCCCCGGCTCATGCGGCGGCGGAGTCAAGACGACATCACTCGCCGTTATGGCGGCGATACTCGCGAGCAAGATCAGGGGAAAGGACTCGGTGAGTATATTTCACAGGACCATCCCCGAGGAGACGGTGTCCCGCGCTCTATCGATCTTCATTCTGGCGGTCGTAACGGTCACTGCCGGTCTCGTCGTACTGTTGATAACCCAGATGGGAACGGTCTACCCGAGCAAGGAGCATTTTCTCGCATATCTCTTCGAAGCAGTATCGGCGTTCGGCACTGTCGGCCTCTCGATGGGAGTGACGCCGACACTCACCACCGCCGGCAAGGCGGTCATCATCGTGCTGATGCTCCTGGGTCGTGTCGGCCTTCTGACCATCGCATATGTTGTAACGAGACGCGAGCGGGTGACGCTGTTCCGCTACGCCGAAGAGAAGGTGATGATCGGTTAACGGTTTCCGCGTGGGCGGAGCAGGAAAGGAATCGGTATGGCAAAAAAATACGCGACGATAGGTCTCGGAAACTTCGGTTTTAACGTGACGAGGACTCTCTTCGAGGAGGGGCACGACGTCATCGCGGTCGACAAGAACGGGGACAAGGTCCAGAAGATCAGGCCCTACTGTTCACAGGCGATCCTCGGGGACGCGACGCAAAAGGATATGGTCAAGACGCTGGGGCTCGAGGAGATGGACGCGGTCGTGATAAGTATGGGCGGGAACGCCAACGCTGCGACGCTCATAACCCTCTACCTCAAGGAGTTCGGCGTCAAGCGGATCGTCGTCAAGGCGACCAACGAGGATCACGGAAAGATACTGAGCAAGGTGGGGGCGACTGACGTGATATCTCCGGAGAAGGATATGGCGATCAAGGTGGCTCGCAGCCTCGCGACACCGGACATCCTCGATTACATCCCGATGTCTGGTGACTACATCATCGCCGAGATAGCTCCTATCGACACATTCGTCGGCAGGAGTCTAGCCGAGCTGCAGCTTCGTTCCATGTATAATATCAACGTGATCGGGATCAAGGAACTCGTTCCTGAGAATTTTATACTGGTGCCCCCGGCCAATTTTGTGATAAAACACAGCGATGTACTGCTTGTGATAGGGAAAGGGGAGGACATAAAGGAAGTCAAGAAACTCAAGGGTGAGAAATAGGATGTCGGTAAGCATCGAGGAAGCCGGGTTTCCCACCCCCATAAACAGGAAGAGGAGGAGCGATGAAAAGGTTTGCGGCGATAACAGCGATAACATTACTATCGATTTCTTTGCTAGCTGGTGCATCCCACGCCGGATTCGGGATACGTGTCAGCGGTCCCGCCACACACGTCAGCCTTGATCAATTCAATGATTATGTCGATGCGTTCAATTCTGAATATTTGTCCGGGACACCATATTCATGGAATAATCTGAATTGGGTTCCCGAATTCAACGGCGAAATCCTGTACGATGTCACTCCAATGCTGGATGTCGGAGTAGGAGTGGGTATCATTATGAGCACAGCGGAGCTTTCGATTTCAGCAGGACTCGAACAGAGTACAGAGAAGCATAAATTAAGATCCTACCCTTTCACGGCAACGGGCTACATTGATCCCGCATGGTCACTAGGCCCCTTTAAGCCGTTTTTCTATGGCGGTGTCGGTTTCTACTATACTAGCTGGGACTACTCGAGCTCCTATATGGGAACAGGTAACGATTTCAGCTACGAATGGGAAACATCGAAATGGGGTTTCGGTCTCCACGGCGGCGCCGGTTTCGAGATTTCCATTCTGCCCAGGCTGTCGGTCGATGTCGGCGTCAAGGGCCGCTGGGCGAATTTCAAGGGCTTCGAGGGGAAGGATCCCAATTCGGGAATAGATGTTGTATTGGCTTCCGGCACAATGGAATATATTGTGGAAGTAGAACCTGGTGTTTTTGAAACGTTTATCGTGCCCGCCTACATGCCGCTGCCGACTGAATTCGTGAGTGAAACCGAGACTCTGGAGGAGGCTGAAGTCGATTTGACAGGCTACAGCATCGTCGTCGGAATCAAGGTGATGTTCTAGCATTTGAATCAAACGGATCTCTACGGCCGGCGATCTCTCCAGGGACGCCGGCCTTTTTTTGATGTTTTTCATGGATTTCCCTCTGGAGAAACGTATACTCGGCGAAACGCGTTACAGCACAGGACGAAGGCAGGTAACAATGGATCTACGAATATTCCCGCGCACCTTCTGGGCCGCCAACACGATCGAACTCTTCGAGCGGCTCGCCTACTACGGGATGAACATCATCCTCGCGATCTACCTGACCAGGCGGGTCGGCTACTCGACCGAATTCGCGGTCCGGATCACTAGCTGGTTCATCGCTTCACTCTATCTCCTGCCCATACCGACCGGGGCGATAAGCGACAAGATCGGGTTCCGCAATGGCCTCTTCGTCGCCTTTTCGCTCCTCACCCTGGGCTATGGGCTGCTGGGCGTTTTTCCCACTAAAGATATGGTGCTCGTCTCGCTTGCCCTGATAGCTCTCGGCGGTGCGTTCGTAAAACCGGTCATCTCGGGCACGGTCAAGAAGACCTCGCCCGAGGGGTTTTCCAGGATAGGTTTCTCGATCTTCTACATGGTGGTCAACATAGGCGGTTTCTCCGGCAAGATCGTCGCAAAGATCCTTCGGCAGGATCTAGGGCGTTGGATTTCCGCTTCGGGTTATAAGGCGCTCCAGGATTGGATAGCGGTCAATGTTCCTCCCTTCAGGGTGACCGAAGATATTATCACACGTGCCGCGGAACAGACCCCTCCGATGGAACCCCAGGCGTTTCTCGAGATGCTCAAATGGCAGGGTTTCGGGATGCAGGCGATATGTGTCTTTTCGATGGCGATGGCGATCGTCGCGCTGCTTCTAGTCACCTTTATGTATCGCGAACCGGACCGGACGGGGGAGCCGGTCAGCTCGATGAAGAAGACCTTCGTCGATATGTTCAGGGTGGTTCTCGACTGGAGGTTCATGAGCTTTATCGTCATCTTCGCCGGTTTCGACCTGATGTTCTGGCAGCTCTACCTCTCCGTGCCGCTCTACATCACGAGGCACATATCGGAGACCACACCTATGGCTTTTATCGTCGCGATAAATCCGGGCATGATCATCCTGTTCCAGATGCCGGTCGCCGCGGCTGTTCGAAAGATGCCGCCGATCGCTACGATGGCCCTCGGTATGGGGATCTCCACGGTTGCAATGGTGCTGCTCGGATTGATGCCTACGCTTGTCGGAGCGTGTATCTCGATCGCGGTTTTCGCGATAGGGGAGATGACATTCGCGCCGCGTTTTCTCGATTATGTCTCCAGTATGGCCCCGAAAGGGAAGGTGGGCCTCTACCTCGGATACGCTTACTTGAGGAGCTTCATAGCGCTCTTTGCCGGAGGATTCCTCTCGGGAAAACTAGTCGCTCGTTATGTTCCCGAGACAGGACTCAGGGAGCCCTTCAAGATGTGGTTCGTCTTCGCGGCGATCGGGGGTGTCGCACTCATCGCCCTCTTTATCTATAACAGGACCGTGGGGGAACGGACTGAAGACGGAGAGTCGCAATGAGCTTTCCCCTGGCCGGTATCGATATAGCGATCCTCCTGTCCTACGTTCTTCTCGTATTCGGCATCGGTCTATTTCTATCTAGACGCGCTTCCAGGAGCACGGAGGAGTTCTTTGTCTCGGGCCGCTCCCTGCCCTGGTGGATCGTCGGTACCTCTATGGTCGCAACGACCTTCGCCGCCGACACGCCGCTCGTTGTGTCGGGTCTCGTAGCACAGGGCGGCATCTTCAAGAACTGGCTCTGGTGGCAGTACGGGATAGGCGGGATTGCGGCTGTTTTTCTCTTTGCCCACCTCTGGCGCCGGGCGGGGATTACGACCGACGCCGAGCTGATCGAGCTCCGGTACGGAGGCCGTCCGGCAACAGCCCTGAGAGCGTACAAGGCCACCTGGTTCGGGTTGTTCCAGAACGTGATCATCATCGCCTGGGTGATGAAGGCGATGACGAAGATAGTGCTCGTAGTGATGGGATGGGACGGCGGGACTACTATCATGGGGATCAACGCCGAGGTCTTCACCGTACTCACGCTCTTCGCTATAGCGGTCTCATACACGGTTCTCTCGGGTCTCTGGGGCGTAGTCATGACCGATCTGCTCCAGTTCGTGCTCGCGATGGGCGCGTCGATCTATCTCGCCGTGGCGGTGTTACAGCGTCTGGGAGGCATCTCAGGCCTAAGCGATGCGATCACCGCTCAGGGATTCGATATATCGGAGACATTGAGGATGATCCCGAGGGCCGCGTCGCTATCCGGCGCAAATCCCTTCCTCGAGTTTCTCGTCCTGATCGGCGTGGTATGGTGGGCCTCTTACAGTATCGACGGCGGCGGTTATCTCTCCCAGCGGCTTTTCGCCGCAAAGAACGAGCGCCACTCGGTGCTCGGTTTCCTCTGGTACATCGTGGCGCACATCTGCATCAGGCCGTGGCCCTGGATCATTGTCGGTCTCGGCGGAATGGCGCTCTTCGGCTCGATCGACGACCCGGAACTGTACTACCCGATGATGATGCGTAAGCTTCTGCCGCCGGGTATCCTGGGGTTGGCCGTCGCTTCCTTCTTTGCCGCTTTCATGTCCACGATCGATACGCAGCTCAACTGGGGCTCATCGCTGCTGGTCAACGATCTTTATAGGAGATTTTTTCGGAAGGAGAGAAAGGAGCGAGAATATATCCTCGCGGCGAGGTGTTCGATCATACTACTTGCCGTGCTCGGCGCCCTCGGTTCCTTCGCCGTGAAGGACATTTCGTTCGCCTGGAAACTGGTCTATTCGATCACCGCAGGTATAGGCACGGTCTACATCGCCAGGTGGTACTGGTGGCGGGTGAACGCCTGGTCGGAAATCAGCGCGATGGCCACAGCGCTTCTCTGCACGATCATCCTTACGCTCCTCGGCAGGTCTCCACGCTTCGCCGGCGCCGCATTTACCACCTTTCCCTACTCTCTTGTGGTGACTGTGGCTGTGTCGGTGCCGGCCTGGATAACCGTGACGTTTATCACTCGCCCCGTGGATAGAGATCACCTGATTCGCTTCTATGAAAGGGTCAGGCCCGGTGGATTTGGATGGAAAGCGGTGGCGGCAGGTCTTCCCGGGTTCGAAAGCGATATTGTGGGGAGGATAGTCCTGGTCAAGGTGATAGCCGGATTGATCATGCTCAACAGCACATTGATCGGAACTGGCAAACTCGTTCTGGGCAGCCGGCCCGAGGGTTTTATGCTTCTCGGCCTGGCCGCTCTATCCGGAGCGGTACTCTATCTATTCATGCGTAGAGGAAAATCGTAGTCAAGAACATCAGATGAAGGAGGGCAAATGGGTTTCTCGACAAAATCATGCGCGGCACTCATAGCGGCAGTTATCGTTCTATCGCTTGTAGGTGGGCGGCCGTTGTGTGAAGAGGCGAGACTGCTCCGTTACCCGAGTATAATGGGTGACAGGGTCGCATTCGTCTACGCAGGAGATATATGGACGGTTCCCGCGGCCGGAGGAACGGCGAGACGGATAACATCGTTCCCGGAAGGGTTCGAGATATTTCCCAAGATCTCTCCCGACGGCGAATGGATTGCGTTCAGCGGGGAATATGACGGAACGCGGCAGGTCTATGTCGTTCCCTACGAAGGGGGAGAGCCGAAGAGGTTGACCTTCTATCCAGATGTCGGCGTCATGCCCCCGAGAGGCGGCTACGATTACATGGTCATGGATTGGACCCCGGACGGCAAGAAGATACTGGTCCGATCCAACCGTACGCCGTACGGCCGGCGCGTTGGCAAGTATTTTCTCGTCGATCCCGTCACGGAAGGATTCGAAGAGACACTGCAGATACCCGAAGGCGGCCCCGCATCTTTCTCGCCCGACGGGAAAAAACTCGCCTATAATATTAAATCGCGAGAATTCCGCACCTGGAAGCGTTACCGCGCAGGGCGCGCTCAGGATGTCTTTATCTACGATCTCGAGAAGAACGAAGTGGCGAGAATCACCGACTTCGAAGGAACAGACAACTTTCCGATGTGGATCGGCGGTTCGATATACTTTACCAGCGACCGTGAAAAGACACTCAATATATTCAAGCACGACCTCTCCACGGGAGAGCTTGCGAAGATCACTCGATTCGACGAGTACGATTGTCTCTGGCCGAGCAGGGGAGGGGCGCGTATCGTCTTCGAGAACGGCGGCTATCTCTACTTCCATGACACGGCGACTGGCGAGACGAAGAAGATCGAAGTAACACTCGGATCTGACAAGCCTTTCGCCAGACCCTATTACAAGAATGTAAAGGGAAATATAGAGAGTTTTTCGATATCACCATCGGGAGCAAGGGCCGTATTTGCTGCGCGGGGGGAGATCTTCACCGTGCCGGCGGAGCACGGCATTCCGCGCAACATCAGCCGCACTGACGGAATCCGCGAGATGTACGTCGAGTGGTCGCCGGACGGAAAATACATCTCCTACTGCTCGGAAAAGAGCGGGGATTACGAGATCACGATCAAGCCTCAGGACGGTTTGGTAGGAGAGCGCCGGCTCACAGCCGACTCGGACGAGTGGATTCTTCAGCCCGTCTGGTCGCCCGACAGCAAGAAGATGGCATACAGCGACAAGATGAATCGTCTCTGGGCTCTCGATGTCGAGAGCGGCCAAAAAACCCTCGTCGACAGGTCGAACTATGATGGCATCGACAGCTACGAGTTCTCGCCCGACAGCAAGTGGATCTGCTACACGAAGGAGAGCAAGAATTTTAAGACGATCATCTGTGCATATTCGCTGGATGACAAAAAGGTTCTGCGCCTGACAGATGGAAGCTCCGATGACGCGGAACCGACCTTTTCGAAGGACGGAAAATACCTCTTCTTCAGGTCCAACCGCGACTTCGATTACAGATACCGCGAATTTCGGTCCAGATTGTATGTCGCAACCCTTTCAAAGGATACTCCGTCGCCACTCGTGCCCCTGAGCGACGAGGAGAAGCCGGAGCCGGAAAATAAACTGAAAGAGGAAAAGAAAAAAGAGGATGACAAAAGCAGCGGGGGCGTCAAGATCGAGAGGATCGACGCCGAAGGCTTCACGGGCAGGGTCATCGCCCTGCCGGAAGAACAGGGACGCTACTATGGCCTTACCTCTGTCGAGGGAGGGCTCGTCTACCTGACCGGAGACAACGAGTTCAAACGGTATGATCTCGAGAAGCGCAAATCGGAGAAGATACTCGAGAAGGTGGATAATTACCAGGTCGCGGCCGAGGGCAAGAAGTTTATCTACCGGAGCGGTTCCGACTACGGCATCACGGATCTCAAACCCGGTCAGAAAGCGGACGCCGGAAAGCTCGATCTCGGCCGTATGGAACTGCGGATCGATCCACAGGCCGAATGGCGCCAGATATACGGCGACGCCTGGCGCATCATGCGCGACTGGTTCTACGATCCGGATATGCACAAGGTCGATTGGGAGCGGATGAGCGAAAAGTATGCTGTGCTGCTGCCCCACGTGGCTCACCGCGCCGATCTGGACTATATCATTGGCGAGCTCATCGGCGAGCTGAACGCGGGCCACACGTACGTTTTCAGCGGTGAGACGCCTCGCCCAGAGCGCGTGCCGGTCGGCGTCCTTGGATGCGAGCTGACTGCGGACGGTAAATACTACCGTATCGACAAGATCTACGCCGGGGAGAACTGGCACGAGAACCAGCGGTCGCCGCTGACCGAGCCTGGCCTCAATGTGGAAGAGGGGATGTATATCATTGCCGTCGACGGCCGGGAGGTGACGACCGAAAAGAACTTCTATCGCTCTCTCGAGAACAGGGCCGATATCCAGGTGACATTGACGATCAATGACAAGCAGTCGAAGAAGGGCTCGCGCGACATCGTTGTTAAACCGATCGATTCCGAACTCAACCTCCGCTATATGGATTGGGTGGAATCGAGAAGCCGATACGTGGAGAAACTCTCGAACGGCAGGATAGGCTATATACACGTTCCGAACACGCACTACGCCGGTTTCAGGGCCTTCTTCAGGGCGTTCCAACCTCTGAGCGACAAGGAAGCTCTTATCATCGACGACCGGTATAACGGGGGCGGACACTCGCCCTACCAGATGGTACAGATCCTCGGCAACAGGATCGTCAGCTACTGGGCGGTCCGTCACGCCGAGATGCGCAGGGCGCCGTTCCCGGTCAACGAGGGGCCGAAGGTCATGTTGATCAACGGGCTTTCGTCGTCGGGCGGGGACGCATTCCCATATTATTTCAGGAAAATGGGAGTCGGGCCGCTTATCGGCGAGACGACGTGGGGAGGACTGATAGGATATGGATATTCACCGCGCTTCGTCGACGGCGGCGGAATGGCGGTGCCGGGATTCGCGTTCGTTAATACGGAGGGTGAGTGGGACGTCGAGGCCGTCGGAGTAACTCCCGATATCTACGTATTCGACGATCCAGCTCTCATTCAGGCCGGCAAGGACCCGATGATCGAGAGGGCTGTAGAGTACCTTCTCGAGGAACTGAAAAAGAGTCCGGTAAAGAAGGTCACGACACCCGATGGGCCGGACAGGAGCTGATGACAACCCGTGATCCGGGCTTATCGATGGCTCGGCACAGCCAGTACTGAGAGGACACAGGTAAGGAGGGATTCGATGAGAAAAATCGTAGGATTCTGTGCGGTCGGTATCCTGATGCTCTGCGCCGTTACATCCGTCGCGTTTTCGCAGGACGAGGAAAAGAAGGACGGCGCACTTTACGAGAAATACTACAGGGATCCTGCCCTCAAGGAGATGGCCGGACGGACCGACAGTCTCGAAGCGATCCGGGACAGCATCACAGCAGAGATAGAAGAGAAATGGCAGCTTTTCGATAAAGAGAAGGCCAAGGACCGTAAAGTCATAAGGTTCGATTTTAGCGATATCGAGAAGCCGGGATCGCCGGAGGAATTCGACGCTCCCTTTCATTTCCCGCCCGTCGCCCAGTACTACACCAGCACCTGCTGGTCCTTCGGAACCACATCGTTTCTCGAGTCGGAGATCAAGCGTCTCAACGGGGACGAGGTAAAGCTTTCCGAGCTTTATACGGTCTACTGGGAATTCGTCGAGAAGGCACGGGGATTCGTGCGGAAGAGGGGGCATCAGATATTTCCATCGGGGAGCGAGAGCGACGCGGTGCTGATCATATGGGAAAAATACGGGATCGTTCCGGCGGAGGCGTACACAGGTCTGATAGCGGGAGAGGATCGTCATGATCACAGGGCGATGACGAGAGAGATGCGGCGATACCTCGAGCACTGCAGAGAGCACGGATACTGGGATGAAGAGAAGGTCGTTGCTCACATCAGGTTTATCCTGGACGCCCACATAGGAAGGCCGCCCGGGGAGTTTGTCTACAATGGCAAAAAGATGACACCCGGGAGTTTCCTCGACGAGGTCGTGCGGTTGGAACTCGATGACTACGTGCAGATCATGTCGACCATCTCCGTGCCCTTCCATGAATTCAGCGAATTCGAAGTGCCCGATAACTGGAGGCCGACCGATACCTACTACAACGTTCCACTAGATCTGTTCTACGAATGTATACGCAAGGCCGTCGAGATGAGATACACCGTCTGTATCGGTGGGGATGTCTCGGAACCGGGCTACAACGGATTCGAGGATGCGGCCATCGTTCCGACATTCGATATACCGCAGCGGTACATCGACCAGGATTCGCGGGAATTCCGTTTCTACAACAGGACCACCGAGGATGACCACGGTCTTCACCTGCTGGCCGGCAGGGTCGTCGGCGACAGGGAATGGTACCTCATCAAGGATTCAGCCCGTAGCGCTAGACACGGGAACCATGATGGGTACTACTTGTACAGAGATGACTACATCAAGCTAAAGATGCTTACCTACATGGTTCACCGCGATGTGGCCGAACAGGTATTCGGGGAATTCTGATCCGAAACCCGATGATGCGTTTTCAATGAAATTATTTGTCTCCATCGGTGGCGGCTTATTATATTACAGCAGTTGAATATCTGATGGGATTGCCTTGATGTTGTTTCCAGCGGAGGTTGGATGATGGGTAAGGTCGGGTTGCGGAGAATCGTTTTAACGGTAGTATTTCTGCTCCTCGTTCTGAATATCGGTTGTTCAGAGGACCTATACATCGGTACAAAGAAGGAGAACACCAGGCCCGAAGTCTGGTTGTCGAGCGGCCCGGTAGAGGGCGATACGACCAACTACCAGGTTCATTTCTACTGGGGAGGTTGGGATCCGGACGGCGAGATATCCTATTTCGAATTCGTTATTGTCGATGGGAATCCTTTTGGCTTCAATCCAGATGATACGACCGGGCTTGACAAGTGGTTGAAGACATCGGTCTATGACAGTCTTTTCCGGGTGACAGCCGACGATATTCCCACGAACATTTCCATCAACAACAGCCTCTATACTAAATATCAGAGGACACACACATTTTTCATTCGTGGTGTCGATCAGCATGGCTACCGTTCGGAACCTCAATACAGATCGTTTACTGCCTGGACCCTTGCTCCATACGTCTTGATCGACAGGCCCATAGATTCACCCGTCCTCGGCAGGGTTATAACATTCCATTGGGTGGGGAGGGATCCTATCGACACGCCGACGAACACGCAGGATCCCGATTCCGTGCGATGGCTCTGGGGATTATTGTATGACACGAACGGTATCTACCAGCCGGGCTTTGATATGCCCAAAGATCTCAATGAGAATCCCTGGCGGTACGAGGACAAGTGGCAGTCGTGGATCTCGTACAACGCGCCGGGAGATAGCGGCAGGGAAACGACGATCGGAGACGATGAGGTCCTCGAGGTCAATAGGACGCACGTCTTTGTTGTCCAGGCCAAGGACGAGGCCGGCGCGGTTTCGGCGATCTTCGATAGAAGGACAAACTTCAGGCAGTTCATCGTTTCTGAGTCGATAGGGCCGGAATTGACTATAATCGAACCCTATCTCGGGAGCTTTCGGTTCCTCGGCAGGAATTTCACGCCTGAAAAACGCGACCTGCCGCCAGGCGTCCCGCTCAATTTCCATTGGCGGGCGGACGCCAGCAAGTACGGAGCGGAAATTGTCGGATACCGGTATGGATGGGATGTCGCAGACGTGAGCAATCCGGCGGACTGGGCGGTCTCCTTCAGCCCATTCATTCTGGCTGCTCCGCAGCGCATTCTGTATAGCGGCTCACATACATTCCTCATCGAAGTGATCGATAATACGGGGGCGTCCACCCTCGCACAGATCGAGATCAACATCGTACCATTCGAAATGGGCAGGGATCTTTTCTGGGTGGATGATTTCTATTCGGTAGATTTTCCACAGATCTACTGGGCGATGCCGACCGAGACGCAGCACGATCAATTCTGGCTCAATATCTGTTCGAAGGCTGAAGGTTTCGTCGAAGATGGCGATGTGTACGACGTTTCGGCGACTAATTATAAACCGCCGAATATCGAGAAGATTGGAAAATACAAGAATATCATATGGACATATTCGATTTCCGATAACGCCTGGGCGCCGTTGATTCTCTTCACACCCGAATCACAGGTGACTTCGGGAACACATCTCACTGTGAATTATATATCGATTTTCCTCGCCAAGGGAGGGCACCTCTGGACCTGTGGAAGGTCTGATCGCGGCGGCGGACTTGCTGCGGTGCTGGCTCCGGTAAACCAATCTTTTCCAATGAATCTGAGATGCGAGATAACAGGCAATGCGGAAGGCTGCACCGGCGACACGAGTGGTGTCTATTCTATGGCGTTCAAGGACTACTGCGTGACTGTACTCGATAAAGTCGAGGGGATCCACAGGACCGGCACTGGTATTCCTTTCCGAACCGTAGATTATGATGCATTGAGTTTTGCTTACAAGGATAGTGACTCTGAGTACAACAATAACTTTCCAGCTTTGCCGGACACGCTTGCGCTCTGGGAGGAGATCACCAAATCAGGGAGATTCTTCGATCCTCTGGAAAGAGGATTTACCTATGTGGAGATCTACAATCCGGAATATTGGCTACAGTTAACGGGTATCACTAGCCAGACTTGTTTCGTTCCGATGTACAGGATGCGGACAAGGAGCAGCCTCTCGCCGGTCAATCTTTCCACGATTGCGCTCTGGCTCAAGAAATATGAAGATGTGGAGCCGGACATACCCCCTTATTCCGGACTGGGGGTCGCCGCCCCGAGTGTTCACGTTGGGGTTCCACTCTGGTTCTTCGATCATGCACCGGTCGATCGAATCGGGGATATCGTTTTCGAAGAGTGGCAGATCAGAGCGGAATAATGTCGTAAGATTCCTTCAATCGTAGTATAATAATACCATCATCAAGCGGCTCTATTCTTACAGTTCAGTATCGCGGTTTGAACGGTGTGCGAAATGGGAAGGTGTCTCTTCAAAAAGTCATGGCGCCCAGTGCTGGCAATCATTGGCATTGCTGTAGTTCTAAGTGTTTCAGCGATTCCAGGATCGGAGATTTTTGCAGAGACCGTCGTATCCGTAGAGACGTCAGGGCCCGGTCTTTACGCCGACTTGACGACAAGGCTGACCGCTGTCATAGTAGATGCCGCAACGGGTGATACCCTCCACGCTCGTTGTAATGTCGTCGATTGCTACAACGCGACCCACTTTCCCCCGCCCGGTACAACTTTCAACTACACCTCGTATGGAGGATATTTTTATACAGAGGGCGTGTTCGATGTCGATCTTCCCTGCGGGTTTTCAGTGGTAAGGATCGGTCACGGCCTCGAGTATGAATCCATCGAAACTGGAGTAAATCTGGGGTTGAACGATACGACTATCGTGTTCGAACTCGTCCGCATCGCCAACATGAGAGACGGCGGCTGGATCTCGGGTGATTGCCACATTCACATCAATCACCAGGATGGACAGTACGGCCTCATCCCTGCAAACGCGTTTCTCATGGGGAAGGCCGAAGATCTGCAGATAGTCAATTGTCTAGACAACGGATATTTTTTCACAGGCTCTGCTGATCCGTGCAGTGACGATGATTGCATCATCTATATGACCGAGGAGTTCAGGAGCGATATCTACGGTCATATGGCGTTGCTGGGGCTCAGTTCGGAGGTGCTCCCCTATTGGTCGCGATGGTGGCCGATGACGACCGATATCGCCGATGCGGTGCATCAGCAGGAGGGAACTATCGTTATCTCAGCCCATCCGATCTCATCCGAGGACTTCGATGACTGGAGCGATTGGCCGCAAAATGGTATCGCCCGGGCGCTTCCGGTCGATATCATCGAAGGCAGAATCGATGCTTTCGAGGTCATGAGTTACAGCAACTGCCATGCCGGAAGAGAACTCGAGCTCTGGTACAGGCTCCTGAACTGCGGTTTCCGTCTCCCCGCATGCGGTGGAACCGATGCATGCATGAACCGGATCTTAACGGGGCCTCTCGGCGGTTTCAGGACCTATGTCCATATGCCCGATTCGGCGTTCACCGCCCATGCCTGGTCGGCGGGCATAGCGGCCGGCAGGACCTTTGTCACAAACGGCCCGCTCATTACATCTTTCGAGATCGATGGTGCATTTCCCGGCGACACACTAAATATGAGCGGTTCCAGCAAGTCGTACGACGGCAGCTTGGCCGTCTCCTGCGCCTATCCCCTGAACAGGGCGGAAATCGTAAGAAACGGAGAGGTCATACAGACATTCGAATTCGGTGGCGATGGATTGCTTCTCGATACGACCTTCACGGTCTCGGTGGACGAGAGCTCATGGATTGCCGCCCGTGTCTATGGGGCAAACGATTTCTGGCATCCGATCGGAGATTCGCTTTTTGCGCATACGAATTACGTGTACATCTGCAAGTTCGGAATGCCCGTGCTGGTAAAGGAGGATGCGATCTTTTTTGCATCCTGGATCGATGATCTCCGGACGATAATCGAAACGGACGGAGATTTCAGCGACCCTCTCGACAGCCTGGTCGTTATCGACCGCCTGGAAACGGCGAGACAGTTCTATCTGGATCTAGCCTTTCCTATGAGTCCGTCGGAACGGGAAGGGGGCGATGTACCGCAGCTCCCCGTTCTGTTGCAGAATGTTCCCAACCCGTTCAACGCCTCTACATTCATGCAGTTCACCATTCCGGAGACGGCTGTTGCGGCAGGCGGAAAAAGAATCGGTGTCAACCTGGCCGTATACGATGTGTCGGGAAGACTTATCAAGACGATATTCTCCGGCGAGCTCCCTCCGGGGAGCTACAACTACTTCTGGGACGGGAAATGTGATGAGGGGAGGTCCGCCGCGAGCGGAGTCTATTTCTCGAGGCTCAACACTCCGGGACACGCCCAGACGGTCAAGATGATCCTTCTCAGATAGATGAACCGGTAATAACAGGGAAAACCCCCGGAGGCGTATGCCTTTCCGGGGGTTTTCGTATGGTAGCGGGGGCTGGATTTGAACCAGCGACCTTTGGGTTATGAGCCCAACGAGCTACCGGACTGCTCCACCCCGCATCATTATCACTTAGGGTATACTAAGGATTTTCATCCGCCGTGTCAAGGAAACTCGGTCCGCCCTCATTGTCGAATTCGTCTTTCTGTGAGGGTTTAAGGCGGTAGACTTTGTCACCGGGCCGGATGTACATGAATTTTTCGCGCAGGATCTTCTCTACGGCATAGGGGTCGCTCTAGAGCTGCTCTAACTCCACGCTGAGATAAGTATTTCTCTTCTCCAGCAGGTCGATTTTCGCCTGAAGATTCTTGATCTCCTTCTGTGCCCGCCACAGGTTCCAGAGCCCGACGTTTCCGGTCACAAAGAAGATGCCGATCAGGATGAAGATCAGAATGAGCAGCAGCCTTGCCAGCTTCGGATTGACATCGATCGATCTCCGGGATATTCGAAGATACCTGTCACCCTGTCCCCATAGACTCTTCATCTGTCAAGCTTCCGTGTAAAGGCCCCGCCCTTCGGGTAAACGGACGCTCCGGCGAGTTCCTCCTCGATTCGCATTAGTTCATTGTATTTGGCAACCCTGTCGGTGCGTGAAGCGGAACCGGTCTTGATCTGTCCCGTGTTCATCGCTACGGCGACATGCGCAATTGACACATCTTCGCTCTCGCCAGACCTGTGGGATATCACAGAGGTATAGCCGGCCTTCCGGGCCATTTCGATGGCCGCGAGCGTTTCGCTCAGTGTCCCGATCTGATTTAGCTTTATGAGTATCGAGTTTGCTATGCCTTCCTCGATTCCGCGGGCGAGCCTTTCCGTATTGGTTACGAACAGGTCGTCTCCGACGATCTGGATCCTTGAGCCGAGCTTTTCGGTCATCGCCTTCCAGCCGTCCCAGTCGTCTTCAGCGAGGCCGTCCTCGATCGAGATGATCGGGAAGGCCCCGACGATCTCCTCGTAGTAGCTGATCAGCTCTCCGGCGCTCATTACCCTGCCTTCCGCGTCGAGATGATATCCGTCCTTTTGATAGATCTCGCTCGCCGCGACATCGAGAGCAAGGGCTATGTCGTCTCCAGGTCTGTAACCGGCCTTCTCTATCGCCTCGATAAGCACTTCGAGGGCTTCCCGGTTCGATTTGAGGTTGGGCGCGAAACCTCCTTCGTCGCCTACGGAGGTGGTGTATCCCTTGTCTCCGAGTATCTTCTTGAGCGAGTGGAATACCTCCGCTCCCAGCCGGACCGCTTCGGTCACACTCTCCGCGCCGATCGGAACGATCATGAATTCCTGTATATCCACATTGTTATCGGCGTGTTTGCCGCCGTTCAGCACGTTCATCATCGGCACGGGCATTACTCGCGCGTTGACTCCGCCGATATACTGGTATAGCGGGAGGCCGAGGGCGTCGGCAGCGGCCTTGGCGATCGCGAGCGATACGCCGAGGATCGCGTTTGCTCCCAGTTTGGCCTTGTTAGGCGTACCGTCCAGCTCGCACAGCAGCGAGTCGATATATATCTGGTCGAGGGCGTCGAGGTCGATGATCTCCGGTGCGATCCTCTCCTGGACATTCTTGACGGCCGTAAGTACTCCTTTGCCCAGGTACCGCTTGGGGTCCCCGTCTCTGAGTTCGACCGCTTCGTGCTCGCCCGTCGATGCTCCCGATGGAACGATCACACTGCCGACCGCTCCGCAGGAGAGAAAGGCTTCGACTTCGATAGTGGGATTTCCGCGGGAGTCGAGAACCTCTCTCGCATGAATGTGCTCGATAACCGTCAAGATGGCTCTCCTTTTCCCGTAAGTTACGTTATTACAAAGGATAACAAGAGACGCGCCAGGAACAGTCTACGGAGACCCACAAGAGGTGTCAAGAAAAAATAACCTTTGATTTACATGCTGCGCCTCATCTAGTATAAGTTGGGTAAACTAGGTGAATTATACTCTTTGCCCTCATTGGCGGGCGGTTAAGGATTCCAGGGAGGAGATCGAAGAGGTCCCTCTATAAACTTTTTTTACAACCCGGAAACATTCTTAAGGATTTTCCGTAATTAAAGGTACGAGAGTTGAAGAGCGAAGATAGAGTACTGATAAAGAGATGCTTGAAAGGAGAGGAGAGGGCTTTTGAAGAACTTCTCAATAAATACAAAGCAGCCGTCTTCTCTATCTGCTACAGGATGGTCAGAAACCGGACCGACGCGGAGGACCTGTCTCAGGAAGCTTTCATCCGGACCTTCTCGGTCCTCGATCGCTACGATCCTTCGTATCCGTTTTCCAGTTGGCTTTTCAGGATCACCTCGAATCTCTGCATCGATTTTCTGCGGAAGAGAAGAGGGAATATGGTCTCGCTCGATCAGCCCATTGCGGGAGCTGAGGGAGACATCCAACGGCAGATTCCAGCGGATACAGTCAAACCTGACCGGGAAATGGAGACAAAAGAGATGATGGCGACACTCGAAGATGCGATATCCGGCCTTCCGGAGCATTACAGGATCATCGTGGTGCTGAGGCACCAGGAGCAGATGTCCTACGAGGAGATCGCGGACAATCTAGGGATCCCGCTCGGTACCGTCAAGGCGAGGATCCATCGAGCGAGAAACATGATCAAGGAATTCTTTTTTAGGTCCGGGCTATTGGAAGACACCACCGGACGATCGCATCGGAATGAAAAGAGTTGAAAGGAGTGCTGTTGTGAAAGCACATGCCGTTTCCAAAGCCTGTATTACCGTCCTGGCACTCATGATCTTTGCCGCCGCAGCAGAGACAGCTACATATAAGTACGAGGAGAGCTACACGAAGACGATCGAGCTGAAGGGTGAGCAACGCCTCATGGTCGGCAACAAACGTGGCGATATAGTGGTTATTGGTGAGGAAGGGAGGACCGGGATAGAGTTGATCGTAACAGAGTATGTGCGGGCTGAATGTGAGGATTCAGCGAAGAAGATAGCCGAAGAGATGTCGGTGAAGATCAAGAGCAAGGATGGCGATCTCATCATCGTTGCGGTCTTTCCCGATTCGGACGGCGACAAGAAGTCCATCATCTCGGTGCTCCTGCAGCGTGATCCAAGATCCCATATGGATATAAAAGTACTTGTCCCCCAGCATCTCGCCCTCAAATTAAAGGCTTCGAGCGGCGACATCGCCGCCAGCGGGATATCGAGCGCAGTCAAGGCTGCCACGGCGAGCGGGGATATCAAGCTGGAAAGAATCGAAGGTAACGCCGAAATAGGTGCATCGAGCGGCGATATAATCGTAGAAGAGCTGGATGGGGATGTGATCATAGACAGTGCCAGTGGTGATGTGTTCGCCAAGGAGATAACCGGAACGGTCGTTGCAAAGACCGCAAGCGGTGACATCGAATTGAGGGACCTGGGCGGCGACCTTAATGTTATCACGGCTTCCGGCGAGACCCTGGTCAAGGGAGTTGGAAGTGTGGAGTACAAGGGATCGAGCGGGGATGCGAGATTTTCCGGTGTCCGGGGGTGCGTCAACGCCGCGGCCGCGAGCGGGGATCTCCACCTTCACCTGAAACCCGACGGAGATCATGATTATGTGCTGCGTACGTCGAGCGGCCAGATAGATCTTCGGTTCGAGAAACAGATGCCTGGGGGATTCGTACTCAAAGCGAACACGACGAATGGTGATATAGATGTAAGTCTACCGATACAGATATCGAAGATCGGAAGGCACCTGATAACTGGAGTAGTCCGAGAGGGTAAAAATGTCGTCAAGCTGGAAACGGTGAGTGGAGACATTACGGTTGTAGAAAACGGGGAGTGAGAAATCGTGGAATGTCATCTTTTCAAGATCCTGATTCAGCGTTACCACGACGGGGAACTCGAACCGGTCGAGGTTGCCGAGTATGAACAGCACAGGCGCTCCTGCGAACTCTGCAGGGAGCTCGATGCTGGATAC
>DAOUUU010000166.1 GCA_030667985.1 Candidatus Krumholzibacteriota bacterium
AGAAACGTCTCTACTCCGCGTGATAAATCAAGAAAGTCATAGGCTTTCTTAACCGTAGCTTCGCTTGGCATCCCATCGAAAAATTCGAGGTCACCGAGGAATTCTGTCTCCACCTTGTCTGTGGTAAGCAGGAATTCCGGTACATCGGCGGAGTATTTCGGATTTGTAGCTTCCTGTGCCTGCAATTGCGTTACTCCTAAGAATAAGGCAATTAGGCAAACTGTAAATAAACTTATGTTTTTTTTCATTGTTTAATCTCTTTTTGGAATGTGTCAACAACTTTGAGACAACTCTTTTTCTGATTTAGTGAGTAATTCTATCCTCCTTTCCATACTCTCAGGTGGATTGATCCATACAGCCTCAGGCCTTGCTGGCGGCTGCGGCATCTTTCTGTAGAACCTTCCCTGCGAAGTAGCGCTCCCATCTGACCAGGTTCGGTGCAGGCATCGGCTTCCTCGAGGATGCGCAGTTTGTAGTCTGTCGTAAACCGGCGGCGAACAGGCCGCTCCGCCACCTCAGGGTCCGGCACCGATAATATGCGGCCTCCAGGCAGACCGCCATCTCTTGTGGGGGCGGCTCCGCTACGCTCCGCCGCCCCCAGCTCTTCGTCCTTCTTTTTCGCCAGATCCATCCGTTCCATCCTGTCTCTCTCTTCCCCCACCCTCTACACTAATTTAATAACGCAATATGTCTCAAGAGTTATTGGCACAGAGGGCCGCGCCAACAAGAGTTATACGGTAAATTACATTGTGCTTAAAGCCGCCTGAATTGCATTGTAAACGCCACCGCATGAGAAGTCAACGACATGGACCATCTCATTAAGAATCAATTTGTGGATCCGTTTTTAAATCATTCGATATTCAGGCTCCGCTCCGGCCAGTCACCGGGGAATGAGATCGTGTAGGCGATCGTGATCTCCTGTTTGCCCCCCGGCGCCATTTCGAATATCCAGGTGAGGATGCCGTCCTCGCGCTGCTCGTCCGGCTTAGGCTCGAGGTCGACCTTCTCGATCTTGATTTCCTTCATATTGGAGACGGGGATGCGGTCCTGAACGGTGACCTCGACGCTGTCTTTCTTGAAGCTCTCCAGGGTGATTTTGTAAGTGTAGCGGATCTTGGTAGTCTTGGCGCCCTGCTTTGTGAGGCGCTCCCTCTTCACGCGCTCGTGCTCGATCTTCATGTCCTGATCGGCGCCGAGGTGGAGCTCGAATTCCTCGCCCGCGACGACGCTCGAGAGCGTCTCTCTGCCCACGAAGTTAGATACGGTGCCCTTGCCGCCCGGCCCCGGCGTTTCTATGTAGACCTCAGCGGCGCCGCCGAGGATCGGAACACCGAGTGTGTTCTCGAAGCTGCCCCGAACGAATACATTCGGTGACAGACGGGGGACTGTGAAGCGGGAGAACTCCCCTTTGATATCCTTCTGCATGACGGTCACCCGCTTAGGATCGGCTCCACTGTCGAGGTTGACCGGTTTCTTGATCGCGAGATTGGTCGCGAAGTCGCTGCTTCCCGCGGCCATCTCGGCCTGAGCTACGGGGGCTGTCGGCGGCGCATAGGCCGAGCTTCCGCCGCGCACGTGCAACTCGTCGCCGATCTTTGCGATCGCCCCCGACTTTAAGGCGATTGCGTCGGTTTCCTCCTCAAGGTTGCTCTTTGCACCGAGGCTGTAACTCCTGGCGCGCAGCATCGCAACGTAATAAGGATTCAAGTCGGGCGGCGCCGCGCCGATCTGAGGCCGCGCCGTCGAGAGGATTACCGAGACATCTTTCCAGTCCTCGCCGGTCAACTGACGGATACGAGAATTGTATGTGAGCGCAACAATATCATCGACGGGCGTGTATCGAACTCTGTATTCCGGGCTCCAGGCTACATTGGCCACCGTATAGGTGAGATCGAAATCGAGATGGCCGGGCGATGCCGCTTCGCATTCGATGACGACGCGTTTTTTCCATTGAGTTCTCGCCTGCATCGAATTGAGCTCCGCCTTGATCCAGTTGATCTCTTCGTGTATTTTCCTCGCCTCGGCTTGGAGATGGTAGATAGCGCGATCGACCTGGATCCGTTCCGTCTCGAGAAAATCCATCAGCGTCTTCCAGTCCTGGACCCTGAATATATCGAGGGGCTCCTGATCTTTCCGCTCCTTGAAGGGCTGCGAGCCGAGGCTCGTGATGAACTCCTGCCGCTTGTTGAAGGAGAGGAGGGTTATCTGAAGAGAATCCCTCGCGATCTCGAGCGTTTCGAGGCGCTTTTTTAGCTCCTTGTACTTCGGTGTCTCGCTCACCTCGCCGGGGAGTTCTATGATGTCGACTCCGAGGATGGTCGCGCGGGCTGTGCCCTCGCCCTCGACCTGGAGAGACGATTCTTCAAAACCGGCAGGAAGGTCCTCGCAGACGATCCGGTAGATACCCTTCTTCACATCGATCCGCCCGGTACTGGTCACCTGGGCTATGCCGCTGTAGATGGTGGCGCTCTCGATCTTTGTCTCGAGTTGCTTTTCCGTAGCGGTTCCAGCGGCGGGTGGCACCGCCGGAGCGATGACGATCGCGAAGAGTACGATGAGAACAATCAATGAAAACACACGCATGACGAATCCCTCCTTGAGATAGAGCGGACCGAGCTATGGAGATGAAATGCCGTCTTAAGATGATGTCCTTGCAAGTAATATGATTGATGCGGGTCCCGTGTCAACCGAAAGGATCGCCCCATACGGTTTCCCTATCCCAGCTTTCATAGCAATAATGCAATGATACCGGTTGCATGGAGCTGTGGGCTGCGTTATCGTTAATGTGTCATGACCAGCGACACAGATATCATACTGGATAGCATCGCCGACGGTGTATTCACCGTGGGGCTCGACTGGCGCATCACTTCCTTCAACCGGGCGGCCGAGGAGATCACCGGCATGCCGCGGGAAGAGGCGATCGGAAGGATATGCGCCGAGGTCTTCAAGGCGACGATCTGCGAGAGCGCCTGTGTTCTGAGAAAGACGATGGAGACGGGGGAGCCGATCGTGAACAGGGCGATAGAGATCGTCAGGTCCGACGGCGAGTCGGTGCCCATCAGCATCTCGACGGCCCTGCTCAGGGACGAGAGCGGCGCCGTCGTGGGTGGTGTCGAGACCTTCCGGGACCTCTCGACGCTCGAGGAGCTCAAGAAGGAGCTGGAACACCGGCACACCTTCAGTGACATCATCAGCAAGAGTCACGAGATGAGAAAGCT
>DAOUUU010000095.1 GCA_030667985.1 Candidatus Krumholzibacteriota bacterium
CCTACTAAACTTCTAACTGCTTCGGCTGCTGCGCCTTATGAGGATGCTGAGGGCCTGCATAGATCTTCAGCTTCTTCAGGAGTCTACGGCCGAGACGGTTATGAGGAAGCATCCCCTTTACCGCGTTCCGCACGGGGAACGTTGGATCCTTCTCTATCGCCTCTTTGAACGATGTGAGCTTGAGTCCTCCCGGGTATCCCGTATGTCTCCAGTATGTCTTGTCCTCACGCTTATTGCCGGTAACATGAATCTTTTCAGCGTTTACAACAACCACGAAATCGCCGTTATCCATGAACGGCACATAACCGGGATTGTTCTTTCCGCGAAGCACAGTTGCGATCCGTGTAGCCAGACGACCCAGAGTCTTACCGCTCGCATCGACGATGTACCAGTCCCTGTTGACCTGGCCCTGCTTCAATATAGTGGTTTTCTGCATTATACATCCTCCAACGTACCGAAATAATCCGAATCCGAAACAACGAAATATATACGCATCGGACTATCCTGTCAAGTTCTGTTAATCATATATATTACATAATATTTCTCGAATTGTCAAACAGTCAGGCGGAGAAGCGGATAGAACTGGCGGAAAACCCGACTTGCTAGTGTAACTACTATTGACGCCAGAGCTTACGTGAGAGCTTATCTATCTTGATCTTATCGGGTCTTTCGATGACCCCCCTCTCTGTGATGATGGCTGTAACAAGCCCGGCCGGTGTGACGTCGAACGCCGGATTGAAAACGGGTACTCCCTCCGGAACGGTCCGGCAGCCGTCGGGCCCCGACACCTCGTGCGGCGGCCGCTCCTCGATCGGGATCAAAGTGCCCGTCTCGAGCTCTATGTCGAAGGTCGACCATGGAGCCGCGACATAGAAAGGGATCCGGTATTTTTCACAGAGCACGGCGAGGCCGAGTGTGCCGATCTTGTTGGCGACGTCGCCGTTTCCGGCGATCCTGTCCGCTCCGACTATGACCATGCCTATCTCCCCCCGCGAGCAAAGAGTCGCCGCGGCCGAATCACATATCACCGTCACCTCTATTCCTCTCCTATGCAGCTCCCACGCGGTCAGCCTCGCCCCCTGCAGGAGCGGCCTCGTCTCATCCGCGAATACACGAAACCTCTTGCCCTGCTCGAAGGCCGTATAGAGAACGGCGAGAGCTGTGCCGATTCCGGCCGTCGCCAATCCCCCGGCATTGCAGTGGGTCAGCAGATTCATCCCGTCTTCGATGAAACCGGCGCCTTTGCATCCGATCTCGGCTTCCACCTCGAGCTCCTCGTCGTGGATGCGGAACGCCTGTTCACCGATGCTACGGTAGAGGGTAAGGGGATCATCATCGCCCTTCGATGCCTGTTTCATCCGTTCGAGCGCCCATGAGAGATTTACTGCTGTGGGTCTGGTCCCTTCGAGCATCAGCGCGGTGCGATCCACCACGTTCCTTATCTCGCCCGCTTCGAGCCCGGGAAGCTCTGTACGGACCATCCCTTTGCCGTGATCGAAGCAGTACCCGCATGGGCCGCCCTCCAGCTCCCTCGCCCGCTCTTCAAGCGCTAGAAGGATTCCGTAGGCGCCGGCCATCCCTATCGCCGGCGCACCGCGCACCTTGAGCGACCGGATCGCATCGGCCGCCTCGTCGACCGTTCCGATCTCGAGTATCACCTCGCGGGCGGGCAGGAGGGTCTGGTCGAGGATCCTCACTTTTCCCTCGACAAAGTCTATCGTCGGAACTAGATCCTTATTGTCTACGCTATTCAAGAATATTCCTTTCGCTCCTAACGATCCCGCGCCCCCGAAGACCGCGGCATCCGACTTATGAGCCGACGATGCTGATCATCACCCTTCTTCTCCTCGCCCTGTTGTCGAACTCGAGAAAAACCACCTGCTGCCAGGTTCCGAGTGTCATCCGGCCCTTCGAGACTGGTATCGAAACCGACGGCCCCACCAGAGCGGCCCTCACATGAGAAAAACCGTTTCCGTCTCCCCATGTAGCGTCGTGGTGATATCCCAGGCTGGAAGACGCTATACGCTCGAAGAACTCGGGCAGATCTTTTATCAGGCCAGGCTCGAACTCGATCGTCGTAACCGCTCCCGTCGAACCGGGCACAAACACGACGAGCTGGCCCGTCTCGACACCGCTCTCAGCAAGTGCCGACTCGAGAGATCCGGTCAGATCGATGATCGTTCCGTCCCCCTCCGTTGGGAAGCTGTGCTCCTTCTCATAAGTGACCATCGCCCTTTCGCCTTTCTGCAGAGTAATGAATGGAAAACCCGCGGGCGGGGCTCAATTCCGTTCCATCATCCGCTCGAGATCCGCGAACATCCTGAAGAGGAGCGCGACCGGAAGGCCGACGACATTGAAATAACAGCCTTCGATCTTCTCCACAAAGGCCGAGGCAAACCCCTGGATCCCGTAGGCGCCCGCCTTGTCAAAAGACTCTCCGGTACCGATGTATCTCTCGATCATCGAATCACTGATCTCCCTGAAGTAGACCTTCGTCACCTCGGCCTTGATCACTCTCAGGTTGGGCGGGGCGATGAGGGCCATTCCAGTAACCACTTCGTGCCGGCGCCCGCTCAGGGAACGCAGCATCTCGGCCGCCTCGTCGCGGCCGGCAGGTTTTCCCAGTCCGATCCCGTCGCAGACAACAACGGTATCCGCCGCCAGTATGATCTTACGGGGCCTGATGCTCTGTATCTCCACCGCCTTGAGCTCGGCAAGAAGCTGTACGCTCCGGACAGGCTCTCCCGAATGCACCTCCTCGAGCTCGGCGGGGATGGCCTCGAACTCGAATCCAAGCCTCTCTAAAATCTCCCTTCTCCTGGGAGAAGCCGAGGCGAGGATCAGGTTGCTCTGAATATCAACTGGTAGAAACGGATTCATCCGCGCTCCTTGTCCACGATAATCGTCACCGGACCGCTGTTCACCAAACGGACCTGCATCATGGCGCCGAAAACTCCTTCCGCTACACGATCGTATTGTTCGTGTAGCATTTCGAGAAACCGCCGGTAGAGCCTCTCCGCCTCTTCGGCAGGAGCGCTCTCCGTATAGGCGGGCCTTCTGCCCTTGCGACAGTTACCGTAAAGGGTGAACTGGCTCACGACGAGGAGTTCACCGCCGATATCCTGAACCGAAAGGTTCATCTTTCCGCCGTCATCCTCGAAGACCCTGAGCTCGATACATTTTCTGGCCATCCATTCCAGCTCCAGGTCCCCATCGCCGCTCTTGAACGCGGCGAGGACAAGCAGGCCCGGCCCGATCGAAGAGACCCTCTTGCCGCCAATATCTACGCTTGCCTCCGAAACCCTCTGCAGCACAGCTCTCATGGCAACGCCACCTCGGTTAAACGAATATCCTTTACCTGGAGCTGAATCTCCTCTTTGCCCCGGTAGACATTATGCCTAAGGTGCGTAAGGACATCTATGCGGTCCCCGACGATGCGCGCTGGATCCCAGGGGGCCGCCATTGAGAATGCGATGAGATCCTTGCCATCGCCCCGGTCGTCCCGGGCTGAGAGTTTGAGGTGGCCGTCTCCCACTTCCCTCGTTCCGGGCATGATCTCTATGTTCCTGACGATGAAGACCGGCTCGTGGTTGCCAGAGCCGAATGGAGCCAGCTTCCGAATGAAGGAGAGTATATCATGGTCGCATTCGGCAAATGTTATTTCCGTGTCGGCACGCATGACCGGCTTTGTATCGCTCGATTCGAGCAATTCGGCGACCGTCTCCTCGAAAAGCACCTGAAAATCAGGTATCTTGTCCGCTTCAATACTAAAGCCTCCCGCTTCCTTGTGTCCGCCATACCTGACGAGGAGATCGGAGCATTGCTCCAGCGCCTCCTTGATATTGACGAGCCCTGCCGATCTTGCGGATCCTTTGCCGATCCCTTCCTTCACGGCGATGAGCACTGTCGGCAGGTTGTACTTTTCGGCCAATCTAGACGCTCCGATACCGACAACCCCCTCGTGCCATGAGGAAGATGAGAATACGAGCGCGCTCGGCGCGGAGCGTTTCATGACTATATCGGCGAGATAGGCGGCTTCCTCGGTAACACTACTATCGTGGGCGCGGCGGAGACGGTTTTTCTCCTCTATCTCCCGCGCAATCTCCCGCGCTTCCTCTCGTTCCCTGGTTACAAGCAGCCTGACAACGTCACGGGCGCTCCCTATCCGCCCCGGCGAGTTCAACCTCGGAATAAGAGTGAAACAGAGCTTACGCACCGTGAACGCGTTCTTCGAGAGCCCGCTCTCGATCCTGAGAGCCATGAGGCCCTGTCTCCGCCAGCCTTCGAGCTCCCGCATACCGAGTGATACGATCACCCTGTTCTCGCCGGTAAGGAGCGAGTAATCTCCGATCGTTCCGAGCGCTGCGAGATCGAGAAATCGTCCAAGATCGAGATCGATCCCCATGTGCCGCTCCAGGCCCTGAAGCAGCTTGAACGCTACGCCCGCTCCGGAGAGTTCCTTGTAGGGATAGTTCTCGCCCGGCAACTTCGGATTGAGGAACGCATCCGCTCCGGACACCCGGGTTTTCGTTTCGTGATGATCCGTGATGATGACCTTGATCCCGTTTTGCTTCAGGAAAGAGACGACCTCATCATCGCTCGAGCCGCAGTCGACCGAGATGACGAGGCCGAGACCTTTCTCCACACCCCGTTCCATCACACGCCGTGCCAGGCCATACCCATCCCGTGCCCTGTCCGGGATGAAGTAATGGACATCCGCTCCAAGACTGTAAAGCGCCTCGTAGAGCAGTGCCGCGCCGCAGATGCCGTCCGCGTCATAGTCGCCGTGAATCAGGATCCTCTCGCCCGATGTAACAGATTCGTGCAGTATCCCCACGGCCGCGGCCATCTCGTTGAAGAGTCCCGGATCATGCAGGTGCGAAGCTATCGGCTGCAGGAAGCGTTCCGCATCTTCTTCTGTCGTGATTCCCCTTGCGGCGAGCAGCCTGGCCTGGAGGGAAGTCAACATGAAAGCGTCCGATAGACGCCGAATGTCGTCTTCATCAACCGAATGGACCGACCAGGTGATCATGGATCCCTAATGCTCTACGCTGTTCGAGATGACGGGTAATAAAAATGGCGAAGCAGACTTGTAAGCCGAGTTCTGTGCCCTCTAATCAATAGAGAGTGGTGATCATTTATCTGGGACCGGCGTTTCCACCGGCCTCTATCGACCTACCCGGGAGTCTAACGAAGCGGACCGCTTCTCCTCCCCTATTTGGTCTTTCTCCGGGTGGGGTTTACCGAGCTTTCGCCGTCGCCGGCGAAACTGGTGAGCTCTTACCTCACCTTTTCACCCTTACTCCCGCAAAGCGGAAGCGGTATCTTTTCTGTGGCACTTTCCTTGGGGTCGCCCCCACTGGGAGTTACCCAGCACCCTGCCCTGTGGAGCCCGGACTTTCCTCGAACACTCTAACGAGCGCCCGCGATCACCTCGTCTACTTCGCCAGACAGCAACTCTTACTTCCGATAATTGCCGGTCATTAATATAGCACAGGAGTGAAGGGAGGTCAAAGGGAGTGAAACGCTACATCTTCAGCTTTCCGGCGGCCCTGTCCAGGGCGATGTTCGCCAGACGATCCGCTTCCCTGTTCTCTTCCCGGGGAACATGGACATATGTGCAGACGGAGAATCCTAGCGCTTCGGCGACAACCGTCTCGGCGAGGACCCGCAGGCTGGTATTCTTGATCCTGTATTCGCCGTTAAGCTGCTTGACTACAAGCTCGCTGTCGAGGCGCATCTCTACCTTCACCGCACCCAGGGTCTTCGCGAGCCTCAATCCCTCTATGACGGCCCGGTACTCGGCGACATTGTTGGTCGCCTTGCCTATGCACTTGGAGACTGACGTCAGTTCCTCGCCGGTTTCGAGCTGTGCCACGGCCCCGATCGAAGCCGGGCCTGGATTGCCGCGCGATGCGCCATCGGTATAGACGATCAGACTCAGCTCTCCCTCCGATACGGCGGCGGCCTTGTTGGGGGGCGCTTTCTCGGCCAGTGTCGACGCGAGATCCCGCAACGCCCGTTCGGCCTCTTCCCGCGCCGTGTATCCGGCGGCGTTCCAGGCCGATTCGAATCCTGTCCCGCCGGCCAGTTCCAGCAGTAGTTTCCTCAATCTGTTCATAGCATTCCGTTTCAATCGATCTGATAGTAGACGAGTATTCTGCCGCAGACTTCGCATGTCATGATCTGATTGTTCCTCCTGACCTCATGCGCTTTCTGGGGAGGCATCCTGGAATAGCAGCCCTGGCATATGTCACCGATAAGATTGGCGACGCCGGAATCCCCCTTGGCTTTCAATAAACGGCTGTAGAGTCCGTTTATCCTGCCGGAGAGATGGGGAAGAATACGGACCTTTTCGTCCTCGATGATCTGGAGTTGTTCCTCCTCCCGGACCATCCGCTCCTCGATATCCTTCTTTTCGTCGAGGAACACACCCTTCTCACTGTTGATCTTCTCCTGAATAACGGCTATTTCTTTCTTCTTTATCTCCGCCTGTTCGAGGATCTGGAGCACCCGCTCCTCCTCCTTGTAGACGAGTTTCTCTAGATACTCGATCTCCTTGTTCAGCGCCTTGTACGCTTCGTTCGAATTGATGTTGTCGCTCTCAATTCTTTTCTGCTTGATCTTATCGGTCTGGGCACCGATCTCCCTCTCGAGATGACGCCGCTCCTCATCGAGCTTATCTATGGCCTTTTGGCTCTCGGCGAGCTCGTCGTCCATCTGCTGGATCTTTTTTTCCAGGACCTTGATATTCTGCGGAGCACCGTCCAGGAATTTTCTCTTGTCCAGGATATCTATATCCTTCTTCACGATCTGTATCAACAGTTGGATATCTTCTTCAATCGAAATCATCGCATCCCTTTCCCTAAAAAAAATGCTTCCTCTTTGGGAAGCATGCCGAGAAGCCGTATCGAGGCCGGCCGTTTTGGTTACAACTCATGATATTGCTTGGTCGATTCATATACCCGATTATAATCTCCTTGATTTCCGGAAAGAAGATACATTAGGGCAAAACGGCGCTCGAGGTCAAGAATTATTTAAGAAAAAAATTGTACCGGACCCTCCCCCATCGGCGGGGGCCTTAATAGGAGTCGAGATTTTCTCCGAGCAGGAGTTTTTCCGTACAGTCATAGGACGATTCAGTGATCGTCCAGCTCGCACCGCCATCCTCCGTCACGAGTATGACCGAGTTGAGCAGCAACCTCGTTCCCACGGTCTTCTCCGTACCGAGACCGACAACCCATCCCTTACTTTCAGAGAGGAAATAGCATCCTCTCAGATCGACGATTCTGTCGTCATCGGGAGCGATATCCGTCCATGTAGCGCCACCGTCGGTCGTCTTGAGTATGGAGCCGCCGCCTACCGCGCAGCCCGTCAGTTCATTGAAGAAACAGAATTCCCTGATGACGGCAGATTCGAGCTGGGTCTCCCATGTCCTTCCTCCGTCAACCGTCTTCATTACGACGCTGCCCCCCGCCCAACCGATACTCTCATCGACGAACGCTATGGTGAGAACGCCCTTTAAAACCGTCGATCTGGCCTCGGTTATTCCCAACCACGTCACACCGCCGTCAACGGTCGAGTAGAGCAGGATCGGATCGGATTCCATCCATCTCGTTCCGAGCAGATAGCCAGAATGCTCGTCTATGAAGCTCATGCTCCACGCGCCCTTGTAGGGAACGAAGGGAAGCCAATGGTTCTCCCATTCCAATCCTCCGTCCTCGGTCCTGTAAACGCCGAGGAAACCCTGTACGAATCCTAGCGATTGGCCTAGGATCTGCAGCTTCGAGAAATCCTCATCCACAGGATACCCGCCCGATACAACCCTCTCCCAAGTCAATCCGCCGTCACCTGTGTTAAACAGCGCCCCATCCTTCCCGGCAAGCCAACCGATGTTCTCGTCGATGAACTGAACATCCCTGAAATCACACAATTCGACGAGCTGACCGGTCCATGTCTCGCCCCCATCGGTAGTCGAGGCTATTGTGCCATCCGAGCCGACAATCCATCCGGTCGTATCATCGATGAAGCAGACATCCATGGCTCTGTAGATGTTATCCTCCGACTGCTCTACCGTCATGGGCGGCGCGACCGGAAATTCCTCGGAACATGAATGTATCTCGAAGTAAACAAAGAAGATAATCATGAAGACGAGCAGGACGCTCTTTCTGAGTTGCATTTTAACTCCTCCGAGTTGCAAAAGCAAATCTATGTATACTAGTCAGTTAGGCGGCAATGGGGGCCCATTCACACCTATCTTTCATATACTCAAGATGTTATGCGTGATCAAACAATCACCCGAACCCGCCCGCGGGCTCACGGACCCTGTGCGGATAATACTACCGCAATAGTCGGGCCTGAATAGTTGCAATTATCGTGGGGAAGTCAAGTGGGCCCACCAGGATTCGAACCTGGGACCGACCGGTTATGAGCCGGGAGCTCTACCACTGAGCTATGGGCCCGATCGATTCTGTAAGATCGAGTTAGACGGCGGGGTCAATCTAGCACGCGCTCCGCCGCCGCTTCAATATCTTTTCGGTTGGATCAGATGTCGATGTACCCTTTCAGCTTCCTGCTGCGGCTCGGGTGCATCAGCTTGCGCAGGGCCTTGGCTTCGATCTGCCTGACCCGCTCCCTCGTCACGTTGAATATCGTACCGACCTCTTCGAGAGTCCTGGGCGTGCCGTCACCGAGTCCAAAGCGGAGCCTGACGACCTTTTCCTCGCGCTTGGTGAGTGTGGCGAGCACCCTCTGGACCTGATCCTTGAGCATGGAGTGGGCAGCGGTCTGATCGGGTGATGAAGCAGTCGTATCCTCGATGAAATCGCTCAGGTTACTATCGTCATCCTCGCCTATCGGTCTGTCGAGCGAGATCGGCTCCATACTCGCCTTCATAACGCTCTTCACCTTGCCGACGGGATATTCGAGCCTGCGCGCTACTTCCTCCGGAGTCGGTTCGCGCCCGAATTCCTGGATCAGCTTGCGCTGCGTCCTCGACACCTTGTTGATCGCCTCGATCATATGCACCGGGACCCTGATCGTCCTCGCTTGATCGGCGATGGCGCGCGTGATAGCCTGGCGGATCCACCATGTGGCATAGGTGCTGAATTTATAACCCTTTCGATAATCGAACTTGTCGACCGCCCGCATAAGGCCGCTGTTGCCCTCCTGTATCAGATCGAGAAATTCGAGTCCCCGGTTCGTGTACCGTTTGGCGATCGAGATTACGAGCCGCACATTCGCCTCGATCATCTCCTTCTTTGCCCGTTCCGAGTCGCGCTCGCCGAGTCTGATGTCTTGGACGATTTTCCGAAGTTCCCTGTAAACGACGCTCTCTTTCTTCTCGATCCTGCTGCAGGCCCGATCGAGCTCCTTGATCTTGTCCACAAAATCTTCGAGCTGCGCCTTGGACCATTTTAGCTTCTTCTTCAGCTTCTGTTTTTCCTTGCTGCGGCCGCCCAATATCTTGGCGACATCCTTTATCCGATCGCAATCCATCCCGACGAACTTCTCGTACTCAGCGATCTGTTTCTTGTGCTTGTTGAGGCGCTTCATTATCTCTTTGATCTTCTCGACGAGCTTCTCCATCTGAACCGGATGGAGCTTTATCTTGCAGTACTCCTCCTGGAGTTTGCGGTTGTGCGTTTCCAGCTGTTTCCCCAGCTTCTCCTCGTTTTTCTTGCTGATTCGCCGAGAGAGCTTTTTCTCTATCTCGACGATCTCTTCCCTGTACTTGACCACACGTTTGAGAATCGATATGTACTTCTTGATC
>DAOUUU010000136.1 GCA_030667985.1 Candidatus Krumholzibacteriota bacterium
AACTTGAGGGAGCTCTATACGTTCTCACGCCTCAGAAGCGACCGCCACGCTCAGTGGGAGATAAGAGAGCGGTCCGGGGAGATGTGCAAGCTGGCTCGCATAGAGGTTCCCGCAGGAGCTGCGCTGCTCGCTGGCAAGGACAACTTCGAAGAGACAAAGAGCTCGATTATCATATAAATAACATTAAGTAATTATACTTACTGTGTGTATACAAATTACTTATAGAAATGGTTGTGTATGTTTTTAGACCTAGTCAAAAAGCGCAGGAGCACGAGAAAATACCTCTCCGATCCGGTACCGCGCGAGATGATAGAACAGTGTATCGAGGCTGCGACCTATGCGCCGACAGCCTGCAATACTCAGAGCTGGAGGTTCATAGTGGTCGAGGGTGATCTGAAGCGCGAGCTCGTCGAGAAATCCCTCGGTGGATTCATCGTGCCCAACAGGTTCGCTGTCGGAGCACCGGTAATAGTTGTCATCGCGACCGATATGAATCTTGTCACGCACAGGATCGGCGGAAAGTTAAAGGGAATCGATTATCACTTGATCGATGCAGGCATAGCAGGAGAACATTTCGTACTTCAGGCGACAGAGCTCGGTCTCGGTACATGCTGGATAGGCTGGTTTGACAAGAAGGCGGTAAAACGCTTGTTGGGGCTTCCGGCGGGATGGGATGTACCAGCTATGCTGACGGTAGGCTACCCGGCTGAAGAACAGACGGAAAAATCACGCAAAAGGATCGATGAAGTGGTAGAATTCAAAGGTAGTGAGAAGCAATAAACCGGTCCTCGCGGATCCGTTGAATCAATGGAAAGGCGATGAAAGATTATCTGAATGTGACGGGGACAATATTCGACCTGAAGAAGTACGCGATACACGACGGTCCCGGCATAAGATCAACGGTGTTTTTCAAGGGATGTCCACTCGCCTGCTGGTGGTGCCATAATCCTGAAGCGCGAAATCCAGAACCGGAACCCGTTGATTCCGAAAGGGTCAGGATCAGAAAGTATGTGATGGATCCATCCAGAGAGGGAACGATCGGATACGAGGTCGAGGTTGGTTACATACTCGAGGAGATCGAGAAAGACAGGGTATTTTACGATCAATCGGGAGGTGGGGTAACGATCTCAGGTGGAGAGCCGTTGATGCAGCTGGATTTTCTGGCGGCGCTCCTCGAAGGTTGCCGTGATTGGGGTATAAGGACCGCTGTCGATACATCAGGCTACGCGCCGAGAGAGGCCTTCGAACTTATCATCGATAACGTCGATCTTTTTCTCTATGATATCAAGCTGATCGACACCGCCGCTCACACCGAATACACGGGCATGTCAAACGAGCTCATACTGGAAAACTGCGTGTGGCTGGTTCAACAGGGAAGCAATCTCGTTCCGCGTATACCACTCATTCCAGGCGTCACCGATACGAAGGATAATCTTAGTGGCATCGCCAGTTTTTTATCCGGGCTCGAAGGTGTCGATGAAGTGAGCCTTCTTCCATATAATACGATTGCAGAAGACAAATTCGAACGTTATCAGATATCGAACAGGCTCGGTCGTCTCGAACGACAATCGATCGAACAGCTGCAGGAGGCTGGGAAGCTGTTCGAGGAGATAGGATGCAGCGTGAGATACGGAGGGTGAGCGAATATGAATGAAAGAATTCAAAAATTGAGGGAACAGAGCTTGAGCGCGGAGCCGTCAATATCCATCGAACGCGCACGCCTGCTCACCGAGTTCTACGAGAACGGGGAATGGGAGAAGCTCTCGGTGCCCGTATCCCGGGCGCTCGCATTTAAGTATATCCTCGAGAACAAGGAGATATGTATAAACGATGGCGAGCTGATAGTAGGCGAACGTGGACCCGCCCCTAAAGCGACTCCTACTTATCCAGAGATCTGCACGCACACGATGAAGGATTTAGATATCTTGGACTCGAGAGAGAAGATTTCCTTCATAGTTCCGGATGAGACGAGAAATACTCAGCAAGAGCGTATCATTCCTTTCTGGTCGGGCAATTCCATAAGGGACATGATCTTCGAAGCGGTCGACTCGGCATGGAATGACGCCTACGAAGCTGGTGTCTTCACCGAGTTCCAGGAGCAGCGAGCCCCCGGGCACACCGTGCTCGACGACAAGATCTATCATATGGGATTTCTCGGCTTCAAGGATGAGATACGGGAGAGCATCGGACGGTTCGAGACGGACAAGGACTCGGCCGCGGATAGAAGGCTGGAAGAACTCAGGGCGATGGAGATAGCTGCGGACGCTATAATAGCGTACGCAAAACGCCACGCCGAGAAACTCCATAAGATGGCGGCGAAGGAGAAGGATGTTTCCCGACGCACGGAGCTCGAGATCATGGCAAGTATCTGCGAGCGCGTTCCAGCTCACGCGCCCGAAACCTTCTGGGAGGCGCTCCAGTACTATTGGTTCATACATCTCGGGGTCATCACGGAGCTCAACACGTGGGATTCTTTCAACCCCGGGCGTCTCGACAGGCATCTCTATCCGTTTTACGAACGGGAGATTGAAGCAAGCACGTTGACGGAGGGCTCTGCTCGTGAGCTTCTACAGGCATTTTGGGTCAAGTTCAACAACCAGCCTGCGCCTCCAAAGGTAGGGGTCACGGCCAAGGAGAGCAACACATATACGGATTTCTGTCTCATAAATTTGGGCGGCGTTGACGAGCGCGGAAGGGATGCCGTGAGCGATTTGACCTATATGATCATGGATGTCATAGAGGAGATGCGAATCCTGCAGCCGGGCTCGATGGTCCAGATAAGCAGGAAGAATCCGGATAAATACCTTCATCGTGCCCTGAAGATAGTCAGGACCGGTTTCGGGCAGCCCTCGTTGTTCAATACGGAGGCGATTGTTCAGGAACTCCTTCGTCAGGGGAAATCGATCGAGGACGCGAGAAACGGAGGCGCGAGCGGTTGCGTCGAAACGGGCGCTTTCGGCAAGGAGAGCTATATTTTAACCGGATACTTCAACCTGACTAAAGTGCTCGAGATAACGCTTCATAACGGGCTGGACCCGAGGACGAACAAATTGATAGGCATCGAAACCGGTGATCCAGCCGGTTTCGGGAGCTTCGAAGATCTCTTCGAGGCATTCAGCAAACAGCTCGAACACTTCATCGAGATAAAGATCAAGGGCAATATTATCATAGAGAGGCTATGGGCGGAAATCCTGCCCGCTCCATTCATGTCGATACTGATAGACGACTGTATCGAGAACGGCATGGATTACAACGCCGGAGGAGCAAGGTACAACACCTCCTACGTTCAGGGAGTGGGCCTGGGAACGGTCACCGACGCACTCACTGCTATCAAGTATCATATTTACGATAAATGCACCATCGAGATTACCGATTTGATCGCCGCGCTAGAAGCGGATTTCGATGGCTATGATGAGCTCAAGGAAAAACTCCACGATGAGACCCCCAAGTATGGCAACGACGACGATTATGCGGATGAGACAGCATTCAGGGTCTTCGAGGAATTCTTCAAGGCGGTCGATGGGCGCCCGAACACGAAGGGCGGCCATTTTCGTATAAACATGCTACCGACTACGAGTCATGTCTACTTTGGAAGCGTCGTGGGAGCGACGCCTGATGGTAGAGGGGCACGTGAACCGCTATCGGAGGGTATTTCACCTGTCCAGGGCGCCGACAGAAGGGGCCCGACAGCCGTTCTCAAATCCGCCGCGAAGATCGATCACCTGAAAACGGGTGGGACGTTGCTGAATCAGAAGTTCACCCCACAAGTACTGGCGGAAGAAGAGGGGATAGAGAAACTAGGCGATCTGGTACGTTCTTACTTTACGATGGACGGTCATCATATACAGTTCAATGTCGTAACGACCGAGACTCTCTGCAAGGCCCAGAAGAATCCCGAAAAATACAAGGATCTTATTGTACGGGTGGCGGGTTACAGCGATTATTTCGTTGATCTTGGCGAGGAGCTCCAGAACGAGATCATCAAACGTACAGAGCACAGTTGAGAGTGATCATTTAACCTTTACGACGACTACTGTAATATCGTCGTCCTGCCGTGTGCCCTTCGAAAAACGCTGCACATCATCCACGATTCTGTCCTTGATGTCCTTGGCCGAGAGTATTTTTGAATCCAAGCGGTTGATAAGCGATTCCAGTCCCTCGTTGCCGTAGAATTCCCTCGCCTGGTCACGTGCCTCGGTTACGCCGTCAGTGTAGAGTATCAGTACGTCGTCTTTTTTGAGCTGGACTATCCGCTGCGAGTAGGTGACTTCCTCCAGCATTCCGAGGGGAAAGCGCAACCCTATGCCGTCGAGACGTCTCAGCGTATCACCAGATTTGAGCAGAGGAGGAGAGAATCCGGCTAGAGTAAAGGAAAATTCCTTTGTGCTGATGTCTATGAATCCTAGACAGAGGGCTGTATAGATAATCTCGTCAGTTTTAAGGTAGAGGGAGCGGTTCAGCTTTGTTGCGATCTCGGCAGTCGTGTATTCATCCTCAGCACTCGAAAAAACCATACCGCTCGACATCACGGCCACAATCGCCGCCTTCATCGCCTTGCCTGAGACATCGCCGATCACGATACCGAAACGATTCTTGAGCACGTTCATGCTTATATAATCGTAGAAGTCGCCTCCGACTTCATTGGCCGGTATACAGATGCCGGAGATGTCCAGTCCATCGATATCCGGGTCGGAGCTGGGCATGATCGCCATTTGGGCGACATGCGCGGCATTAAGCTCGGCGGAGATACGCGTGTTTCTCATTCTCCATCGGTACCAAGACCTGACGAGGAGGATGATCACAACCATGGCGAATGTTCTGAACCACCATGTCTGATGGAAGGGGGGTGTGATCCTGATTCTCACAGACGTGCCGTCATTGTTCCATATGCCGTCGTTATTGCTTCCTTTCACCATGAAAACATAGTTTCCTGGAGCAAGAGTCGTATAGTAGGCGAATCTCTTATCCGAGCTAGTGTAGATCCAATCTGTGTCGAGTTTTTTCATCATATAGGCGTACTGATTTTTGTTGGGTGCAGAATAATCTAGAGCAGCGAACTCGAACGATATGATGTAATCCTTGTGTGAAAGAACGATCTCGTCAATCTCCGAGATTGGATTATCGAATTTCACCTCCTTGTTAATTTTAGTAAAGGAAGTGATAACCACAGGAGGAACATATGGATTGTCCTTGATCTCATGAGGATAGAAGGCGGTCACTCCATTTATACCGCCGAAGAACATCTCTCCGCTTGAACTCTTGAAGAAAGCGTTGCCGTTGAACTCGTTGCCCTGGAGGCCGTCGTCGACCGTATAGTTTTTGAAAGTCACATTTCTTGGGCTGAACCTGGAGATGCCGTTATTCGTGCTGATCCAGAGATTTCGCTGCTCGTCAATTAGAGCGCCGTAGACCGAGTTGCTGGCGAGGCCGTCCTCTCTAGTGAAATGCTCGAAAGTACCCGCTTTCTTGTCGAACCTGTTCAGTCCGCCGCCCCAGGTGCCGATCCATAGATGCTCCGTCTCGTCCTCGAGTATGGAGAATACATAATCACTACTGATGGTTGTGGAATCTTCCAGGTCAGTCATATAGCGGGTGAATGTGCCTGTTTCCCTGTTCAGTTTATTGAGTCCGCCGCCCTGCGTGCCGATCCAGAAGTTGCCGTCGCTGTCTT
>DAOUUU010000076.1 GCA_030667985.1 Candidatus Krumholzibacteriota bacterium
GCCGCCGTAACCGATATCGTATGCCCAGCCGTCGCCTCCCAGGATCCAGACACTCTTGTTCACCAGAGTATCGGCGAGCCCGAGAAGGTTCTTCGCATCTGAGGAATCATTGCCGGCCAGTTTTTCCTTGAGCGCCGCTACGTGCCCGCGCTGCTTGTTGATGCCCGCTTCGTCCGTCTGATCGGTCTCGATGATGGATTTCGCGAGATCTTTTCCAATATCGGAGGAGAGCCGGCCTAGCAGTTCCTGAGCGTACTCCTTCTGTTTGTCGATGGCGAGTCTCATGCCGAAGCCGAACTCGGCGACATCCTCGAATAAAGAGTTGTTCCAGGTCACGCCGTTCCCGTTGGAATTCGTCGTATAGGGCGTTGCGGGAAGGTTTCCGCCGTATATCGAGCTGCAGCCCGTGGCGTTACCGATCACGGCGCGATCCCCGAAGAGCTGGCTGAGAAGTTTCACATAAGGGGTCTCGCCGCATCCGGCGCAGGCGCCGCTGAACTCGAAGAGAGGCTCGAGGAATTGGACGCCCCGCGTCACGCTCCGGTTGATCTTTTCGCGGTCGATATAGGGAATCGTGAGGAAGAACTCCCAGTTTTCCTTCTCCTGCTCCCGGATCGGCGGCTGCGGTTCGAGGTTGATCGCTTTTCTGTCCGGTTCAGCCTTGTTCTTCGCGGGACACTGCTTAACGCAAAGGCCGCATTGGGTGCAGTCTTCAGGGGAAACCTGGAGCGAGAATTTCATGCCTTTGAAGTCCTTGGACTTGGCGTCGATCGATTTGAAGGCCTTGGGCGCCTTGTCCAGGATTCCCGGATCGTAGACCTTCGATCGAATAACCGCGTGCGGGCATATCAGCACGCATTTGCCGCACTGTATACAGAGCTCAGGATCCCAGACGGGGATCTCTAGCGCGATGTTTCTTTTTTCCCACTTGGTCGTTCCGGTAGGAAAGGTGCCGTCGGGAGCGAAAGCGCTGACCGGCAGGTCGTCCCCCTCCTTGGCGATCATCTTGCCGATCACCTTGCGCACATATTCAGGTGCTTCGTCCGGAACGGGAGGAAGCATCTCGTGCTTACTCGTCGCCTTGTCAGGGTACTCTATCTTGTGAAGATTGTCTGGAGCCTTGTCGACCGCCGCGTAGTTCATTTCCAGTATTTTCTCTCCCCTGCTTCCGTAGGTCTTTTTGATAAACTGCTTGATCCTGTCCAGCGCCTCTTTCTTAGGCAGGATCCCGGAGAGGATGAAGAATCCGGTCTGCATGATCGTGTTTATGCGCGCTCCGAGACCGATCTCCTTGGCGATCTTGTAGGCGTCGATCACGTAGAACTCGAGCTTCTTGTCGATGATCTCCTGCTGCACCTGGCGCGGCAGCATGTCCCATGTCTCATCGGTGGGTATCGGGCTGTTGAGCAGAAAAGTCGCGCCCGGTTCGGCCGTTCTCAGGACGTTGATCCGTTCCATAAACGGGAACTGGTGGCATGCTACGAAGTTCGCCCTTCTGATCAGGTAAGGAGATGGGATCGGATCGGGTCCGAAACGGAGGTGGGATACGGTCAGTGAACCCGCCTTGCGGGAATCGTAAACGAAGTAGCCCTGCCCGTAGTTGTCCGTATCCTCGCCGATGATCTTGATCGAGTTCTTGTTCGCGCTCACCGTTCCATCGGCTCCGAGGCCGAAGAATACCGCTCTCGTCTGACCCGGCGTCTCCAGCGTGTAATCGGGATCGTATTCGATGCTCGTATTTGTCACATCGTCCACGATGCCGACGGTGAAATGGTTCTTGGGTTTGTCGAGCTTTATGTTTTCGAAGACGCCGACCACCATTCCAGGCGTGTACTCCTTGGAGGAGAGGCCGTACCGGCCTCCGATAACCAGTGGCTCGGCGGCGAATTTGCCCGTTCCCGAGATACGGTCCTCGGTCAGGGCGGTGATGATATCCTCGTAGAGCGGCTCGCCTATCGACCCGGGTTCCTTTGTACGGTCGAGAGCACAGATCGTCTTGACCGTTGAAGGCAGAGCGTTGATGAAGTGTTTGACCGAGAATGGGCGGTAGAGCCGGATCTTTAGCAGGCCCACCTTCTCGCCTTTGTCGACGAGGTGATTGATCGTCTCGTGTGTAGTCTCGGCGCCAGACCCCATCATTACGATCACGCGCTCGGCGTCCGGAGCTCCTATGTACTGGAAGAGCTCGTATTTACGGCCGACGATTTTCTCGAAGCGCTTCATTACACGATCGACGATCGCTGGGCATTCTATGTAAAAGGGATTGACCGTCTCGCGCGCCTGGAAGAAGGTGTCGGGATTCTGTGACGTCCCTCTTAACACCGGTGTTTCGGGATTCATGGCCCTTTCCCGATGCGCCCGCACCATATTTTCATCGATCATCTTTATATAGTCGTCGTCTTCGAGAAGCTCGACCTTCGCAACCTCGTGGGAGGTCCTGAACCCGTCGAAGAAGTGGAGGAAGGGTACGCGCGACTCCAGGCTGGCGGCACCGGCGATAAGCGAGAGATCCATCGCCTCCTGAACAGAGTTCGATGAAAGCAGTCCCCAGCCGGTACCCCTCACCGACATCACGTCGCTGTGATCGCCGAAGATGGAGAGAGCGTGTGTCGCCAACGCACGGGCCGAAACATTGAATAAAGCCGGTGTGAGCTCTCCGGCTATCTTGTACATGCTCGGGATCATGAGCAGCAGTCCCTGGGAGGCGGTGAAGGTGGTCGTGAGCCCCCCGCGCTGGAGCGCACCATGACAAGCCGCCGCGGCTCCGCCCTCGCTCTGCATTTCCTGTACAAGCGGCACGGTTCCCCATATATTCGTCCGGCCCTCGGAGGACCACTTATCGGCCAGCTCGCCCATGACCGAAGAAGGAGTGATCGGATAGATGGAGATCACCTCGCTGATCTTGTGGGACGAATAGGTAGTCGCCTCGTTACCGTCAATTGTCACAATCTTTCTCGCCATGCGGTTTTTCCTCCGATTGATACTCGATAAGGTTATCTGAAGTGTTTGAATAAATTGAGTTTATCCGTTCGTCCCGCAGGGTTTTATGATATTTCCGAACGAGAACAGTACAGACTCAATATAGTAAGAATAATGATTTTACGCCCAAAGTCGAGTAAAAAATTCAGCCTGTTGACATACGTGTAAGTATCGATTAATGTATGTGAAATCCTTACTATTAATCATGGAGAAAGGTGCTTTTAGTGCGTGGTGAAGAATCACTGATGATGAGCGTCTCGGGCATCCGCGGACTCGTCGGAAAGGGTATGAATCCCGAGGTGGCGTCGCGATTTGCCGCCGCCTTCGCCATGGGTCTAGATGAAGGGATGGTTGTGGTCGGCAGGGATTCGAGGCCTTCCGGCCCCTACATACGCGATGCGGTCAATGCCGCCTTGAGATTCTGTGGGTTCGCCGTGGTGGATCTCGGGATTGTCGCGACCCCTACGGTCGAGATCATGGTGACCGAGCTCGGCGCTTCCGGAGGTATCATCATCACGGCCAGTCATAACGGGCCGGAATGGAACGCCTTGAAACTTCTTGGCCCCGACGGCGAGTTTCTCTCTGCCGATCGGATGGAAGGTCTGAAAAACACAGTTTTGTCCGGTGAGCCCGTTTTCGAACCGCCTCGGGAATTCGGGGCCCTTAAGGAGGATGATTCGGGCGACGCTGTCCATATCAGGAAGATCCTCGAGCTTTCGCTCATAGAGCGTGAGGCGGTCTCTTCAGCCGGGATTACCGCAGTTGTAGACTGCGTGAACGCCGCGGGAAGCAGTATCATACCGGCACTGCTGAGGACCCTTGGTGTGAATGTGATAGAACTCAACACCTCCACAGATGCTCCGTTTCCCCATAATCCAGAGCCCAGGCCCGAGCATCTGGGCGACCTCTCGCGCGCGGTGCGCGAATCGAAGGCGGATATCGGATTCGCCGTGGATCCGGACGCCGACCGCCTGGTCCTGGCCGATCGAAGCGGTAAGATCCTGAGTGAGGAAATCACGCTCGCTGTCGCCGCCGATTTCGTGCTCAGGCACGAAAAGGGGTCTGTTGTAGCCAATATGTCGACCAGCCGGCTTCTCGACTGGGTCGGATCGCAGCATGATGTTCCAGTCTACAGGACGAAGGTCGGGGAGGTGCATGTCGTGGCCGGAATGAAGGAGAAGGGAGCCGTCATAGGGGGTGAGGGGAACGGGGGGGTCATCTATCCAGAGCTTCATTATGGAAGGGATGCGATGGCCGGGATAGCTATCGTGCTTCAGTCTGTCGCCGAGCGCGGAATGGATCTAGGGGAGATCGTCTCGGCGATGCCCGATTATCATATCGTCAAGGAGAAGGTAGCCTTCAGCGGATCGTTGCCCGATGCCTTCAGACGGCTCGAACATGAATTTACGGGCCGGACGGATTCAACCGACGGCCTGAGGATAGATATGGATGCCGGCTGGCTTCACGTAAGACCATCGAATACCGAACCGGTAGTCCGGATCATAGCCGAAGCTGAATCGGCGAACCTGGCTGCGGAGCTCGCGAGGCGCGCGGACGAGACGATTGGAAATACCAGGTGAGCTCTCTGATTTGTGGAACAACGTATGCTCTGATGTGATATAATATTTAATCGAATATCGAATGGCTCAGGCGATAGGGGATAAGCATGTGCGGGATTATCGGGTATGTAGGTGGAAGCGAGAATGTCGGCGAGATATTGATCGAGGGATTAAAACGGCTCGAGTACCGCGGTTACGACTCGGCCGGTATTGCCATCCTCAAGAATGGCGGCATCGTGTGGGAGAAGACACCCGGCAAGATCCGCCAGCTCGAGGAAAAGATCAAGGACAGGGACATGTCGGGCAACACCGGTATCGCTCATACGCGCTGGGCCACGCACGGAGAGCCTAACCGCCAGAATGCACACCCGCACTTCGATTGCACGGGCGACATAGCCCTGATTCACAACGGGATCATCGAGAACTACCAGACCATCAAGAAATCCCTCGCCGCCGAGAACCACGAGTTCGTCACAGAGACGGACACCGAGGTGCTCGTCCATTTGATCGAGAAGTATTACGACGGCAATTCGATCGAGGACGCGGTTCAGAAGGCGCTCAAACTGGTCGAGGGCACTTACGGCATACTTGTTATCAGTGCGAAGGAGCCGGGCAAGATCGTTGGCGCGCGCAACGGATCGCCTGTAGTAGTCGGCATCGGCGACGGCGAATATTTCATTGCAAGCGATGTCGCGGCCATCCTCAAACATACAAGACAGGTGATTTATCTGGAGGATCAGCAGATGATCGTCGCGACAAAGGATAATTTCGTGACGAAAACGATAGAGGACGAGCAGGTCGAGCATGAGATACAGGAAGTAGATTGGGATCTCGAGATGATCGAGAAGGGCGGATTCCCGCATTTCATGCTCAAGGAGATATTCGAGCAGCCCGAGACGATCATGAATGCGATGAGGGGGCGGCTTATTCCCGGGACGGGTGACGCGAAACTCGGCGGGCTCGAAATGACTCCAGATCAGCTAAGGGAGACCCGCCGTATCGTTCTGATCGGCTGCGGGACGAGTTGGCACGCCGCGCTGATCGGGGAATACATGATAGAGGAGCATGCCCGCATACCGGTCGAAGTAGAGTATGCGAGCGAGTTCCGCTACCGGAATCCGGTGATGGAAGATGGGACGCTGGTATTTGCGATAAGTCAGTCCGGTGAGACGGTTGACACACTTGCCGCCCTGAGGGAAGCGGAGAAGAGGGGTGTCCTGTCCATGGGGATCTGCAATGTCGTGGGAAGCACGATCGCCCGCGAATCGCAGGGCGGAGTCTACATACATGCCGGCCCGGAGATCGGTGTCGCATCCACAAAGGCCTTTACTTCGCAGATCACAGTTCTCAATCTTCTCTCTCTTATGATCGGCCGCATGAGACACATATCGAGCTCCGAGGGGCAGGATATAGTGCGGGCCATGTTGGAACTGCCCGCGCTTGTAACGAATATTCTCGAGTCGAACGAAGCTATAGAGAAGATTGCGAGGCAGTATTACAAACATAATAATTTCCTCTATCTCGGAAGAGGCCCCAATTATCCGGTGGCGCTCGAGGGAGCGCTCAAGTTGAAGGAGATATCATATGTCCACGCCGAGGGGTATCCCGCTGCTGAAATGAAGCATGGCCCGATCGCCCTGATCGACGAAAACATGCCGGTCGTCTTTATCTGCCCGAAGGATAATGCCTACCAGAAGATCGTTGGGAACCTCAACGAGGTAAAGGCAAGGAAGGGCAAGATCATTGCGATCACGAACGAGGGGAACAAGGAAGTCATCGATATGGCCGATCATGTCATCTTCATTCCGCGCACCCTCGATTTTCTCTACCCCATTCTCGCGGTCATCCCACTGCAGCTGCTTGCCTATCATATCGCGGTACTCAGGGGATGTGACGTGGATCAGCCGCGAAACCTCGCCAAGAGTGTGACGGTCGAATAGCGAAAATTAAACCGTTTATTTCCATTGAAGAAGAAAGGGAGAATCAAATGAGAAAGGTAATAGCAACCGAAAATGCACCCTCCGCTGTAGGGCCTTACAGCCAGGCTGTAAGTGCCGGAGACTATCTATTTATCGCTGGTCAGCTCGGAATCGACCCGGCAGCCGGCAAGCTCGTCGATGGGGGAGTGGAAAAGCAGACCGAACAGGCGCTCGACAATATAGAGGCTATTCTGAAAGCGGCCGGCGCCGGTATCGATACCATCGTGAAGACGACTGTCTTGCTTCAGCACATGGGTGATTTCGCGGTAATGAACGGTGTCTATGGCGACCGCTTCAAAAACGATCCTCCGGCCCGCGCAGCCTTTGAAGTCGCGAAGCTTCCTCTCGGAGGCCTCGTAGAGATCGAGGCGGTGGCGTATCTCGGGTGAGGAACGGCTTTACATCGGATAACACCCTGATTATTATTCGGTGTGCGGGAATGGATGGGTTCTGGTGGACCTCGAGGACTTCAAATCCTTCCGTCGGGTGCTAAAACCATCCGGGGTGGGTTCGATTCCCACACATTCCCGCCAATTGATTATGTGACGGCGCCGACCGGTTCGATCGGCCCGCCGGAAACAGGATCGATCAGCTTATGGATATATATTCTGTCTCATCACGAATGGGAACAAGCCTTATCCGTTTGATACCATTGTCGGCTATGCTGCTCTTCTTCTGCTGTCCAGCGTTAGCCTTCTCTATCGATTCCACACTGGCCGGCCCGGCCCGGCCTCCGGATGCCGCGGTACTCGCGCAGGCCGACTCGATTCTGTCTGTCACCGATTCGTCAACTGTCGATACGATGATGTCGGTATGGACGATCGAGGAGCTCAATGATGTGCTCACCACCGAATCGATGATCAGTGGCGAGCCGGGCAAAGGGGGGGCAAAGAATAGCCACGTTGCCGTAATCTCCGCTCTCGTCTTTCCGGGACTCGGACAGATGTATAATGAAAGGCCTCTAAAGGCTGCGATTGCCTTTGGCGCCGAAATGTTTTATTTTAGCCAGATATATTTGGAGTACAGGAACGCCGAGCGGGAACAGTTGAAGAGGGATCGATATCTGCCCGGATCTCCCGAGTGGGACGAGCATGATGCCTGGATGAACGAGTATGAGGAGCGGATGATCGACTGGGTCTGGTGGTCGGCCTTCACAATACTCATCGCGACACTGGACGCGTACATCGATGCGCATCTGTATGACATGCAGTTCCAGATAGAGGGCCGAGCCCTCGATGGGGGGGGTGGGTTCGAGCTAGTATTCGATTTCTGAATTTCCGGAGCCGGAATTCACGGAACCATTTTGTTATCGATTCCGTATATTTAGAGTGAATAATATTGTAACATGATAACCGATAGGGGAGGTACCGAATGGCTCGTCCAACAGAGATGACGAAGAAATCAAAGGTACGTGAATACACCGAGATAATCGTCACCGCGGTAGTGTTGGCGATGATCGTGAGGACCTTCATAGTACAGAGCTACCACATTCCTTCCGAATCGATGGAAGATACGCTGCTCAAGGGTGACTTTCTCTTTGCGAACAAATTTCTCTATGGCGCCAAGGTTCCAATCTTCGATTGGTATGTTCCGGCAGTACGCGATCCAAAACAGGGCGATATAGTGATTTTTAAATTTCCCGGGGACGGCAAGACGGACTACATCAAGCGTTGTGTCGCCGTCGAAGGACAGACGGTCGAGGTCAAGGACAAGAAATTGATCGTCGACGGCGTCGAACAGGAGGAAGAATTCACAAAATACATAAACGGCGATCGCCGGCGAAAGGGCTTCGGTCCTTACGTCGTACCTGACGGGCACATATTCGTCATGGGTGATAACCGGGACAATAGCTGGGATTCAAGATTCTTCAGGCCCCATGCCGTTGACATGAAGCTTCTGCGCGGCAAGGCGCTCTTCTTATATTTCTCCGTTCAGAAGCAGTTTCCCTGGATCCGCTTCAGCCGCATCGGAGATATCATCCGGTAGTAAAGCCCAGGATCACAACTCCCGAACCGACCGGAATGACAAGACGGTCCGGAAGATGGAGTAAGCGGCCTTGACAAAGGCGCCTTGAGTTTCTACATTTCTTGATAATAGTAGCAGTTGGATATGGAGAGTGCCAAGCATGCAAGCTGACGTAGATATAAGCTCTAGTGAAATAAAGATGTTGAATTACATCGTAGACCTGTATATACGGGCCGGCAAGCCGGTCAGTTCCCGTATGGTCAAGCGGCATTACCGCATGGGGGACAGCACGGCGAATATTAGGAAGATACTCCATGCGCTCGAGCAGCGTGGCCTGCTCTTCAAACCCCACATTTCGGCGGGGAGGGTGCCGACCGATCTCGGGTACCGCGCCTATGTCGACAACATCAGGACGGTAAACCGGCTGAACCGTCTCGCCGTAGATACGATAAGGCTCCGGATCGGCCAGAATTGGAACGATGTCAAGGACCTCATGGGCAGGACCTCCCGGCTGCTGAGCGAGATGACAAGCTACATGGGGCTCATCATGGGCCTCTTTGCCTCTTCCAGCGTTGTGGACAAGCTGCGGATCGTGCAGCTGGACGGCCACCGCGGCCTCATACTTCTCTCTCTCTCTCCGGATCGGGAGAGAAGGATCTATGTCGAGATGCCGAAGCGTTATCCTCCCAGAGTTATAGAGAAAGCCGTTCAGATTATCAACGAGCGGATCGCAGGATATTCTCTTGAAGAGGCGCCCGAGCGTCTCGCAAGTTTCCTGAGGGATGGATCGGGCGTGGAGAGGGAGATCGCAGAGGTCGTCTCGAGAGAGGCAGACTACCTCTTCGATTGGCCCTTCAACATCAGTTATTGCTACATGGGATTCGAGGATCCTGCCGACCAGCCCGAACTGAGCGATCCGCGCATCCTGCGGAATCTGGTCAAGATCATGGGAGAGCGGCATTTCATGTTGAACGCGATGAAGCGTAGGCTCGGCGACGAGGTATCGATCACGATCGGCAGCGAGAACGAGATGAGAGAGCTGAACGATTTCTCTCTCGTGACCCGCAAATTCCACATGAGCGAATATGACGGTTTGCTGGGGATCCTGGGGCCCACCAGGATGCATTACAACCGAGTTCTTTCACTCCTCGTAAAAATGGCAGAAGAATTGCAAAGGCTACAGATCAAGGGTGCCTGAGTGTGTCCTGGCTAGGGAGGATATTCTTTGACCAAAGAAGATAAGATGTTGGAAGAAAAACAGATAGACGAGGATATCTCTGCCGGATCGAATCCCGGGACCGAGGGTGATGAATTGGAATCGGAGGATGGAGATAGTTCTCCCAGTGGCAAGAATATGGACGATACTATAGAAATATTAGTAAATACCGATAAAGAGCCGGAGGGAGACGGAGCTTCAGGGAACCATGAGGCAGAATCGGAAACGAAGAAGGATAAAAAGATAAAACCTGCAAAGAAGACGAGCAGAAAAGAGCTTCTGGGGCTTCTAAGTAAAAAGAACGACCTATTGATAAAGATGAAGACTCAACTGCGAGATCAGCAGGAAGAACTTCAAAACAAAGAAGATAGGCTCCTTCGGGTCGCCGCGGAATTCGAAAATTACAAAAAGCGGACGAGGCGGGAATGGGAATTGCTTGAAAAGAAGGCGAAAGCCGAGCTAATCACAGATATTCTAGGAGTTTTGGACGATTCTGACAGGGCGCTCGAGGCGTTGGGGGAAAGAGATGACCATGTGGCCGACGGTGTCGTTATGATCGTGAAGAGCCTCAAGGATGTTTTGATACGTACGGGATTGGAGGAAGTCGAGGCACTCGGTCAACCGTTTGATCCACAGTTCCACGAAGCTGTCGGTGAGACAGAGGATGGCGAGGTTGAAGGGGGAGCGGTGGCTTATGTCGTTCAGAAAGGTTATCAACTCAACGAAGTTTTGATCAGGCCGGCAAAAGTGATCGTATCGAAGAAGTGACGTATTGATAAGTAAGAACAATGTATAGGGATGTTTGAACCTTCGAAAAGGAATCTGATATGGGCAAGGTCATCGGAATCGATCTCGGAACCACGAATTCGTGTGTCGCCGTTATCGAGGGATCGGAACCGACCATCGTTCCGAACCTCGAGGGCGGAAGAACGACTCCATCTGTCGTCGCGCTGGCCAAGAACAACGAAAGACTTGTGGGACAGCTCGCGAAGCGCCAGGCGATAACCAATCCGGAGAATACCGTCTATTCGATCAAGAGGTTTGTCGGTAGGCGATTCAGCGAGGCGAAGGACGAGATCGCAAAGGTCGCCTACGAGGTGACCAAGGGCAAGGACGACGAGATGCTCATCAGCCTCAAGGGCAAGACGCACCGTCCTCCCGAGATCTCGGCTATGATATTGAGAGCCTTGAAGCAATATGCCGACGAGTATCTGGGAGAAGAGGTGACGCAGGCCGTCATCACGGTCCCCGCCTACTTCAACGACGCCCAGCGCCAGGCCACCAAGGACGCGGGCAAGATTGCGGGCCTCGAGGTCATGAGGATTGTAAACGAGCCGACGGCTGCAGCGCTCGCCTACGGTCTCGAGAAGAATAAAACTGGTAAGATAGCGGTCTTCGATCTCGGAGGCGGGACCTTCGATATCTCGATCCTCGAGCTCAGCAGCGGTATCTACCAGGTAAAGTCGACGAGCGGAGACACGCTTCTCGGCGGAGATGATTTCGACCGGACCATCATGGATTGGATCATAGACGAATTCAAGAAATCTGAAGGCATCGATCTGGGCAAGGATAAGATGGCGATCCAGAGGATTCGCGAGGCCGCCGAAAAGGCCAAGTGCGAGCTCAGTTCGGTCCACGAGACACAGATCAACCTTCCCTTTATATTTGCCGACGACGATGGTCCCAAGCATCTCGACATGGTCTTCTCGCGTGCGGAGATGGAAAAACTGATTATACCCCTCGTACAGAGAACCCTCGAACCCTGCAAGCAGGCGATCAAGGATGCGGGACTGGAATTCAAGGATATAGTAGAGGTCATCCTGGTCGGCGGATCCACGAGGATTCCGGCCGTCAGGAAGTTTGTCAAGGATCTGTTCGGCAGGGA